>JAYEOM010000061.1:0-14532 GCA_034722955.1 Campylobacterota bacterium
TTACCCTCAGCAAGTGCAAACTCACCTAAAAAGTACTCAAATACATGACCTAGTACATCGGCACTTCTAGCTTTTGCATCTCCAAAGGCTATGTTTCCTATAAGGTCGATTAGACCTCCTAGAGATTTACTATCAAGATTATCTCTTGCAAATACTTTTGGTAGAACTCCTTTTAAAGAGCTATTTTCTTTCTCTATGGCATCCATAGCCTCATCAACAATCTTTCCGATATTTGGTAGTTTGGCATTTGAGAGAAGAAATGACCACCTAGCAGTAGGTGGTACAAAAAACACATTTTCTGCTTTGTACTCATCTATATCTTCAGGGTCAGCACCTACATACTCACCCTCGCCAGCTTCAAGTTTGTTGTAAAGTTCTTCAAAACTATCAGAGATATATTTTAAAAACACAAGCCCCATTACCACATGCTTATACTCTGCGGCATCTATATTTTTTCGTAGTTTATCTGCGGCTTTCCATAGTTGTTTTTCTATCGACTCTTCTTGTTTTACTTTTACCATATGTGTTGTTCCAAGTATTAAAAATTATTAAATTATATCTTAGCGAAGTTTAGTAATGAGAGAAGTTAAAAAGTTTAAAAACACACCTACCGTTCAATCTCCACTTTTGTGAATTTTGATAACCATTGAAATAGCCGACTTAGGCAAGCCAAGATAGTTAGCAATCTCAATTTAAAAATAACTTGTTTTCTATTTACATTATATCATAAAAGTGGAGATTGAACTGCAGGGATGTAGTTCTCAAGTAGAGCAAAACAAAACAACTCCTACACAATAGATTTAATTATGATATAATAATATTATATTTATATATAAGGAGTGTTACTATGGAAAATCTTTATAATCTTATTATTGTAGGTGGAGGACCAGGGGGTATTGCCTCAGCTGTTGAGGGTTCACTTTTTGGTATGAAGAAGGTGTTGTTTATAGAAAAGGGAGAAAACCACTCTCAAACTATTCGTCAATACTACAAAGACTCTAAAAGGGTAGACAAGGATTGGCAAGGTCAAACAGTAGATATGGAGGGCAATGTAGAGTTTTTTGATGGTACAAAAGAGAGTACACTAGATTACTTTGAGACTCTTTTAGATAGTGATTCTATTGACACCATATTTAACTGTGAAGTAGATAGAGTTACTAAAGATGGTGAGTTTTTTACTGTTGTCACTCCTCAAGGATATTTTCAAAGTGAACATGTCGTGGTCTCCATAGGAAGAATGGGAAAACCCAATAAGCCATCTTATAAGATACCGCCATCTATTAAAAAGTTTGTAAACTACAACCCCTATGAGTGTAGGGGACATGAAAAGATACTTGTTGTAGGTGGAGGGGACTCTGCTGTAGAGTATGCTTGTCAACTCAGTACTATAAACACCATAACTCTATCTTACAGAAGAGATAGCTTCTCTAAAATCAATGATATAAACCAAGAGATGATAGAGCGTTATGACCAAGAAGAGAGACTGAGAGTACGGTATAGCACAAACATAGACTCACTTGAAAATGAAGAGGGTAGAGTAAAAGTAAACTATAGCACTGGCTTTTCGACTATATATGATAGAGTTATCTATGCACTTGGCGGAACAACACCTGTTGATTTTTTTAGGAAATCAAACATGGAGCTAGATGATAACGATATGCCAATTATAAATGATAAATATGAGACAACAGTGGATAGCCTCTACATAGTAGGAGATATAGTTTACAAAAGTGGTGGCTCTATAGCTATGGCAATCAACCATGCTTACACTGTATTGCAAGATATTACTGGTGAAGATGGAGGCATTGGGTAGGATTTTAACTATATCTACTCCGATAGGTGCTCATAAGCTCCAGCTTATGAACGAGTAGGTGGGGTGTAAAAATATTTACACCCTACTATTCACACTTTATATGGTTATGCTTTGTAGTTTTTGATAGCCTTATCTAGTATAGCTGTTGCGGCTGCTTTGTCTTGGAAGCCAGATACTTTGACCCATTTATTTGGTTCAAGCATTTTGTAAGTCTCAAAGAAGTTCTTGATACGGTTGAGTGTATGTTCGGGTATATCATTGAGATCTTTGATATCTTTATATGTTGGATCGATCTTCTCTGTAGGTACTGCGAGCAGTTTTTCATCTCCACCACTCTCATCCTCTGTCATCAACACACCGACCAAACGACACTTGATAACCGAAGCCGAAGGAAGTACATAATCACAAAGTACTAGTATATCTGCAGGGTCACCATCATCAGAGAGTGTATCTGCTACGAAACCGTAGTTTGCTGGGTAGCATACAGCAGAGTATAGTACTCTATCGACCTCTACTGCACCAGAGTCTTTGTCAATTTCAAATTTAATACTTGAGTTGAGTGGTACCTCAATGATCGCTTTGATTGCATCAGGGTTTTCACCATAACCGATTTTAGTAATATCCATCTATGTTCTCCATAAAGTAAGGTTTTGTGAATAATAACATAATATTAATAATAGTCTCAATAGAGTTTACTATATTTGTGAAAGAACTATTTTAAATTAAGAAAAATTACTATATTATATGAGATCAATATAGGAGCTAGAATGAAAAGTACTCTTTTTATACTACTGTTCTCTATCTCATCTTGGGCAATGCCTCTCGTAGATAAATATCCTAGTTATAGTTATGTCTTTAGTGAGTTTGATGTAGACAATAGCTATATATATGATGATTCATTTAGTCAATTTCTTAAAACAAATCACAATATTTATGAGAGATTTTATAAAAACTCACTCAAGAGAGGCGGATATCTGATCCCTACCTTTAAAAGCATGCTGATACAGGATGGTCTCTCTGATCTCTTTGTATATATGTCTATGATAGAGTCGGGTTTCAATAGAGAGAGTGTATCTAGCAAAAATGCCGTAGGGATTTGGCAATTTATGGAGGCTACAGCAAAACAGTACAATCTAAATGTAAACTCTGATTTTGATGAGCGTCTTGATCCTATCTTGGCAACTAGTGCGGCGATGAACTATATGCATAAACTATACAGAGATTTTGGCAAATGGTATCTTGTAGCGATGGCATACAACTGTGGCGAGGGGAGACTGAAGAGAGGTATCCAAAAAGCTGGAACTGATGATATCTCTATCTTGATGCAGGATGGTGCAGGCTATATCCCCAAAGAGACACGCAACTACATCAAAAAGATACTACTAGTTGCGATGATCGGAGAAAATGTATCACTAGGACTAGAGGATATGGGGGATGCAGTGATACAGCTCTATGGCAAAGATGTAGTGCAGGTAGAGATAGATCCCGGTGAGAGTCTTGAGCATATCGCCAAGATGATCAATATGAAACCAAAAGATCTACTCAAACTAAATCACCACTTCAAAGATGGTATCGTACCTGTGAAACTACCCTCCTACAAGATGAATATACCCAATATGAAGGTTGTTGACTTTTATGCGATATACACACTCCAAAAGGAGCTTCAGAGATACTCAAAAACTCACTACCTCTCTCATGTCGTCAAACAGAAAGAGAACTTGAGGGAGATCGCATACAGATACCGTACCTCGGTAAGTGAAATAGCTATATTTAATCCCAAAATAAAAGATGATATATATAGTGGTCAAGTCTTGGTGATACCGGTGACAAAAAAAGTATTTAACCAATTTTCAAACTGGAATGGCTGACAGAAGCCTTATAATCTTTATGAAAGATAAATATGGAGATAATTTGCTTCTAAATTAGTACGATAGAGGATCAAGTACCATGCAAATAACCACCAATAGGGCAATACTCTCTCTGATCATATCTCTTCTGATACTGAATTTTACCGGATGTGCCTCCAAAAAATATAAAAATGGAACACCGGCAACCCAAAAAAGCTATAAAATAAAAGGAAAGCGTTATCATCCGACCTATGTCAGGCTCGGTCAAAAGATGAGGGGAGTCTCTAGTTGGTATGGTCCAAACTTTCATGGAAAGCAGACTAGCAGTGGAGAGAGGTACAATATGCATGCACGAACAGCAGCACATAAAACCTGGCCGATGAATACTATGGTCAAAGTATCCAATCTCCAAAATGGCAAAAGCACAATAGTTCGCATCAACGATAGAGGTCCTTTTGTCAGAGGACGCATTATAGACTGTAGCTATAGGGCAGGTAAAGAGATCGGTTTGGATCGTATGGGGATCGCCAAAGTACAGATAAAGGTACTTGGATTTGCCGGAAAGATTCAAACCCTTACCACAGTAAAAAGATTGCCAAAATCCAAACAGCGGATCAGACTTACCAATTTTGGTATCCAAGTCGGTGCGTTCAGACGACTTGAGGGTGCGAAGATATACAAGAGGAGTCATGCCAGTCTGGATAGTAGATACAGATCTGTCATCAAGAAGATGCATGATGAAGAGGGAACACCACTCTATCGTGTATGGCTAATGGGCTTTGCTTCTGAAGAGGAGGCGATGGATTTTAGAGATCAGCATGGGCTTGCTGGGGCATTTATAGTAAGAAATTAATGGAGAGTGATTATGGTAGAAGTGATGAGAGAGACGAAAGAGACACAGATCAATGTAAAGCTAAATCTCTATGGAAAAGGCAATGCAAAGATAGATACTGGGGTAGGATTTTTTGATCATATGCTAGAGGCATTTACCAAGCATGCCCATATCGACTTGGAGGTAAACTGTAGAGGAGATATACATATCGATGATCATCATACAGTAGAGGATGTCGGTATAGTGATCGGGCAGGCACTCAAACAGGCGATCTACCCAGTCCGCGAGATAGAGAGGTTTGGAAATGCAACTGTAGTGATGGATGAAGCTGCTGTGAGCTGTGATATGGACCTCTCAAATAGAGCTTTTTTACTCTTTGAACTACCTGTAGACGGGAAAGTCGGTCTATTTGATGTAGAGCTAGTGGAGGAGTTTTTCAGAGCATTGGCTTTTAATGCACCTATGACACTGCACCTCATATACCAAAGAGGAAAAAATAGACACCATATCATAGAGGCTGCATTCAAAACATTGGCAGTCTCCCTTCGTCGTGCTGTAGCACCCAATAAAAATGCGGGTGTACCAAGCACCAAAGGTGTACTATGAGTATCGAATTGATAGTTCTGGATGTTGATGGTACGATGACCAATAGTGACATCACATACAGTGAAAATGGTGATGAGATCAAATCTTTCAGTGTCAAAGATGGTCTTGCTATTGTTTCATGGAAGAGGCTAGGGAAAAAAGTAGCTATTATAACGGGCAGAAGCTCCCGTATCGTAGAGAGACGAGCCAAGGAGTTGCATATAGAGCATTTTTATCAAGGTTGTGATGATAAGCTTGCACAGCTCAATAAGTTGATGGAGAGACTCGATATCTCTATAGAAAATGTAGCTGCCATAGGTGATGATCTCAATGACTACAACATGCTCAAAGCAGCAGGTATATCTTTTGTACCGAGTGATGCTAGTAATTATGTAGAGAGGATCGCTACTGTGATACTGACTCGCAAAGGCGGAGATGGTGCGGTACGAGAGATGATCGAATATCTGATCAAGAGAGAGGGACTTGAAGAGAAGTACCTAAAGCTATGGCTAGCATAGATGACTAAACATATCAGGATAGAGTGGTTAGCTATCGGAATGATACTTCTGATGCTGGCTGTCTCCTACCTTATCAAAGCAAAAAATGAAAAAGCAAAACAAAATATATCTACTAAAGAGGTTGAAGTATTTAATTCTATAACTATAGAGGTCAATACAACTGCTGTAGTTAGCAGACTCTATACCGACTATAGTGTCAAAGAGAATGGTCAACTCATCTTGACCAATCTCGACTACACTGGAAAGCGTGCAAAAGAACTGAAGTCTAGATATGGTCGCAATAGAGGTGATCTGTTTTATCTTGATGAGAATGTAACACTGCTGCAGAAGAGCGGATATAGCTACAAGGCCGAACATGCTATATATGATAAAGAGAAAGATCTCTTTTATATAACGAGTCCTTTTGTAGCCTATATCAATAAAAATATCATAAAAGGAGTCAATCTCAAATATGATATCAAAGAGGAAATTGCAACCGCAGAGAGAGTTGATGCAGTTTTTTATACCGGTAAGGATAGATAGTAGTACTCCCCTTATGATTGAAATGTTATAATATCCAAAAAAATAGGTGCATCACTATGAAAAACATACTCATTACCCTTCTTATTCCATTTTTGCTCTATGGCGAAAAAGTTGAAGTGACTTCCAAAAACTTCTATGCCAAAGACTCTGAGAAACAGGCACATTTTATTGATGATGTTTTGGTCAAACAGGAGAAAAGCTGGATACACAGTGATGAACTCATCGTCTATTTTGATGATAACAATGAGACTATTCAGTATGATGCGATAGGTAAAGCAACTTTTGAAATCTTCAGAGACGAGAGTCACTATAAAGGAAAAGCACACAAAGTAACCTTCTACCCTAAAACATCAGAGTATCTTTTTGCTGGTAATGCCATCATAAATGATATCATAAAAGATCGTCATATCAAAGGAAATATCATTGAGATCAATACTATAACAGGAGAGGCTAGCGTCAAAGGGGATAACAAAAAGCCTATCAAATTTACATTTGATACAGAGAAGAAGTGATGAGTAGACTTCGGGCAGTTGATGCCAACTTTATCAAATCTGCACAGAGTATCCACGACTCTCTTGATGACACTACGAGCGAGATAGTCTTCCTAGGACGCTCCAATGTTGGTAAAAGTTCAAGTATCAATACCCTAACTTCGAGAAAAAACTTAGCAAAAAGTTCATCAACACCGGGAAAAACACAGTTGATCAATTTTTTTGAAGTTCGGTACCGATGGGCAGAGGAGGATTACAGAGTTAGATATGTCGATCTTCCCGGATTTGGATATGCAAAAGTTTCCAAAACACTCAAGGAGGTGTGGCAGAAAAATCTTGTAGAGTTCATCAAAAACCGTCTCTCCATCAGGCTCTATATCCATCTGCGTGATGCGAGACATCCTCATGCACAGATAGATAAAGATGTCGTACAGTATATCTCAGAGTTTATCAGACCTGATCAGAAATATTTAACTGTCTTTACCAAGATAGACAAGCTAAATCAAAAAGAGCGTGCAAAACTCAAACGAGATTTTCCAAATGCTATCACCTTGTCCAACTTTAAAAAGAGTGGTCAAGAGAGAGTGCATCGAGAGATATTTGAGAGTGTATTTGGAGAGAGAGAGTGGTAGAGTTAGTCAAAGCCAAACTATCAGATATACCGCAAATGCAACTGCTAGTTGCATCAGAGGTCAAGGATGGAGTTATACTTCATCGCAGTGAAGATGAGGTATCCACCAATATTAGATCTTATGTTTTGGCAAAAAAAGGCGGAGAGTTGCTGGGGTATGCTGCACTGCATATCCACTCACCTCGCCTTGCTGAGATCAGAAGTTTGATCGTCTCAGAAGCACATAGAGGAGAGACAGTAGGTCAAAAGCTTGTTGCATTTACACTCAAAGAGGCTCAAGCACTTGGTGTATCAGAAGAGGTTCTTGTATTGACTTATCTTCCTGAATTTTTTCAAAAGATGAACTTTACAGAGATAAGCAAAGAGAGTATTCCTGAACACAAAATTTGGGCTGACTGCATCAAGTGTATTCATTTTCCTATTTGTAATGAAGTCTCATTAGTCTATAAGCTTCGATAGAGATGTTAATATTCGAAAATAGTGCCAATCCCATATGGTCTATACTCCTTTGGACTATAGTCATCTCTTTTATAGTTTTTTATCCTATGCTGATATCTATCTATGTCTTTTTACCACTTATGATTGGGTTTATGGGATATGTATTGATATTGGGACTGGAGAGAGTTAAAAAGTCTTATATTTTTATAGGTATAATCTACCTGATGAACCTAGAGGTCAACCTCTCTCTACCACTTTTTCTCACAATTGTGACGGTTATACTCTACTATCTAACTATATATCCGCATCTCTATATACTTAAAAAATGTCAACTCTGTATTGCACTACTTTCAGTTGTTTTTATTGATCTATTCTATTTTATTCTCCTGTTGGGATATGATTTTATCTTTGATGAGTCGAGTATTGTTATTGATCAGCTTCTTATCTACTCTTTTGTTTTTGATATGCTTATGGTGTTTTTATTATGAAATACAAGATTATATTTCTGCTCCTCTTTATCATATGGGGGATTATGATTGTCAGGTTATATCAGATTAGTATTAAATCAACCTATTACTACCAAGAGTTAGCCAAAGAGAATATCGAACGAAAGCATTATCTCAAGCCTCTTAGGGGTGAAATTATAGATATCAGCGGCAAACTATTGGCTATGAACCGTATCGGATTTTCTATCTCTATCACCCCGCACCTGAAAAAGGGCGGAGAACGACTCAATCAAGTTGTAGATAATCTCATAGATACTTTTCCCGATCTCAACAAAACCATCATGCTCAAAGTTTATAAAAAGGCTAGTTCTGCCTATAATCACAAATATATCAAAGTGATAGATTTTGTACGCTATAGAGATATGATGCATGCCTACCCTGTACTCAGTCTTGATGAAGATATCAAGATCGAAGCAGAGACCAAGCGATACTACCCTTATGGCAAATATGCAGCACACATAGTAGGCTATACCGGTCGCTCAAATGAAAAAGAGAATGACAAAGACTTTGTTGTTGATCAAGTGGGAGTAGTAGGGAAAGCTGGTCTGGAGTACTACTATAATAAAACTCTACAAGGAGAGTTAGGTCACACTATCACCAAGGTCACTGCTACCAATCAAGAGGTTGATGTATTAAAATATGAAAAACCTATCGAAAACCAAAATCTAGTACTAAATCTTGATATGGATATGCAGATGATGATCTATAAGCGCATGAAGAAGATGGCTGGAGTAGTGATAGTCATGCGAACAAATGGAGAGATCATCGCTGCTGTTAGTGCACCTACATATGATCCCAATATGTTCGTTGGCGGCATCAGCAAAAAGAATTGGAATATACTCCAGGAGGATCCAGAACATCCATTTACCAACAGACTTGTACATGGGACTTATCCCCCTGGATCAACTATCAAGATGGGGGTTGCCATAGCTGACTCCCTCTCTCCCAAAGGCAATATAGATGCCAATGAGCGCTGCAGTGGATGGATCACCATCGGCAAAAGCCGCCATAAATTTAGATGCTGGAAAAAACATGGTCATGGCAAAGTAAATCTTCGTAAAGCTATACGAGAGAGTTGTGATGTCTTCTTTTATAACAAGAGTTTAGAGATCGGTATTGATTTTATGTCAAAAACACTCAAATCGCTTGGGTTAGGCATCAAGACGGGCGTTGATCTGCCTCGTGAATATAATGGTATCATTCCAGACAAAGCGTGGAAGATGAAACGATTTAAACAACCTTGGTATATGGGTGAAACAGTGATAGCATCTATAGGTCAAGGGTATGATAGTGTCACTCCTATGCAGTTGGCACGATATACCAATCTCTTGGCAACTGGCAACTTAGTCACACCTCGCTTTGCCAAAGTAATCAATGGTACCCCTGTCACCCCTGAGATAAAACATGTAGCATTAAATCCCGATTTGATGAAGAGGATACATGCCGGCATGTATGATGTCTGCAATACACCGCATGGTACAGCATATAAACACTTGAGAGATCTGCCTATCACTGTAGCCGGAAAGACAGGAACATCACAGGTTGTAGCTATAGCACAAAATGTAGTCGATCGTCAAAAAGAGCACAGTATGGAGTATTGGCAGCGATCTCATGCTCTCTTGACAACTTATGCACCCTTTAAGGATCCGAAATATATTGTGACTACGCTAGTAGAGCATGGAGGACATGGAGGTGGAACCAATGGACCGGTAGTTGCTGATATCTACAGGTGGATGTATGCCAAAGGGTATTTTGCCAAAGATACCAACACTACTGCTGCTAAACTGTTAAATATGGATAGAAATGAGAGTGAAACACTTCCTCCGATTTAGATCTTCATCACAGAGATGGTATGCTCTAGAAATAGTCCCAATACAATAAATAGACTGATACCTGCTGGCTTGGTGTAGAGCTTGTTGGCAGTGATAAAGACCAGCATAAGTGTAGCAAATAGCATTGTAGTGATATCAAATAGATAGTCTGAAACTTCGAACTGCATAGGCTGGGTGAGTGCAGCTGCTGATAGTACAATCGTAGTATTTGCCATATTGGACCCTATGATATTTCCGATAGCCATATCAACTTTGCCCTTGAGTGAGGCTGAGATACTTACTACCAACTCAGGCAGAGAAGTTCCTAAACTGATCATAATGATACCGATCACCCACTCTGATATACCAAAATCTTTTGCGATGGCTGAAGCACTCTCGATAGTAAAGTTAGCACCTACTATGATCATAGCGAGTCCAGCTATGATGAGTGGGATAGATCGACCCCAAGAGAATACTCTGCTACTCTCCTCTGCAAGCTCATCCTCTATATCATCAATCTGATCAGATATGATACCTCTAGCTTCTCGTAGAAGGAACATGATATATGCACCCATCAAAAGCAGAAGCAGTATAGCATCAAAACGCGATATAATCCCATCAAATATCATCAATATAAAGACCAATACAGGTACCATTGCCCAAGTACTATCTTTGGCGAAAAAGTCTCTATCCGGACTAATGCTTTTGGATATGATAAAAATCGTACCTAGTACCATAGTGATATTGAGGATATTACTACCTATGACATTGGCGATAGCTATCTGTGGCTTACTGTCGGCACTCGCAGCTATACTTGCAGCCATCTCAGGCAGACTAGTACCCAATGCTATCAGTGTTGCACCTATGACAAATTCTGAGATCTTAAATCTCAAAGCGATTCGTTCGCTCTCTCTCACAAGTAGATCGGCTCCCCAGATCAGTGATGCCATTGCTATGACAAAAATAACAAAATTCATGGTGTTGCTCCTATTGGTTTTCTGTACGGATGATCAAACTTTTGGGTAGATCAAATGCTCTGATCACCCTCTCCTCCTCTATACGCATCTCTCCATTGTCTACTTCATGATCAAATCCAAGCAGATGCAAAAGAGCATGAATAAAGAGGAGTAGACTCTCCTCCTTGGCAGTATGCCCTAGCTCTTGGGCTCTCTGGATTATAATATCTGATGACATGACTATCGAACCTAACGGAAATTCATCAAAATCCCCCTCAAGAGGAAAACTCAATACATCAGTAGGACGATCGATACCTCTATACTCTGCATTGATCTGCTGTATAGTATCATTGTCACAGACGATAAGTTCGATCTCTCTTTGGGTTAGAGAAGTTGCGATAGCTTCAAGTGTTACGATAGGGAGTGAAAAGTTAGTTTGATTCTCTACTACTATTGACATAGAGGAATTATATCTAATATTGGTAAAATTAGAGTAGCAACAATCAATAAAGGATCAAAACAGTATGTCTAAAATAGCTATTTGTATTATTTCAGGGGGAATGGATAGTGCGCTGAGTGCAGCCATCGCCAAGGATGAGGGGTATGAGATCATCGGAGTCCACTTCAACTATGGACAGAGGACTCAAGAGAGAGAGCTTCACTGTTTTCGCAAAATATCAAAAGATTTAGGAGCGATCAAAGATTATGAGGTAGATTTGGATTTTTTCTCGCAGATCGGTGCCTCTGCATTGACGGACAGCTCGATACCGGTACCTACAGGAGGTATAGAGAGTGGTGTACCTGTGACTTATGTGCCCTTTAGAAACGGTATCTTTCTCTCTATAGCTTCTGCCATCGCAGAAAAACACCAAGCCAAAGCACTATATATAGGTGTAGTAGAGGAGGATAGCAGCGGATATCCTGACTGTAGGGAGAGCTACATCCAAGCTATGGAAAAAGCGATAGATTTGGGAACACGGGATGAGACCAAACTAAAGATCAAGATGCCACTTGTAGCGATGAAGAAGAGTCAGATTGTAGCCAAAGCGATCACTCTCTCTGTGCCGCTAGAGGATACTTGGAGCTGCTACCAATCAGAGGATAAGGCGTGTGGTATATGTGACAGCTGCCGACTTAGATTGAGAGGGTTTGAACAGGCCAGAGTCAAGGATCCGATCGAGTATGATCAAAATTAAGGCAGGTAAAACAACAAAAAATCTGCTTCGCCTACATCGACTCTATCCATACCGGTGGCTATAGGTGCGATAGTGACAAATGGTTCACGACTCAACCGTGCAAAGCGTGCATTAATCCCCAAGCCATGGGAAAAATGCATAGAGCCGGCAAAAACCATCAGTAGATCACTGCGACGGTGCAGCAATCTATCTGCCAATAGTGCTGACTCCTTGGCCATATAGCTATCCCAAGCAACCTGCACCCTATACATCCTCTCTGTACAAGTAGCTCTACTCTCCCCCTCTCTTAGTGAGTGGCAGTGAGAGAAGAAGGGGCTGAGCATCTCTCTATGTGCTGCCATATTCAAGTCGAGTGAGTGATAGAACTTTTTCTCCTCCTTGGTCATACTTGTATGGTTGCCATCAGAGATATGTTTTCTTGATTTGCGAGATAGATTGATACCATATAGTCCTCCATCTGCTCTCTCTATGGCATTGTAGATCGGGGCATAAGAGTCAAAACCGTACCCTGCCTTTCTCTTCCACTCGATTCTCTGAAGAAAATCACCACCAAATGATCTATCTGCATAGTATTTCAGCAGTGCATTGTCCTCAGGCAAAAACCACTCATTTGCCAGTGAGATATGACGACCTGTTTCGTTGATCTTGGTGATGATACTTGCTATGTTTTTATGATGATCCGACTTAGCATGATGGTCACCGATAAAAACTACACGATATGGAGCGAGACGCTTTACCAGCTCTCTCTCATCGATACAACGAGCCTGCTTCATATCATAAATAGTACAGACTGAAGGCAGCTTGTGCTGTAGCGGCAGGTTTCTATTTGTGCATCCACTCAATAGCAAAATGATAATAGCGAGGAGGTAAGTATTGTTTTTCATTTTATATCTATTTTGGAAGACTAACTCCAAATACTTCAAACTGAAGATAGAAGATTACAATAGAGATTATGTATCCCACCATGATGGAACAAGCGTATCTCATGTGTGCTCCTACAGTATATATACCTCGAAGTCTACCCATAACACCGACACCGGCAGCCGATCCGAAACTGATAAGTGACCCTCCGATACCCGCAGTCAAGGTGATGAGCATCCATTGGTTGGTATCCATAACTGGATCTGCTTTGAGTACGGCAAACATCAGAGGTATATTATCAACGACCGCAGATAAGATACCGATCAGAATATTGACCCAAAAAGGGTCTAGTTCATTATAAATATTGGCAGCCATACCGATATAGCCGATATATGAGAGTCCTGCTACAGCTGACAAGAGTCCAAAAAAGAAGAGTAGCGTATCATTTTCTACCTCTGCCATACGGCGAAAGATCCATATGCGTTCTTTGTACTTCTTCTTCAGGTAAGTGGAGTAAAAACCAAGCACTCCAAGCCCCAACATCATACCCCAAAAAGCAGGTAAGTGCAATATCTGATGAATAGAGACAGCCATAACAATAGTGAGAATACCCAGAAAGATGATCACTACACCTCCTCTTTTGATCTTGGCATCTTCGGGTCTCCTGCAAGCACTGCTATTATCTTTGTCAGTTGGTGAACCCTCTGGTAGAAATCTGGAGAGTAGATATGCCGTAGCCATCCAGCCGATAAAACTAGCAGGAAAGAGAAATAAGAATTGGGAAAATGTACCTTTCCCTGCTGTCCAGACCATCAGTGTTGTGATATCTCCAAAAGGTGACCATGCTCCACCGGCATTGGCAGCGACGACGACATTGATAGCTCCTAAGATCAAAAATTGTTTGTTGTGGTGCTCAAGTGTCAGCAAAACTGTAGATAGGACTAGTGCAGTAGTCAAGTTATCTGCAACCGGACTTAAGAAAAATGCGATAAATCCAGTCACCCAAAAGAGTTTTTTAAAGTTGTATCCTTTTTGCAGCAATCTATATTTTAAGGCTTCAAAAACATTCCTTTCGATTAGAGACTCTACATATGTCATCGCAACAAACAAAAAGAAGTAGATAGATGCTATCTCAACGATCAAATGATGCATATTTTCTTGCAATGGTGCGATATCCATCCCATAAAATACATAATGAGAAGCGATCATAACATAGATCAAGATACCGGCTAAAAGTGCAGGTTTTGATTTGTTGATGGAGATCTTCTCCTCAAAAGATATCATCAGATAAGCGATAATAAAAAGTACTATAGAAGCAAATCCAACAAATGAATAGATCATAGACAACCCCCTTTTAAAAATGCGGAATCATACACTTGATATTGCTATAATAAGCTTAAACTGAGAAATACTCATCTAATATCTATAGCTTTTGTCTAGGAGTCTGGCAGGCTCCTAGGGAATGAAGCATAAAATCTACACAATTGCTCTAGAACTACACATGTAGTCAAGCTATAGTATTGTC
>JAYEOM010000062.1:0-14306 GCA_034722955.1 Campylobacterota bacterium
TACCCCTCTATTGATGATATGATAATAACCTGCTATCTCTATGCGTGGTTTTCTTGGCATCACTATCTCCTTTGTTTGGTAGTATAGATTATGAATACTTAGTTGTAGTTGTTACCTGACTCCTTAATTATATCATCTCTAAAATGGAGTATAAGATATTTGAAAATAGATTGATAGGTTGTATAGGTTGTATTTTGTGTAGGGTCGGTTCACCGACCAATCACATGCAAACAAAAACCGTTGAAACCAATTGAATAGATGGTCTATAAATAGACCCTACGGTTGCAACCATTAGGCAATTAGGCTACCCTTAGGAAGTTACCAAAAACAGATCTACCTCACCCCTGCCATTTTGCGTCTCATATAGGCTATCTTTGTCTGTAGTGGCAGATCTTTTGGGCAGTGGTCTTGGCATCCTAGTAGGGTCATGCAGCCAAATACTCCGTTATCGTCGCCTATGAGTTCGTAGAAGTCATCATCTGTTCTCTCGTCGTGTGGGTCTATGGCAAATCTTGCGGAGCGGTTTAATCCTACTGCACCTACAAAATCCTCTTTCATTATCCTAGTAGAGCAGCTAGCTAGACAGATACCGCACTCTATGCAGCGGTCAAGCTCAAAGACCTCATCGGCTACGCTAGGCTCTATGGGTTTTTCTAGTTTGGATATATCGGTCTGCTCAGTGGTGTGTATCCAGCTCTCTACTTTGATACTCATCGCATTCATCCAGTTGCCTGTATCGATGGAGAGGTCTTTTATATGTTGAAATGTCGGGAGAGGCGATAGAGTTATCTTGCCATCTTCAAACTCACTTGTGAGAGTTTTGCAAGCCAATCTTGGGCGACCGTTGACTACCATCGAGCAGCTACCGCATATACCGGCTCTACAGACAAAGTCAAAACTCAAGTCGTGATCTATACTCGTAGCGATTTTGGTTAGTGCTATGTAGAGTGTCATCCCTGGGGTCTCTGTGAGGGTGTAGTCTTGGTATCTTGGGGTAGATTCGCTACTGTTTGGGTCGTATCGGAAGATAGTGAGAGTCACCTCTCTGCCTTGGGTCTTATCTAGTGAATGGTTACTATTCATATCCTACTCCTACTCTCTCGTTTTTATCTTTGAAATTTAGCGGTAGCTCATAAGGCATAAGCGCATCCTGCAGCTCAAACCTATCGCACCCTGTTAGCTTCTCTTTGATACTCTCTATCTCTTCGGCTCTTTTTGAGCTTAGGGGATTTTCTATCAGTGAGCCTTTGCGTCCATATCCTCTAAAGGCAGGGGCTAGCTCCATGGTGGATATATCTATCTCCTCATAGGTGATAGTAGGCAGTGTGTCATCTGGCTTTTCCCAAGTGGTTATCGTCCTCCTGAGCCAGTTGGCATCATCTCTTTTGGTGTAGTCCTCACGATAGTGAGCTCCTCTACTCTCTGTTCGCTCTAACGCCCCTCTAGCTACACAAAGAGCTAGTTTGAGCATTTTTGGTACTCTGTAAGCTTCATTGAGTTCAGGGTTGTTCCCTCGTATCTTGGAGCCTACATTGATCTGTTTGCTCTTTTTGAGTAGCTCTTCTAGCTCATCTACAGCTTTTTTGAGTCCTTCGCCATTGCGAAATATCCCTACTTCATCTTGCATGATGTTTCTCATAGCATCTTTGATATCAAAGATATTTTCATCTCCATTATAGGCTAAAATCTCATCAAGATAGTCAGACTGATCTTCTAAAAACTTCTCTATAGTTTCAGTATTTGCCGTGAGATGTGTATCGTGACAGTAGTTGGCAAAATACTCACCTACTATCATGCCAGATACAACAGCCTCACTCACAGAGTTGCCTCCTAGACGGTTGAACCCATGCAGGTCCCAACAAGAGGCTTCACCAGCACAGAAAAGCCCCTGCATAGTGGTACTCTCTCCTGTGGCTTTGGTGCGGATACCGCCCATAGAGTAGTGTTGCATAGGTAGGACTGGCATCCACCCTTTGGCTCCCTCATCTGCTGGGTCTATACCGTTAAAAGTCTTGGAGATATCTTGTACATCTCTTAGATTTTTCTCTATATGCTCTCGTCCTAGTATAGATATATCCAGCCACAGGTGCTGACCATACGGGGAGTCTACACCTTTGCCTGCTCTGATATGCTCTATCATCCTGCGACTCACTACATCTCTACTAGCTAACTCTTTCTTCTCTGGCTCATAGTCTGGCATAAACCGATAGCCATCCCTATCACGCAGTATCCCTCCATCACCCCTACACCCCTCGGTGAGAAGTATACCTGATGGGACGATAGGAGTTGGGTGGAACTGTACGGCTTCCATGTTGCCTAGTGTGGCAATACCTGTCTCCAAGGCTATGGCTACACCTACACCTTTGCAGATAGTGGCATTGGTAGACTGCTTATATATGCGTCCATATCCACCTGTGGCTATCATCGTGCCTTTGGCGATATAGGCTATAAGATCACCGTTTTTAAGGTCACGCACTATCACACCTGCACACTTGCCATCTTCGTGAATGATGGAGATAGCCTCTTTTTTATCGTGAATGATAACATCCCTTTTGAGGGCTTCATTTGCCACAGCAAAGAGCATCGTGTGACCTGTAGCATCTGCCGTGTAGCAGGTACGCCACTTTTTAGTGCCTCCAAAGTCTCGTGAGTTGATGAGTCCGTGAGCTTCATCACTCTCTGTGATCGTCTCTTTTTTGGAGTTGATGATGACATCTCTATCACCTTTGCCTATACGCGTCCACGGCACACCCCAAGCGGCTAATTCGCGGATAGCTTTGGGTGCAGTGGTGACAAACATCCGTGCGACATCTTGGTCACACCCCCAGTCACTCCCTCTGACAGTATCTCCAAAATGCACATCTTCGTTATCGCCTTGACTCATCACGGTATTGCCTAGGCTGGCTTGCATACCACCTTGTGCTGCTGCGGAGTGTGAGCGTTTGACGGGCACCATGCTGAGTACGATGGTATCTAACCCTTTCTCTTTGGTGGCTATGGCTGTACGCAATCCTGCCAATCCTCCACCTACTATAAGGGCATCTGTGTATATTATCTTCATTATTTCTGCTCCGATTGTTGGCTTGTCTGGGTGTATCTCTCACCATAGTTTGCTTGATGCTCTGCCCCTATCTTCATATAGGCTATTAGTGTCATAGCTCCTAGTACGAGCATAACAGTTGTGAGTATTATCTTGGCTTTTTTGAGTTTTTTTCTGCTCTCTTCGGCGGTGGCATCTGAGTACCATCCCCACTTGAGACTCAAGCGATAGAGACCGATAGAGCCGTGAAACTCTACAGCTATTAGCAACACTATATATAGAGGCCACATCCAGTCACTATAGACTCTATCTGATGATGCATAAGGACCGATATTGCCAGGGTTGGTGAGCATAATATAGAGGTGTATAGAGCCTAGAAACAAGAGGGCAAATCCTGTGATAGCTTGGATGATCCATAGCTTGGTATCACTATGATTCATAAGTCCTGAGTGAGTACGCAGACGCATAGCTTCACGGTATGAGATAGGAAACTTCCTCATAGCCAAAAATGCATGAAGGATAAATATCACAAATACGGTAGCAATAGAGATGAAGACAGGTATACTGCTGCCCCCCTCAAAGATGAAACTAAGCTCAAAAGCCTGAGTGACAGCCATCATAAAATCTTTGCTGATGAGTATCGTAGAGACAAATAGCATATGAAATATCATAAAAATTGCCAATACCAATCCAGTAACACTCTGCAGGAGATCCAATCTCGCTGGAATTCGGCTCTTTTTTTTCTGAGCATCTTTTTGGGTCAACAGTTCAATAACATGGTCGTTTTGCACGGACTAATCCTTCTATAAGATATAATAATATTTTAACAAACTTTATCTTAAAGTAAAAATATTTGTACAATGTTTTTTTAGTAAAGATATGTTAGGATGTATAAAAAAGAGTCCTAATCATGAAAGCCAGTGAAATTACTACTGTTATCAACCAGCTTATAATCAAAAAACTACCTGTTTTTATCTGGGGAGCACCGGGTATAGGTAAATCATCTATCGTCAAAGAGATTGCGAGGGAGAATAGTCTCAAGTTCATAGATCTGAGGCTATCACTGCTAGATCCTACTGACCTGAAGGGGATACCATTTTTTGATGAGCAGAGCAGGGAAGGGGTTTGGGCGAAGCCTAGTTTCCTCCCAAAAGAGGATGATGAGAGTCAAGGGATACTTTTTCTCGATGAGATCAATACAGCTCCTCCGGCAGTACAAGCCTCAGCATATCAGCTTATCTTAGATAGGAGAGTAGGGGAGTATCAGCTGCCTGATGGGTGGAGTATTATCGCTGCGGGTAATAGAGAAAATGATAGAGGGGTGATATATAAGATGCCACCGCCATTGGCAAATCGATTTGTTCACTTTGAGATGGAGGTTGATTTTGAAGATTGGAAGATTTGGGCTTTTGCTAAAGGTATAGATGCCTCTATCATCTCATTTTTGGCTTTTGATAAAGAGATGCTGTTTACCTTTGACCCCACTAGCAACGAGAAGAGTTTTGCTACACCTAGATCTTGGGAGTATGTCGATACTATCATCAAGAGTGATATCCAAGATAGTTTGATATTAGATAGTATCAGTGGGGCTGTCGGGCGTGAAGGTGCGATAAACTATATCAGCTTCAAGCGTGTGATGAAGCAGCTGCCTGATCTAAACTCCATCCTAAATGGTGATATAGAGGAGATAGACGATAGTGATGATCCCAAGATCATGATAGCACTAAGTATCGGTCTGATCAATGCCCTGAGAGACTCCTCGAATGATAAACATATAGATAATATCTTGAAGTTATCTATGAATATCCCTGCGGAATACTCCATCATGCTCGTAAAAGATATGCAGCTCAATGGTATCGATATTGAAGGCTCTCCGCTATGGGGTGATTGGGTGCAGAAGTTTGCCTATCTCTTGGTATAATCTATGAACTACCGAGATAAGATAGCAAAAGCAAAAGCAAAACTTATGCTCGATCATCCATACTTTGGTACTATAGCATCATCTCTGCAGATAGAGAAGAGTGGAGATATAGAGTCATTTATATCTGATGGAGCGACACTGCAATACAGTGATGACTACTTTGATGAAGCTAGAGTGGAGGATATAGAGTTTGCTCTAGCCAATGGTGCTATGCATGCCATCCTCAAGCACCAAGCTAGAGTGGCTAGTCGTCAGGATAGACTATGGCAACTATCTACTGACTACACTATCAACAGTATGTTGCTCGCAAACGGTTTGGAGCTTCCGCCAAGAGCTAACTATCAAGAGCGTTTTGAGGGTATGTATGCAGAGGAGATATATGAGATACTCCGATCAGAGATCAGCGATGAAGAGATAGTCCAAGATGAGTCTACAGAGCCACAGGATGATCAAGATGGTCTGGATCGTCAGAGAGATCAAGCAGAAGAGAGTCAAGAGCATAGAGATGTAGAGATCGATGAGGAGTTCTTGGAGCAGGTTTTCAAAAAGATGAACCGTCAAGGGACGCTGCCTAAAGATCTCAAATTTGTTATACCACAAGCTTTTAGCCATCAGGTAGACTGGAGAGAGATACTATACCGCTATATAGCATCACATGCCAAGAGTAGTTTCTCCTTTATGCCACCTAATAGAAAGTATCTCTATAGGGGTATCTATCTACCTAGTCTCAGCTCAGATCTATTGTCTATCGTGATTGCGATCGATAGTTCCGGATCTGTAGATGAGAACCTTTTAGGAGTTTTTTTGGGAGAAGTAGAGTCGATCACACAGCAGTATCCTAACTATGAGATAGATATCATAGTCGCTGATGCCAAGATACAGTCGCATGAGATTTTCCTCCCTGGAGAGAGACTTAGCTACGGTATCAAGGGGCGGGGCGGGACAGACTTCAGACCTGTTTTTGACTATATAGATAAGATGATAGATTATCCTACGCTACTACTGTACTTTACCGATGGTATGGGGACATTTCCAACAGAAGAGCCACCCTATGATCTACTCTGGGTGATGCCTGAGGAGAGAGAGACCCCCTTCGGCGAAGTGGTGTTGATAGAGGATATGGAGAAAAAAGATTCTATTTGACGATCTCTTTGACCCGACCAACTTCACGACTCATCAGTCGTACTTTGATCCCATGAGGGTGCTGTGGTGACTTGGTGAGTATGTCACGCACTACTCCATAAGTGATAGTGCCTGTAGATTGATCCTCTTTGAGGATGATACCTACATCAAGACCGCTTCTGATATTTTTCCTGAGTGTGCCATTCATCATCTATGCTCCATAGGGCTATCCGATAAATTTGCCATTGCTGCTTCTCTGTGCATCCATAATCTCTATCTCTCTAGCACCTGATATTACAACCTGAGGATTGAGAGTATAGTCCAAATCCATATTTCTATCTTCATAGTTCACTGAGTTCAAGATCACTTTTATCGCTTCAAGTCTAGCCTGTTGCTTAACATTTGATCTGATAACAGTCCAAGGAGCATTGTGTGAATTGGTTCGCTTGAGCATCTCATATTTGGTATTGGTGAAGTCATCCCATCTATCCTGTGCCTGTACATCGATCTCACTAAGTTTCCACTGTCTGAGCGGATCGGTTTTTCTCCTCTCAAATCTTCTAGCCTGCTCATCTTTGGTCACAGAGAAGTAGAGTTTTATGAGGATGACACCCTGTCTTGTCAAATCTTTTTCAAATCCTTTGACCCCCTTCATAAAGTCATCATACTCTTTCTGGGAACAGAAGCCAAAGACAGACTCTACCATCGCTCTATTGTACCAACTGCGGTCAAATAGAACGATCTCTCCGGCTCGTGGAAAGTGAGAAATATATTTTTGGTAAAACCACTGTGTTTTCTGTTCATCTGTTGGCTTGCCTAGGGCTACTATACGATAGTGCTTCTCATTCATATACCTAGCGACTCGTCGTATGGTTCCGCCTTTTCCTGCTGCATCACGCCCCTCAAATAGAATGATCATCTTCTGATTGGTGTTTTCGATATGTCTTTGCAATTTGATCAGTTCAGCTTGATATGGCTTGAGTGCTCGTTCATCAGTTCTCTTCTTTACAGCTTTGATTACTGCATCATCGTTTGATTTTGTCTCCATATAGACTTGCATGAGCTCATCTAACGAGATGGTATCTCCATCTATCTCAAATATTTTCTGATCATCATCTTGAATGATTTCCATCTATTATCCTTTTATAACAAATTGTATAGATCAATTATACTCCTATTACTCTTATACCTTTTTGAGAAACTTGGAGAGTAAGACGATGCGTGTACCATTGACGCGTCCCTCTATCTGCTCTGGATTATCTGTAAGTGAGATATTTTTGACGACAGTTCCACGCTTGGCAGTAAAGCCTGCACCTTTGACTTCAAGATCCTTGATGATAGTGACACTATCTCCACCCTCAAGCAGTGCACCATTGCTATCTCTAGTCGGGTCTATATGGTCTGTTATCTCTTCACCCCAAGCATCTGCCCAACTTTTGACTTCTGCTTCCATATATAGCATATCTAGGAGATCTTGCGGCCACCCCTCATCTGCGATACGCGTCAACATACGATATACCACCACTTGGACAGCTGGCTCTTGACTCCACATACTATCATTGAGACAACGCCAATGGTTTGGGTCGCTCTTTTGTGGATCTTCGATCTGCTCTAGGCAGCTACCGCATACCAAAATAGACTCTGATGCACTACCACTGGAAGGCGGTACTTCATAGATGCTCAAGCTTTCAGTAGAGGTACAGAGTTCACAAGCTCCACTGCTTCGCGTCATTAACTCATCATAGATACTCATCGTTTATATCCTTAAAATTTTTTGTTTATCCCTAAACGCTATTTTAGCAACTCTATTGCACAATTTGGGTTAAAGAGTATTTGAGAGGTACTCATAAGCAGATCTAAGCTATAGTTTTGAGATATTTTACAAGGATGAACAATGGAGAAGATAAAAATTGGTGTAGTTACGACAAGTGATCGAGCTAGTCGAGGGATATATGAAGATATTTCTGGTGTAGCGATTATGGAGACGATGAGAGAGTATCTGCTAAATGAGTGTGAGTATGAGTATCGCTGTATCGCTGATGAGCAGGAGTTGATAGAGAACACTTTGATCGGTTTGGCAAACATGAAGTGCGATCTTATCGTAACGACAGGTGGTACCGGTCCTGCCCCTAGAGATGTCACGACAGAGGCTACAGAGCGTGTATGTGACAAACTACTGCCCGGCTTTGGTGAGCAGATGAGAGCTGTGAGTCTACAGTATGTCCCTACCGCTATATTGTCTCGTCAGACAGCAGGTATATGCAAAAAATCATTGATCATCAATCTCCCAGGAAAACCCAAATCCATCAGAGAGTGTCTCGATGCTGTTTTCCCTGCTGTACCATACTGTATCGATCTGATAGGCGGCAACTATATGGAAGCCAACGAAGAGATCATCAAGATATTCAGACCAAAACAAAAATAAACCATACTAAATAATATCAAGGTAGAAAAATGGATATAAATTTTATAGAAAAAAAACTAAATGAGATCTATCAAGAGTTAGAGAGAGAGGTGATGGAGGTTGTGATGGATGAGAGCTTGGATAAGAAAGATACTAACCTCAGGATGAAACCACTCACATCAACAAAGCAGATACTTACCAATGCTATGGATAGTATAAAGATGGTTGATCGCCTCTCTAGAGAGAGTAGAGAGTAGAGCTACAGGTCAAGGTTATGAGTCATCCGGTATGGCATTGATTCGTCTCTCCATTTTTACGAACCGGTTGTTGATCTGCTTGGTATGCTCTTGAAGTTCATATAGGTGGAATTTGACTTTATCCATCTCTTCTGGAGTGATTTTTCTCTTTTTCCCGAAAAGTTTTGCAGTGAATCCTTTGGGGGTATCGTTGGCTAAAATAGTACATATTTTCTCACTCTCGATATGCCACTCTTTATGCTCATCATATAGATAACCTATGCCACCTGGACCGAAGACTTGATTGAGTAAGATTTTATTCTCTTCTAGCCATTTATATAGATCACAATCTGTTAACGCAATACAAGTTTTTTTCTGATCCTTAACAATATTTGAGACTAGAAATTCTATATTTTTGATACTATTGGCATGATAACTCTGAAAATATTTGATCTCTTCTTGCAGCTTTCTCTTGGTATCTTTATTCATAAAATACTCTTTTTATAAAGGATATAAAATATTATAGCAGTAAAGACTTAAGGACTCCTCTATTGGTTAATGTCATGACTAAAGTAGTCATTTAGATACTCCCTTAAGGGATAGTTAGTGTCTATAGTGGAAAACCAGATAAGCCCCTATAAATCCATCTAGTGTCAGCTCTGCCTCTTCTAAGTCTCGTCCGAAGACCATCACTCCCTCTCTATGTCCTCTCATGACAAAAGCATTGTCGATAAGGGGATCGTGGGTTTGATAAAGTTCATCTATCTCTGTGATCATTTCGGCTGTACCGTATTGGGCTGTGGTGAAGAGTATATCTCTCTCTATCAGGAATTCCCATAGAGCAAGTGAATGGAAGTGGATGACTACACCGATCTCGGGAGCTAACTCATAGACCATGGCATGGCTGAGGGCTTCACTGCTCGGTGGATAGTCACCTTGTGAGACAACCTTGAATGCATCGAAATCATAAGAGCTGATCTCTGTATAGTACTTAGCCGAGAGGTTGGAGTGTGATCCTGTCTGTGTAGCAGTGATAAAAAAAGATCCGCCCTCTCTGTCTCGCATAGATATGTTGCCATACCCTATGCCATCCTTTTCACCAATAAGCCCCAATGCATGAAGTCTCCGTCGCAGTGCTTCGAGTTTTTTGTATCCTTTGAACTTCTCCGAGGGGGTGGATAGGTGCTGGACTTCGTACTTGACTACCCCCTCCAATTCTGGATCTATCATCGTAACTCCTCTATGCTCTTCTCTTTAGCTGGGATGAGACCTGCTTCTGTGATGAGTCCTGTGATGAGTCTAGCAGGGGTAACATCAAAGCCGTAGTTTACCCCTTTTGCTCCTACCGGTGTCACGCGAACTTCAGAGATGGAGCCATCAGCATCTATGCCACGCATGATATGTATCTCATCCTCGCTTCGTATCTCTATATCGATCTCTGCTGCCCCATCACATAGATCAAAATCAAAGGTACTCAGAGGAAGAGCTACATAGAAAGGTACACCATTGTCTTTGGCTGCTAGGGCTTTGAGGTAAGTCCCTATTTTGTTGGCCGCATCACCACAACGAGTCACACGGTCAGCCCCCGTGATGACCATATCGACTTGCTTGTGCTGCATCAGGTGTCCTCCTGTGTTGTCTGCTATGATAGTATGATCTATACCTGCATTGAGGAGTTCCCAAGATGTGAGGTTGGCTCCTTGGTTGCGTGGTCGTGTCTCATCTACCCAGACATGGATCGATATACCTCTGCGATGTGCTTCATAGATGGGGGCTAGTGCTGTACCGCTATCGATGATGGCGAGCCAGCCTGCATTGCAGTGAGTGAGGATATTTATACTCTCTAGATCTCTATCTCTCATGATCTCCTCTATGATATCACATCCGATCTCTCCTATCTCTCGGCTTCGCTGCACATCTTCATCGCAGATAGCAATCGCCTCTGCTTTGGCATCATTGAGTCTGTCACTACTCTCCTCTATGACAGATAACATCCTATCTACGGCCCACATAAGGTTGACTGCTGTAGGTCGTGATGCTCTTAGCTTGGATGCTCCCTCACGGATACCATCTATATCATCTCCAAACTCTCGTACGAGTAGATAGACCCCCATAGCCGCTACATTTCCGATGACACCGGCACCTCGTACTGTCATGTCAGATATAGCTTCACAAGCCTCATCTCCAGTTGTGATCAATCTGGTTTTCGTCTCATGTGGCAAGTATCGTTGATCCAGCACTTCCAGATCACCTGAGTCGGTGAGCCATAAGGGTTTGTATCTTTTTTGCATTCTTGTCCTTACTATTTTATAATATCAATTCTCTATCTCTCATCTATTTGCCAATTATCAAAAGAGCCAGATATGGTGAGAGGCTGAAAATAACAAAAAATATTTTAAAGAGTCCTAAAAATGAGTATATCACGACATCATAAGTCTCTCTAGGGATAGAGAACCATCTGCTCTGCATACGATAGATAAAATCAGGTATAAAGAGGATAAAAAATACCCAATATAAAAATATAGCTCCATTGATAATAGTAGACCACATAAAAAATGCTGTTAAGGATTCGATATTCATACTAAACTCCTATATTAATTTTACTCTGCATTAAATTTACTCTGAGAGTTCAAAGAGATCATTTCAAAGATCTCATCTATGCTCTCTATCTCTTGATACTTTTTCACAAATCTCTCTCCAATGCAAATAGCCAAACGATTTGCCTCTTCTCTAATGGCATCATCTTCTATCCCACGGATATCCTCTACACCTGCGATACCAAACTGTCGGCGGATGATCTTGCACCCTGCGAAACCTATACTATCTTGAAGTAGTCTCTTCATGAAGCCCTCTTGATAGGCAGAGAGTATTGATCTATCAGCAAAACTCGGGGTGAGCAGGGCACTCTGCGGAGTCTCATCCCACAGGAGAAGAAACTCTCGCTTGAACATCTCCCAAACCTCTCTTAGCGTCTCCTCTATCCATGCGGTATAGTCACGGTCTCTATCCTGCAGACTATGTGAAACCCAGCTCATCACCAAGTTGGCGATCAATGCACCGATATCGAAACCCATAGGACCCATAAAAGCAAACTCTGAGTCGATAACATAGGTCTCTTTTGGGTTGAGCATGATAGAGCCTGTATGCAAGTCTCCATGTACGAGTGCATCATTTTGGGTCATAAATTTATATTTGAGTTGCAGGATTTTGACTTTGAGATCTTCATCCTGAGAGAGGCGTATATGCTCATCACTGATCTCTGGCAACTTGGCATTGGTCTCATCCTCCATAAAGGGAGCAGTAAAGACAAAATCCTCTGTGAGTTTGCATAGCTCTGCATTGCCGATGAACTGTTCACTCAGGAGTCGTTTCTCTGCACTAGAGAGGTAGAGAGAGGAGGTTTTAAATAGAGTATGAGCCATATAGCTACTGATATGTGCAGCAAAGTGAGGATACTCAATACCCTCTATCATCCCCTGACGCATGATGATATGCTCTCCTAGATACTCCATAATGATAAGACTCATCTCCTCATCACTATAGTAGATCTTTGGTATATGACAACTCAGCTCTGCAAACTTCTCAAGTGAGCGGATCTCATAAAGCATACGATCCTTTGAGAGTGGGTAGCTCTCACCCACACAACGGAGATATGGAACTGCCTGTTTGACTATGAGCTGTCTATTTTCATCCTCGGCAGAGGTCACAAGATAGACGAAGTTTAGATTGCCATCACCTATCTCATCGATGAGAAGTTCATCACTCTCAAAATAGGTTTTTATATCAGGTATAGAGAGGAGGTATTTTGAGAGGTTTGAGCTATTTAGGATAGTATAGGACATGGATAGATTCCTTTATTATTAGCTAGGACTAAAGTATATCTAAAGATATATTATTGCTTGATAATCCTCTTGATCGCTTCGGAGCAGATCGTCAGACCAAAAGCACCTGTTACTGCTACACAACTGCCTTTCTCTTTGCACTTGTCTTGTTCCGGTGAAAATACAACGGTGAAGTTCCTATCAAATTTGGCTCTCTTTAACTCATTTCTGATTTTTCTCCCCAATGCATCACCGTGGCTCTTCCAGATAGATGCCACTTCGATCTTGCTGGTTTCGTAGCGTTTGGCAGATCCTAGTGACATGATGAGCTTCTTGTAGACTTTTTTGGCGATCTCTATCTTGACTCTGCTGGTATCAGCTGCATCTATGACGAGATCATATGGATCAAAGTCAAATGAGTGAACCCATGCTATATCCATCTGTTGGTCTATCGCCGTGATACCGGGGTATAGTTTTGTGAGTACCTCTGTCTTGTAGGCTCCTGTAGCATCACTGCCTATCTGTCTGTTTTGGTTGCTTATCTCATAAGTATCGTAGTCGATGATAGTGATATCCGTCACACCACTTCTGTAGAGACAGTCTAGTGCATAGCCACCGACACCACCGACACCAAGTATCAGTACCTTGGTTCGCTGAAGTGCCTCAAAGTCATCTCCAAAAAGAAGTTTGCATCGCTGATATCTCACAGCCAAGCTTCCAGAGAGCTGATATCATCATAACTAGTCATATCCAGATGTACAGGCGTGATGGATACAAAGTCTTGATTTGTAGCTTCAAAATCAGTCATATGCCCATCTGTGTTGAGCCAGTCCAAATGGGGCAATCCAATCCAAAAGTACTCTATCCCTCGTGGATTGCGGTGTGTATGTGCATCATTGCCATAATATCGATTGCCTGCACGGGTGATCTTATAGCCTTTGCACTGTTTGCTTTGGATCGGAGGGATATTGATATTGAGAAACTTTCTCTCCGGTAGCGGAAACCTGTCATCAAGGATTCGCTTGATAATATCTGCGATCGTATCTTGTGCCAAGTCGTACCCTAGGGCATCTATATTTTGGCACTTGTCGATACAGACTTGTGAGATAGCTATGGCAGGTATCCCCTGAAGCACAGCCTCCATGGCAGCAGAAGCCGTGCCGGAGTAGGTGATATCCTCACCCATATTCGCACCTTTGTTGATGCCTGAGATGACTATGTCTGGTTTGTCATCTTCATCATAGAGTTTATGCAGAGCAAGAAATACACAGTCAGTAGGGGTTCCATCATCAAGTTTGTAAAAGTCGTCATCCACACCTACGAAACGAAGCGGTCTAGTCAAAGTGAGCGAGTGTCCACAAGCAGATTTTTCCATCGCAGGTGCTACGACAGTGACTTGACCTAGAGGTCGCAGTGCTTCGATGAGAGCAAGCAACCCTTGGGATTCGTACCCATCATCATTGGTGATCAATATTTTTTTCAATACTTACTCC
The DNA here is from genome assembly GCA_034722955.1 of Campylobacterota bacterium. Taxonomy (GTDB): domain Bacteria; phylum Campylobacterota; class Campylobacteria; order Campylobacterales; family Sulfurovaceae; genus SZUA-451. The sequence goes on from JAYEOM010000062.1 coordinate 14,038, forward strand.
TCATATAGTCTCCTAACTGTTTTCTGATCAATATAATATCAAAATGATTATTGTATTTGCTGAAAATAGTTGCTTGAATGCTTTTATCTAATATTGACTTTCTAGCATGGAGTGCAGTTGGTTGATGATAGGCAGCAGGGCAGCAGGGATCAGGTAACAACTACAACTAATTAGTTGTAGTTGTTACCTGACCCCTACTCTCAATACCATTGTCTACCTTGAAAGAAAACCAATCAAAGGACAGTTCCTAAAAACAAACAGTGACGGCA
>JAYEOM010000063.1:0-42512 GCA_034722955.1 Campylobacterota bacterium
AGCCTACCTCCTACCTAGTTTACCTAAACCGCTTAAATACTCGTGCAAAGTCTAGGGTTATCTCACATGTAGTCTCTTCAAAACTATAGCTCTCTTGCAGAAAGTCACCCTCTTTGTCATATTTTGACCCTTTGAGTCTGTATATTTTGGCTCTTAGGTCATTGGGGTAGAGGAGTATGTAGTAGTTGACTTTCTCTCTTTCATAAATCTCAAACTTATATTTCTCATCTCGTTTGGCTGTGGATTTAGAGATAATCTCTACGATAATCTCTGGTGCTTTGGTGAGATAGCTCTCGTTGGTCTCACCACAGGTCAAGACAATATCAGGCTTCAAGATAGTATCATCACTCACTTTGTAGTCTATCTCTCCTAAGACTTCACACTCTTGGCACGCCTCTAGCTGATTATGTAGTTCTGCTATTATAACTGTAGCTATACCCTGATGTCTTCTGAGCGGAGCAGGTGACATGGCCAAGGGGATACCATCTATCAGCTCCCACTCCCCCTCCCACTCTTTATAGTCATCATAGGTGTAATACTCTATAGCTTGGGCTGACATGGTTTCTCCTTTGATGCTTAGGCTACCCCAATGAAATAAACACCCAAATAGCTTTATCTCTCTATTATATCAAAAGAGTCTAAAGAGTTATAGCGAAGCATTGAAAGTTTAGGACCAGGTGATGAAACCAAACTTTTACTCATATTTATCTCTTCCATTTACTGCTCCATGGGTCTGGCGTTGAATATACACTTTTCATAAAATACACAAAAAAGTAACAAACATTACGCTAAAATAATAAACCAAAATAGGAGATTGCTAAACTAGCACTTATCATTGCACCTAGGGTATTTGCGAGAAAATCATCGATTAACCTGCCCTGACCAAAGGGAAGAAATGCCCTTGGGGTGAAAATTTTCACAAACACCCTAGGCACAAGCATAAACGCTATTTTGGCAACTATATTGCATATTTCGGGTTCAACCGTTCAAACCACCACATAAAAGCAAACATCAATCCTGGGGTTTTGGCGATCGTCTCATCGTAGATAAAGGCTTTTGCTTCCACTATGGACATCTCTATCACTTCGATCATCTCATGATCTACGCCACCACCCTCAGAGACCTTCATATCATCATTGACTTCTACATAGTAGAGTCTCTGGCTACTTCCTGCGAAACCTACAGAGGTGTAAAAAGAGGTGATATTCTCTACACTCTCTAGAGGTACTTGGTAGCCACACTCCTCTTCGATCTCCTCTTGAGCGATCTGCTGAAGCGTCAAATCCTTATCTACGATACCTGCACATAGCTCGATCGTCACTCCGTCATCATTGTGAAGATAGACAGCCGGTCTGAACTGCTTTACAAGGATGAAAGACTCCCTCTCACTATGGTAGATTAAAACTGCCACACTATCATGTGCTTTGACGATCTCCCAATCTTTGGCTACTCCGTTTTGTCTGTATCTAGCCAGGGAGGTATGCACAAATCTAGGATCGGTTAGTGGCTCCAATCTAAAGTTTTCTATCTCATTTCTCATCATAATCCTATCATATAAGTATCATCTGTGCCAAACCCAAAAAGGCGAAAAAGCCCAATACATCTGTCACAGTAGTTAGCAGTACTGAACTAGCTACAGCAGGGTCAGTTCCGATTTTTTTGAGTCCTAGGGGGATCACCGTACCGAAGAAACCTGCTGCAAGCAGATTGATGATCATCGCCATAGCGATCACGATACCCAGTCTAGCATCAGAGAACCAGAAAAATGCGATAGCACCCATCAGCAGTGCAAAGAGCAATCCATTCAGGAGTGCGATGATGATCTCCTGCCTGATAGAGTCTTTCGCCTCTGACCAGCTCATCTCACCCAAAGCTATCTGTCTCACCATAATAGTCAGAGACTGTGTACCGGCATTTCCTCCCATAGATGCAACGATCGGCATTAGGATCGCTAGTGCAACATACTTTTGGATCGTCTCATCAAAAAACGCTATCACCAGTGAAGCCAAAATAGCAGTAACTAGATTGACCCCTAGCCAAACACCGCGTTTTCTGGTGATAGATGCAATATCTCTATCCTCCTCTGTCTCATCATCAACCCCTGCCATCTTATAGATCTGATCTGTAGCCCGCTCTTCGATAATATCATAGACATCATCTGAGGTGATACGACCGATCAATACTCCTCTACTGCCTACAACAGGAAGAACTACAAGATCATAGTTTTCAAAGATATTGACAACTACATTGATATCATCACTCGCTTTGACTCTCTGAATCATCTTGTGTGTTTTATCAAAATAGTCTCTAAATGTTTTATCAAAATCATAAGTAATAAGATCTTCGAGCAAGATCACACCGATCAATATATTAAATTTATCAACGATAAAGGCTTGATGGATATTATCAAGATCCTCCTCTCTCTTCATCTTTTTCAACCGCTCTACGGCTTCGCCTATCATCTCATCGAGATGTGCAGAAAAAAGCTCTGTCTGCATCAATGCACCAGCTTCATCCTCTTCATACTTCTTGAGAAGTTTGATATCCTCGATATCCTCTTTATCGAGATTGGATAGTACCTCTTGCTCTTTATCACTATCTATATCTTCGATATCCTGCATCAAGTCAACAGCATCATCTGAGTCAAGCTCATCAACGATCTCGACCAGTTCTCTAACGGAGAGCTCTTTGAGTGCTTTATCTTTGATCTTCTCTGGAAGCTCTAGAAGTACTTCACCTAGATGCTCCTCTGGAATCACACGAATATATACGAGAAATGCATCAAATCCCTCTTGATTATAGACCTCTTTTAGTATTTTGGCTATCTCATTAGAGTGATACTCTTCAAAGTTTTCAGGATTCTTTATCAGGGTCTCTAGCAGCACCTTCGACTCTTCGAGATGTATGGTATCTTCTATCATTGATCAACTCCTATCATTACAGACTCCTTTTCATCGACTAAACTATAGTTGATTTTATAATCATCCCATCTGAAATTTTCAGGAGGGTTCTCTAGCATTTTCAACACTTTAACTCTATTTTGTTTGGCCCCTTTGATCTCTATCTTTTTAGTGATAAAGGATTTGAGTCCTCCGCTGCTCTTTTTTTTGAGGTACTTTAGAGGATTTACAGCTCGACCATTTTTGTATAATCCAAAGTGCAGGTGCGGACCGGTACTACGCCCTGTGTTGCCTACATACCCTATGATCTCTCCTTTTTTGACCTTTTTCCCTCTCTTGGCACGAGTACTTTTTTGGTGGGCATAGAGAGAGACATATCCACCGGAGTGTTTGATCTTGACAACCTTTCCATATCCACCCTTCCATCCGGAGAATATGACTCTACCTGGGGCAACAGCCAGTAGCGGAGTTCCTCTTCTCGCTGCAAAATCTACTCCTAAATGCGGTCTATATCGACGCAGGATCGGATGCCATCTCTTGTAGCTAAAATGCGATGAGATACGAATATGTCTCAACGGCATTCCAAATTTATCATTTCGTTTCAATCTTTTGATTTTAGCTGTTGAGACAGGATTGCCTCTGCTGTCATAGGTTACAGTTTTACTAGTACTCTGATAGGGCATACCATCTTTATCTGCATAGATAAAACTCCTCTTGCCTCCTGTCTCGATCATAGCTATTTTGAGATCAGGAGAACCAAGTGGTCTGCCTAAACGCTCTTTTTGGGTATAGATCATCGCTATAGTATCATCTTTTTTCAGTTTTCGACAGTTGACACTATTTTTGAAAAACTTGTTCACCAAACTTGCAAGTTTGCGGTTACCAGTTGTATTTTTGATATCACTGTATGGATTCATTGTGATGGGTGTCACTACTCTATACTCATCATCAGAAAAGATGATCGGTATAATATCAAAAGCATAATCTCCACTCTCTTGATCTCTAACAACCTGTATCTGCATCTCTTCACCGATGGGGATGAGTGACTGCAATAACCTACCATCTTGGTCAAAAAGTTCATAAAATGCTACACCACTCTCTATCTCAGATAGAAATTCCATATCATCAGACTCAATAGTCTCAATCAAAGAGAGGGATATATTGCGATCTTCGAGATAAGTAGAAAATACCTCTCCCTCCAACCAATGAGTCTCGACGACTTTTGCTGAAAAAAGTGATGAGAGCAGAAGCCAAAACAGAAGTAAAGTTTTCATAAAATTCCCATTAACAAGTTAGTATTATCAGTATAAGGAGCCTCCCAAAAACAAATATACCCATCTTTCTTCTCCTTTTGTCCCTATTTGAATTCTCTCAATCGTCGCATAGAGTCACTATGCTCCTCACGAGAGTATCCAACTAGAAACAAAATTCCTGCGTCATATTGGTATATTTGTTCTTGTGCAGCTCCTAAAACAAAAAGATTATAACAAAAAATGGTTAATCTCTGTAGAAACACTATATTTTTAATCTTTGTCAAGTATAATCGTATCAATACATGTTCAACACAAAGGATTCTTATGCGTGCTATCGCAATTACTTTTCTCCTCTCTATAGTCCCCTTGATGGCGGATTTTTATCCATCTACAGTACAGAGTACGATATCTGGTATCGGGCAAAATAGTATCACACTAAAACGCGGTTTCCCTGCCAAAGGGATGAGTGCGATCATTATGCATAAATATGGAGATGATCTTAAAGCAGTCACAAGCTATATGCGTTATGATGGTGGCAACAGAGGCAGACTCATAGAGAATGAACCTATACTACATGATGAGCTGCCTGCAGTCAAACCCAAGGTAGGTGTCGGAGACAGAGTAATCGCCGGATACCTATATAAAAATATCCTTCTGCTTGCACCTGATGCCAATACATATGCAAGGATCACAAGTTCTGCGAAAAAAAACTGGATACACCCTGATCTCTATGCGATGTTCCTCTCTCAGGAGGGAGATCAATATCCCACACAAGAGAATTTGCAAAAATTTGCCAATGAGTATCAGATAGGTCTAGTCTATATAGTTCAACGAGGCAAGGCTCTCCTCTATGACCCTATAAGCAGACGGTATGTCTCCAAAAAAACATTGACAGGATTGCCGGCAAAAGGGCAATTCCCTTTCTATATGAGACTAGGCAAGATCGAATCAGGCTGGTTTTCGAGAGAAGCAGATGGTGAGTATTATCAACTCATGAAGAGTATTCGGTGATAGATGAAAAACATCTTCAAGCCTTTGAGGAGATAGTAGGGGCAGAAAACCTCTATAGTGACAAGGCTCACCTCATCGCCTACAGCTATGATGCTACACGAACACACTTTGAGCCTGATGCTGTCATCTTTCCTCGTCATGAAGAGGATGTGAGCAAAATATTGCAATACTGCAACCAAAACCATATCATCATTACACCACGCGGTGCAGGATCAGGTTTTACCGGTGGTGCACTACCGGCAAATGGTGGTATCATTTTGGCGATGGAGAAGCATATGAACAAGATTTTGGAGATTGATTTCCAAAATATGGTCGCTGTGGTAGAGCCTGGTGTTATAAATATGGATCTGCAAAAGGCTGTCGAAGAGGTGGGTCTCTTCTATCCGCCTGACCCGGCAAGCGAAGAGTATTGTACTCTTGGTGGCAATGTCAGTGAAAATGCCGGAGGGATGCGTGCTGCAAAGTATGGCATCACCAAAGACTATGTTATGGCTATGCGTGCTGTACGAGCCAACGGAGATATCATCCGAGCAGGAAAACGAACGATCAAAGATGTAGCAGGATATAACATCTCCGGTATTCTGACTGCTAGCGAGGGAACTCTAGCTGTGATTACCGAGATCACTCTCAAGCTTATCCCCAAGCCAAAGTTCACAAAAGCCTATATGGGGATATTCCCCTCTGTTGAGAATGCTATGAATGCTGTATTTAAGTCTCTAGCAGCAGGTGCAAATCCTGTAGCTATGGAGTTTTTAGACTCTCTAGTAGTACAAGCTCTCAAAGAGAAACTTGGTATAGAGCTTCCTGAAGATGCTGGGGCACTGCTGATCGGTGATGTCGATGGCAATGTTGCTCAAGAGGTTGATTTTCAACTAGATATTTTGCAAACATCATTCAGAGAAAATGGTGCACAGGATTTTGTCATCGCAGAGGATAGCAAAGCACGAGACAAACTCTGGTATGCTAGACGAAACGCCTCTCCATCCATCACTATCTTTGGCAGTAAAAAACTCAATGAAGATATCTCTGTACCTAGAAGCATGCTGCCAGAGGCACTAAATCGTATCTATGCTATAGGAGATAAGTATGGGTTTAAAGTCCCCTGTTTTGGGCATGCTGGTGATGGCAATATCCATGTAAATATCATGGTAGATGGAGCAAATCCCAAAGAGCTAGAGGATGGACATAGAGCAATAGAGGAGATATTTAGACTTGTGGTAGATATGGGCGGTACCCTCAGTGGCGAGCATGGTATAGGGACAAGCAAAGCACCCTTTATGCATATCGCTTTCAGCGAAGAGGAGATTCAACTCTTCAGAGATATCAAACAAGCCTTCGACCCAAACAATATACTCAACCCCGGCAAGATGGGTCTTCCAAACTAATATATGAAAAAACCCAATATCAATCCACCTATGATAAAAACTTTTTTCAATGATCTGCTAGATGAACGGATAGGGTATTACGCCTCCAGCATGAGCTGGAGTACCATATTTTCGATTATTCCTCTACTGGTTATTTTACTCTCTGTATTTACCTCGTTGCCTATATTTCAAACTGTATATGACGATATTCATACTCTTATCTTTGAAAATCTCATGCCTGCAAACTCCGAAGAGATCATGAAGTATATCGATGGTTTTATAGCAAACTCTGGAAAATTAGGTATAGTTGGCTTCTTATATGTTTTGATCGCTGCTGTTATGTTTTTCAAAAACTACGATTTTATCGTCAATGACATCTTTGAGACTCCTAGAAGAACAGTAGTTGAAGCACTCACAAACTACACTCTGCTGATCGTCATTGTTCCAGTTATGTTGGGAGCCTCCTTTTTCCTATCTACTAACATGCAGTACTATTTGGACAAGAGTGATATTACCAGTGTTATTCATCTCTACTTTTTCCTGCCATACTTGATGATATGGGGGACATTTTATATCGCTTATCAACTCTCAGCCCATACCGTGATCTCCAAAAGAGCTGCTCTAAGTAGCTCTTTTATCGCTGCACTTATCTGGGATCTTGCCAAGAGCGGTTTTATCTTTTATGTCACAAGCAACCATACTTACAGTAGTATATACGGTAGCATCAGCACACTTCTATTCTTTTTTCTCTGGATATATATCTCATGGATGATTTTTTTGTATGGTTTGCGATTTTGTTATCTATTGGACAAAAAGGTAACAAAGGTAGAGCGTAGCGGTACTTAGAGTCAAACTGAAAAAAAAACGACTCCATATAGATGCGATCGACAGGAGCAGATAGACCAGCACTGCCCACTGAGGCAATATATGCTCTTGGTATATAGATGGGAGAGAAAATAGCCACAGCAGAGCAGTATCAAATATCCCTCCCAACCCAATAATATGCAAAAAGATCACAATAGGGTAGAAAGGTACAAAAGCTAGAGATAGCAGTGGAGAAAGCAGTTGCCACGGTGATGTTATGCCAAAAACTTCATGGACAATAGGCAGCATCAAAACAAATATGCCTACTGGTATATAGAGTAGTGAAATCAACAATTTGTCACTCTGCCTACTCCAGTGCAGAACCAGATATATATAAAATACTCCTATAACAGAAAAACGAAATCCAAGTGAAACAATCAACTCTGGGAAGAGTGCCAACAGAAGCATCACCACAAATCCAAGCAGTTCAAAACTGATAAGTTCAATCCCTAGAAGAAGCATCACCCATGCAATGGAGAGCATCGTATATGAACGCACAAGAGAGGGCGGAAAGTCGACAAACCATAGATAAAAACCCAAAACTCCCAGCGTCACGATACCCATATCCAAAAGCATCAACCTATAGGGAAACCATCTCTGCTGCATGGGTTTGTAGATAAAACTCAGCAACCCATAAACCAATCCCCAAAGTATCGTCAAGTGAAATCCACTCAATGCTACCAAATGACTCACCCCAAGTCCCGCGATCTTCTCTCTGAGGGTGATGGATAGAGGAGTTGCCAAAAATATTGCCTGATAGAAGGAGACCAGTTGAGAATCTTGATGCTGCAGAGCGATCCTATCCAAAACTCTACTCTTCCCACTATTTGGACTCTCACCAACTACAGTAACCCTTGTTTTGACAAAAAATGTTCCCAAATAGTCTCTAAAGCTGATCTTCTTGTCAGGGATCATCTTGACACGGACTATCTTCCCGGTCAAATTATCAGATAGCAGAGCTGTTGTGTAAAACTTCTTCCCCTCTATACTCTTAAGCTTTAACACCTCATAACTTTTTCCTGATCGGTTTTTGGTGTATTGTTGCAAAACTGTAGCTTTGGTATAGTAAAAAGGCTTATCCATAAAATCACTATACTCAAAATAGAGCCAAGTCAGACGCACAAAAAGAGTGACAGCAAGAGTCCCAAAAACAATCAAAAACTCTCTATTATCGAGAAAAAGTTTGGGTTTCTCCAGTATCATGTCGCCGGTATCATATCGATGGCAGTTCGATCGTTCCCTCACGCATATCGATATTGCTCTCATCATAGACCACTTCAAACGCTGCTGTAGCAGAAGCATCAACAAAACGGGTAAAGTTCTTCTGAAAGATCAGATCTACCGTACCTGTCGGACCATTTCTCTGTTTTCCGATGATGATCTCAGCCTCCTCTTCGGACTTCTTGCGAAATTCACTCTGGTACTCTTTGCCTTCCGCTTTGGCTCTCATCTCCTTCTCTTTCTCTTGAGCTTCACGGTAGACATCATCACGATAGACAAAGAGTATGATATCTGCATCCTGCTCTATCGCTCCAGACTCTCGCAAGTCACTCAGCATTGGTCGTTTATTATCTCTGGATTCCAGGGATCTATTGAGCTGGGAGAGTGCGACTATAGGCATATCCAACTCCCTTGCAAGCTGCTTGAGTCCTCTGGATATCTCTGATATCTCCTGCTGTCTTCCCTCTCTGCCACCCTCACCGCTCATCAGCTGAAGATAGTCGATGATCGCCATAGTGATCTCGGGATGTTGTGATTTGAGTTTGCGAAGTTTGGAACGCACATGGTGGATCGTCGCATATCCCCCATCATCTACAAAGAGTTTCTTCTGTGCTATATCATCCACAGCAGCCGAAAACTGACTCCACTGATCATCCTTGAGGTCCCCCACACGAAGAGCCTGTAGAGGGATCGAAGTCTTAGCAGAGAGCATCCTCAGCATCAACTGCTCTGCCGGCATCTCTAGCGAGAAAAAAGCTACACCCTCATCCCTCTCTATAGCTTTTAGTGCCATATTTAACACAATTGCCGTTTTCCCCATAGATGGTCTTGCTGCGATAATGACTAGATCTCCTTTGCCAAATCCACTCGTTTTATCGTTGAGATTTCGAAATCCGGTATCTGTACCGATGAGTCTGGAGTTTCCTAGTGCTTTGAGTCGCTCTATCTCATCCATCATCGCTAGTGTTATATCTTTGGATTCACGAAAATCATCGTTTGTACTGTTCTGTGTGATCTCATAGAGCTTTTTCTCGACAAGGTTCATGATCTCTATAGCAGGCAGATCATCTTCGATCGTAACCTTTTTGATCTCAGTAGCCAGTGTAGCAAGGGCCCTTTTGCTTGACTTGGCTTTGATCTCACTGAGATAGGCAGATGTATTTGAGATAGGGTTGGCAGCAAGTATATCAAGCATCCCTGTCTCATCAAACTTACCCATAGAGACTAGCTTGCTACGCAGAAACTCCTCGTCGATCGGCTTCTCATCTACCGTCAAATCCTCCATCGCCTCAAAGATGTGTTGATGAAAAGGGTAATAAAAATCATGTGCCTTCAGCTTTGCAGCTATCTCCTCAAAGACCTCAGGATCGAAAATAATCGCAGAGAGTACCGCTCTTTCGATATTGAGATTGTACATATTTTCTATACTCAACTACTCTCCTTTGCAAACTTCTCTACCTCTTTGACAAAACAATCTACCAACTCTTTCTCAGGCAGCCTTGTCAACACTTCACCTCTGACCATCACAAGTCCGCTACCCTTGCCAAAGGCTATAGCAACATCCGCATGTTTGGCTTCTCCTATAGCGTTGACTACACATCCCATCACAGATACATTCATCGGTACCTTGACATGTGCAGTTCGCCGCTCTACCTCTTCGACAGCAGAGACAAGATCTGCTTCTATACGACCACAGGTAGGGCAAGATATGATATTGATCCCATCTGTTGCTCTACCGCTATCTTTGAGTATGGCACGGGCTACTTTGATCTCCTCTTCAAGCTCACCGGTGATAGAGACACGCATAGTATCTCCGATACCATCTAACAGAAGAGTACCCAAACCGATGGAGGATTTGACAGTAGCATGAAAGAGTGTACCAGCTTCCGTGACACCTAGATGGAAAGGGTAGCTGTTTTTGGGTCTAAGCATACGATATGCATCTACCGTCCTATCTACATCACTAGCTTTGAGGGAGACTTTGATATCGGTAAACCCAAGATCTTCGAGATATTTGATATTATACTCAGCCGATGCTACCATCCCCTCTGCTGTCGGACCATACTTGTGATCAAACTCCTTCTCTAGTGAACCGGAATTGACACCGATACGAATAGGAATAGAGCGATCCTGACACGCCTTGACGATCTCTTTGATACGAGATTTTTCACCTATATTTCCAGGATTGAAACGGATACAATCTACCCATTTAGCTGCTTCTAGTGCTAGCTTATAGTGGAAGTGTATATCTGCTATGAGAGGAATAGATATCCTCTCCTTTATCTCTTTGAGTGCCAAGGCATCCTGCATCTGAGGCACAGCTACACGAACTATATCACACCCGGCAAAATGCAGTCTATTGATCTGCTCTACTGTGGCATCTACATCATGTGTACTGCTATATGTCATAGACTGCACCGATATAGGTGCATCACCACCCACAGCGATATCACCTACATATATTTTTTTGGTTGGATAACGCTCTTTCAAAATTTCCTCTTTTAGTTTTATTTGGGAATACTATCTATCTGCAAGTAGTTGCATTTTAACTAAATGTTCACACAATGTCAACACGAGTTTTATGAAAACTCTACGGGATCCATATCTATCTCAATACCTCTCTGATTGATAAAATGGAGTGCTTCCAGAAGAGGTGTGCGTTTTTTTGAACGCAGCAGTATATGGTATCGGTATCTGTTTGCGATTCGCTCTATAGGAGCCTTTCCATCTCCTACTATCTCTATTTGGGGCATAAGCTGTAGTCTCTTAACTATATCTGCTGTCAAATCCATAGCTTTGGTTTGATCTTTATGTGCAATAAGGATGCGTGCTAGAGAGACAAATGGCGGATAGAGATCTTTCAAAAATGCCAACTCATCCAAAATAAACTTCTCATAACTCTCCAGATATGGCATAAACATCTCTTTATGATTGCTCTGAATAATCACTGTAGCCTCTTTGACTCTGCCTGAACGACCTGCTATTTGGATCAGAAGACTCACTGCTCTCTCCCTAGCACGATAATCTGCCAAACCCAAGATATAGTCTAGCCCCATGATGACAGAGAGGGTGATATTTGCATAGTCATGCCCTTTGCTGAGCATCTGTGTCCCTAACAGCAGTCTACTCTCTCCACTCTCAAATCTATTGAGAGCATCTTTAAGCTTCTTTGCGGAGGTTATACTATCTCTATCAAACTGCTCTATCTCTATATCGGGGATCTGCTCTTTGATCATCTCTATCGCCTCTACGGTACCCATCCTCTCACTCTTGAGAGGGTGATATCCACAATAGGTGCAGGTATCGACTATAGCTTCTGTATAGCCGCAATAGTGGCATTTGAGACTGCGATGATAACGATGCAGTGCCATACCTACCGAGCAGTAGGGGCAGAGATGTGTCTTGCCACAGCTTTCGCAATATAGATATTTGAAATTTCCTCTTGTAGGGAGAAAAACCAGCCCTTGATCTCCTCTGATAAAGTTTTTGCGGATCACGCTGATCATACTGCTGCTAAGCAGTGATCCCCCTACAAAATGATACGATTTCTTCGTCTCTATAAATGGTTTATCCAATCTGACTACATCATATTTATGGTAAGAGCTAACACTAGGTGTTGCACTTGCCAACAGAACTTTGGCTCCCATCTTTTGACCCATCAGCAGTGCGACATCTCGTGCATGGTATCTCGGTCTTGTCATCGCCTTGTAGCTATCATCATGCTCCTCATCTACAACGATCAAACCCAAATCTCTCAATGGAGTAAAGAGTGCCGACCTTGCACCGGCTATGATGCGAATCTCTCCACTGTCTATCCCCTCTAGTATCTGCTCCTTCTTTCTCTTGGTCAACTTGGAGTGCCACATAGCAACATGATCACCAAAGTAGACCTTGAGCCTCTTCTCCATCTGTGGCGTGAGTGATATCTCCGGCATCAAAAAGATCGAACTTCTACCCTCTCTGAGCATTTGAGTCATAAGAGAGATAAATATCTCTGTCTTCCCTGAACCTGTAACACCAAAGAGCAGAACTCTCTCTTTTTGGAGGATTGCATCATAGACTCTCTGTTGCTGCTGGGTCAATTGTGGTGATTTTTTATCTATTGCATATTTGGAGGGGAGAGCAGCAACATATGAACCAAATAGAGATAGTGCTTCAGATAGAGAGGAGAAGTAGTACTCTGAGATAAACCTAGCTATATCTATCTGCTTCTCACTATAGATTCTATCCGATATGGAGTCAATCTCCACTGTCTCAAATGTTGGTTTATCTACCTCTTCTATGACGATAGCATCTTTAGTCGTACTCTTCAGAGGAACAGAAACAACACTCCCTGAAACCAATTGATCACAAGAGCGATAGGTCAGAGCAGGAGCACTCGACTTGAGCAAGACAACTTTGTAATAGTACACTTAGGAACCTCCCAAAAACAAATATACCAATCTCGCTTGTCCTTGTGCAGTCCTTATCGCTTAATACTAAAAATCACCAGTCAATCGGTTACCGGTAAGAGTAAAGACCGCACTCCCGCCACTGGGTTTTCTAAAAGTATAGACAGGTGCAGCATCCGAGCCAGTTACTGCCCAACAACTTGTTGCACCACTACCACTGCATATTTTTACCGGATACTCAAGCAACTCACCAAAAACTTGACTATTGGTGGTATCGTAACCTATATCTGTTCTCGTTATATTGTCAAAATTACCACGCAATATCCGCTTCTGCCGCTCTGTAGCAAGTGAACTACGCACAGATGCCAAGGTAGTCCTAGCTTTTGTCATAATAGCATCATCTCGTGTCACGGCAAACTTTGGTATAGCGATAGCAGAGAGTATCCCGATCACTACTATCACAAAAACTAACTCTAGCATGGTAAATGCACTTCTTCTATTTTTATCCATCACTAATCCTTTTCTCAAACTACTTAATTATATCAAAAAACAGACCCAAAAGATACTCCTGGATCAATACTCTACCAAATTGCCGCCAATAGTTACAAAGTTATCACCGGTCAAACCCTTTTTTTCCGCTTCTCTCTGTGCATTTTCACAATATTCTCTACCATCATGATCTCCTCCGTTAAGGATAGAGATAGTAATCGTATCGTTTTCATTTGAAACACTAGAGACAAAACAGTTAAGTTTGGTACCGCTGTGATTTTCATCTGCCACACCTGTAGCAGTATAATAGGTCGTTATGTCACCTATATAGATAGCTAAATTAGATAACTCCAAACTAGTTTTAGCATCATCTCTAGTGGATGCCAATTTGGGGATAGCCACTGAAGCCAATATACCTATAATCACTATCACAAAAATTAACTCTATCATTGTAAAAGCACTTTTCATCTCTATCTCCTTTTGCGTCAGATAATAGATACTAGCTTACATTTTAACATAATTTTTATAGATAAAAGATAAATAGTGTTTCTTTTAGGAACTTCACAAGAACAACTAGGAGCAAAAGGGCGAGTCAGGTGGGTAGAATTGTTTTTGGGAGGTTCCTTAATGCCAATAGATATCACAAGTAGCATGCACAAAAACCAGTGGAGCAGCAGGACCAACTGATCCGGGTCTTATTCTTATTCTCTTTCTCTCAAAGATTGCTTGACAGCCATTACCAAAATGGACAACCTTTCTCCTCAAGTCAATAGATTTCAAACTTGATATAACCCTATCATGCTTTTTGACAAAACTGACCATCACATTTAAATCGTTCATATTTTGGTGTTTTGGAGAGAGTGCCGCAAAAGCGGTCTGCATACTCAATAGTAACATTATGCTTATAATTTTCTTCACTCTATATCCTTTCTAAGATTCCTTCTAAATATAGTGATGGCAAATATAGATAATAACCTATCATCACAATCAACATAATAACCACAAATAGCCAGAGTCGCTGAGGGTATCTAGCGACTATAAATCCACCGACCAAACCAGATATAAGCCCTCCTGCGTGGGCACTGACATCTATATTTGGGATAGAAAAACCCAACAGAAGATTGATACCAATAATAATAGCAAAATCCTTCATAAATCGGTGGGCATTCTCTCCCAGCTCCTGACGAAACGCAAAGAAGTACCCCGAGAGTGCCCCAAAGATACCAAAGATCGCACCAGATGCACCTACACCTACTGATACAGGATGAAAAGAGATCGATACCAACCCACCCAATATACCAGTAAGAAAATAGATACTTAGATAACTTTTAGGGGAAAAATAGATCTCCATAGGACGACCGATAATGTATAGAGAGAACATATTCATCAACAGATGCGTCATACCGCCATGGAGAAACATAGCAGTTATCAGTCGCCACCACTCTGCGCCAAGCACAACTTTCGGACCAAAAATAGCACCTAAATCTACCAACTCCCTAGCAGGCATATCGACCACTTGACCTGTATATAAGATCGAGACTATATAGAGGAGTAAGTTGGCAAATATCAAGGTATAGGTGATCTTAAAATTAGATAGTTCGTTTGACATAGTGATATGGCTCCATCATAAAATAGCAGATGAGAAGATAACCCCATCTATGCCTTGCTTGGCATATATTTCGATCTGGCTCTCATCAGCTATTTCAACTACTATTTGAGTATCAAATAGATAGTTCTGGGCAAGTGCTTGAACCTCTACTGCTATAGAACTCATAGCGATAATATAGCGAGCATTTAGTGCATGTGCAAAGAGTGCCATCTTCAGATCTATCACTCTGACAGCAAAAGGCAGCCCCTCTCTCCGACAATAGTGCAGTAGCTCTATAGACTCTCTCATATCATCAAAGAGCAGTATAGAGCCTGCCGGACTCTCCCTGATCTTCTCTACAGAATCAACAACAACAAATAGTTCACTCTCTACCCAAGGATGACCTATGATCTTCATCTCAATACTCCACTAAAAACCTGCACACTCACTGGAGCAGTAGATTTTTCCTTTGACAATAATACTCTCTTTGAATGTAACATAAGTACCGCACTCTTGACACTCGACTAGAGTATCCTCTTCGATCCTCTTCTGATCTTCATCTTTGGAGATTTTGCCCTTTTTTTTGCCACCTATTTGTGGGAGTTTCCCCCCAAGTACTTTGTAGATTGCAAATCCTAAAATAGCAAATAAAATTAACTTTAATATCATCTTTGACTCTTTTATGGTTGGATGTAGAGGTAATTTCTACGATTTTTTTGTACTATATCATAACTAAGCTGATATTGCACATCTTCTATCTCATCAAAAACCCTCTCACCTTTGTAAAATAGATACGCTGTTTGATGATCACTCAGCTCCTCTGTCAACTCCAAAAGCAGACGAGTATTGGTCACCGCCCGTGAAGTGATCAGCTCAAAAGGATCATGATCTATCTGCTCAACGCGTCTGCCTTGGGCATCTACATTTGTCAACTCCAGATCCATCACAGCATATCTCAAAAATGCTATACGCTTCTTGAGGGGTTCAGCAAGTACCACCTCTGTATCTGGGAGTGCGATCGCCAAAACAAGCCCTGGAAAACCTGCACCTGTACCAACATCCAGAAGAGTTCTGGGATTTGCTATAAAAGAGAGTGGATAGAGCGAATCGATGATATTATCATAAATCGCTGAAATAGATTTGGCTCCGGTGAGATTGTGAACACTATTCCACTCTTGCAGCAGTTTGCTAAACTGCTCTAGTTTTATGATCGTCTCCTCATCCAAAACGACTGACTCTTGCTCTAAAAGATCTTTTAGTCTCATCATCTATACTCCTCAAGTACAAACATCTCATCTCTCATACTCTTGGCTTCGGGGTTACGGACTCTCTTCAGCTCCATATCGATAAACTTCAAACCAGATAGTCTATCATCTATCATGATGGGGGATGCGAGCATCCAGTCACGCACTCTCTCCCCTGATAGTATGAATAGTTTAAATCCATTTTCATCCAAACCCATCCTGACTGCGGCAGCTATAGAGTAGGTGGTCAAAACAGCATCTTCTCTCATCACAGCACGAATCTGAGCAAAATACTCTCTCGTCCAGAGTAGAGGATTTTGTGCTGGGCTAAATGGATCTTGGTATACGATATCAAATCTCTGCTGCATCTTGGCAATAGTTTTCCGTGCATCTCCCAGACAAATCTCGATCTTGAACTGTTCATCTTCATAGTAAAACTCTCTACTGAGTCTTTCGATAATGAGCCTCAGTGATTCAAACTCAGGAGGGTAAGAGAAGGTAGAGAGAGACTCTATCAGAGCTTGGTCAAACTCAGGAGAGATGATCTCTATCTTTGTGGAGAGACTCTCTCTCTTTACATAGTATATTGTTGCTAGAGTGTTGTACCCTAGCCCAAAACATATATCCAAGATAGTTACACTCTCTCTATCCCCCATCAGCATAAAAGCTGGTATGACATGCTTCTGTAGAGACTCATACAGAGCTCCATCCCTATCGGAGTGATAAGTCTCGTCAAATTCGGCAGAGTATAGTGTCAAGGAGCCATCCCCTGTCACAACCTGCTTTTTTTCATCTCGTAACGATCTGTTATACATAGGCGGAGGCTTGCTAAAGGCCCACTTCATCCAACTCTTTGAATTTGAAAGCCTCTATGATCTCTTCGATCGTCTCTTCACTACGGCGGGAGAGTACCATCATACCCTCCTCCATAAACTCCATATAGTTTTCAAATTTATTCTCTAAAACTACAAAATCTATCCATTCGGCACCTGTCTGCATCCTATCTTCGAAGAATGATACTGACTTTGCCTCTCCCTCTTCGAAATGAACCAAAGCCCATCTCTCTACACTCATAACGGTTGTGATTTTAGATTTTTTCTCATCTTTACCATCTACAGGGATCAAGATAAACATTTAGACTCCTTTTAATAACTTTTTTGACAATTTCAATCTCTTGTTACTCATAGTACCTATACCTCTCTCTAGTACGATCTTTGCGATCTCCTGTGCATCTTTGAGTGAGTGCATTTCACAAGTACCGCATTGGTAGATATTGAGTTCAGGGATATCTTTTTGATGCTCTACCTTCAACACATCCTTCATAGACTTTTTCCATGCTTTGGCAACCTTTTTTCTCTTCGGTTCTCCTAGTAGAGACATATAGAACCCAGTTCTGCACCCCATAGGAGAGAGATCTATGATCTCTACACTTTTGCTATTGAGATGATCTCTCATAAATCCTGCGAAGAGGTGTTCTAGAGTATGTATCGCTCTAGATGATATCTTCTCCTCATTTGGCATGCAAAAACGCAGATCAAAAACTGTGATCACATCTCCACTAGGCGACTTCATCTTCTTGGCAACACGGACTGCCGGTGCATTCATCCTCGTGTGATCTACGGTAAAACTATCTAATAGTGGCATCTCTATATCCTTTTTATGCATTATAGCAAGTTTTGCAGATAAAAGTGGAGAGATTGATCCAAATTTTGCAAGAACCTGTATACTATTTTCCTCTCAAATATCCCATAGCTGTAGCGATAAGATCATCATCATCTTTGCTAGGTGACTTGAGTACCAATCGATCCCTGCCCTCATCCAAAAACTCGATAAAGACATTTTGTTCATAACTCGATACTTTGGAGATCTTCTGTTCTTTTGCCAAAACCTTCATGACTATGATATCGATAAACTGTCGAGTCACACTGTCTGGTTTGCCAAAGCGATCCTCTATCTCGCTCTCTATCTCATACACCTCTCCCACCTCATCACATAGAGAGAGTCGGCGATATAGTTCTAGTCGGAGGCGATCCTCCTCGATAAGCTCTTCACTGAGATAGGCATCTACAGAGAGTTTCATATCTACACTCTTCTCCTTATCCTGCTTCTGTCCGCTCAGTTCTCGTATAGCATCTTCGAGCATACGAAGATAGAGTGAATAACCGATCTGCTTGATATGACCGCTCTGTGCTTCACCGATGATATTCCCCCCACCACGGATCTCCAGGTCATGAAATGCCAACACAGCACCACTCCCCAACTCTGAATGTGACTCTAGTGCTAGCAGACGGCGTTTGGCATTGTCTGTCAACTGCTCCTTATCTTCGACTATAAAATAGCCATACCCCTCTTTGCCGCCCCGTCCTACACGACCACGCAACTGATGCAGATCTGCGATACCGAAGCTCTCTGCTCCATCTACGATCATAGTATTTGCATGTGGCATATGGATACCTGACTCCACTATAGAGGTAGAGAGCAGCAGATCATACTCTCCTGCCTCAAACAACATCATCTCATTTTCTGTCTCAACAGCAGAGATCTTGGAGTGGAGTACTGCCACTCTAAGGTCAGGTAAAAACTCTAAAATCTCTTTTCTCTTTGCCTCTATCCCTGCTATGGAGTTATAGACATAAAATATCTGTCCTCCTCTGCGCATCTCTCTGAGTATCGCCTCCTTGAGAATCTTCTCATTGTAGCTTTTGACAAAGGTACGCACACCCTGTCGCTCTGTCGGTGGGGTTAGTATCTCTGAAAAGGTCTTGATCTGAGATAGTGCGAGGTTGAGACTTCTAGGGATTGGGGTGGCACTCATACTGAGTAGATGTACATCGACAGCTATCTCTTTGAGAGCCTCTTTCTGCTTGACACCAAATTTGTGCTCCTCATCGATGATGACCAAAGCTAGTTTGGCAAATTTGGCTTTGAGCAGAGCATGTGTACCTACCACCGTATCTATCGTACCCTCCTCCAAACCTTTGAGTACCTCTCTCTTGGATTTGGGTGTTGAAAATCTATCTAGCTTGGCTACTTTGATACCGTACTTTTCAAGCCGCTCTTTGAGACTTTTGTAGTGTTGTGCACTCAGTAGTGTAGTGGGTGCAACCATCATCGACTGATATCCATTTTTTGCAGCTATAAATATCCCATTCATCGCCACCTCTGTCTTGCCGAACCCTACATCCGCAGAGAGCAGTCTATCCATCATCCGACCACTACCCATATCTTCGAGCATATCCATGATGGCTCGCTCCTGATCTTCGGTATGCAAAAACCCTGCATCAGCCATGAAGAGTGCATGCTCCTCCATATTGCTCTTGAGTACGATACCCTTTTGCAGGTGACGCTGTGCAGAGAGATTTATGATCTGCGATGCGATGGCAAATAGCTTCTCTCTCACCTTGCCTTTGAGGCGTTTGAAGCTCGCTTTGCCTAGCTTGTCGAGTGCTGGCAAGGTACCACCCTCTGCCACATAACGATCTATCACTTCGAGATTTTCTACTGGGACAAGCAGGCTATCTTCATTTTGGTAGTTGATGACGACAAACTCACGAGTCGCACCCAAGATCTCACGCTTCTCTATAGCTCGAAAGAGACCAACTCCATGGTTCTCATGCACTACATAATCACCAGGTTTGAGCTCATCTAGTATGATGGAGGCTTTTTTGACTCGCTTTTTTTTGAGTGGTTTATTGAGAGAGAGTATGAGATGATCGGGACCCAATATATTGACTATGCCATCTTGATATAGAAACTCTATACCCCCAAACGAAGCTAGTTCACTCCCTCTAACTATACTCTCATTTTTTGCAATAATCGTGATCCTCTTATCTCGGTGAGACTCTAGGAGTGCATTGGGCTTGACAACTTCAAGATCGCGGAACTGTTTGGCAGGCGGTATGAGTTTAGCAGGGATACTCTCCTTGCTTATATGAGGTGTTTGTAGACTATATATCTCCTCTATCTCCAAACTTAGATCAGAGATAGATAGTGTCTCAAAGAGAGGGAAATATGACTCAGATAGCTCTGCTAAATGCCAAAGCCCCAAAGAGTCTATATCTTTTACAAAAGTATCATAGCGGCTCTGCTCTGCACGACCTCTCCAAGCTTCAAACTGCTCACTACCTAGTGCTAGATAGGTAGGTGTGATCTCTATAGCTTCCAACTCCTCCTTGAAGCTCTTTTGGGAGTTTTCATCATAGTGACGAATGCTCTCTATCTCCTCATCAAATAGGCTGATACGATAGGGAAGGTCAGAATCTATCGGAAAGATATCTATAATATCCCCACGAAAAGAGACTTCTCCTCGTCCAGATGCGATATCGACAAAACTAAACCCCCAGTGATAGAGATCCTCCTTGAGACTCTGCAGTACCACACTCTGTGCGAACTCTATCCTCATCTGTGCAAATAGTTCTCTCTTTGGCAGAGGCAGCAGCATAGTTCTCAGTGGCGCAACCAATATCTTTCTCTCTATAGATTTGAAGTAGTTTGAGAGTGTAGAGAAGAGAGCATGGATCTCATCTTGGTAAGCACGCAAATCCTCCCCTACACTCACACGAATGTCAGGAAGGGTAAATAGTTGATACCCACAGATAGAAGCTACATCCGCTATACGCACCGCCTCTTTATCATCTCTGCTCAGGATCAATAGCGGTTTGGATGCACTATCACTCCTCTCCTGAAGATACTCATAACAGTTACTTTGATACATCTACTCTCCATTTTTTCAAAAACTCCTCTACTACATAGAAAGAGCCAAAAACCAAATAGTCTCTCTCCTCATCTATCGTACCATCATAAAAGCTATACTCTATACCTACTCTACTGAGTGCCTCTTCTATCTCTACTATAGTTGCTGCCCTCTCTCCTCGGATAGAGAGTATCTCTACTCGCTCTATCCTTGGCTTGAGTATACGCAGAACCTCTTCATAATCTTTATCATCCAGACTATTGTAGATCAAAACTACTTTTCTATCCAGTGCTTTGACTATAGCTTTGGCTGCCAAGGGGTTGTGTCCTACATCTATGCGGATATTTGCTGTCAGCTGGTAGAATCGTCCAAATAGCTCTAGACTTTTGAGATGAGAGATAGCATAAGAAGTATCGAGAATATCTAGAGCTTTTAGAGCTACTAGAGCATTATCTATAAGGTAGTCACCCCAACTTTTGGGTAGAGCGATCTCTCTTATCTTTGACACTCTACTCTCATCTATGGAGTCTGAGCAGATATAGAGTTTCGCTCCTCTCTCCAGGCATATCTCTTCTGCTATCTCCAACACTTCAGGGTAGACTTGAGGAGCTATCAAAACCTGCTTTTGGATACTCCGTATCTTTGTTCTTGCGATCTCATCTATCGTTTCACCTAGAAAGGCTTGATGGTCTACTCCTATAGGCGTAATGATACTCAACACTTTATCACATACATTGGTAGCATCAAATTCACCACCGAGCCCTGCCTCTAGAACGACAAGGTCAACAGATTCAAACAGTACAAGTGCCAGCAGTGTAGTATACTCAAAATAGCTCAGCTCTTCACTCATCTCTGCCCCAAGATAGCTATACAATCTTCGGTGAGCTATCTCTAGCACCTCATCACTGCTATCATCTCCATCGATCCAGATGCGCTCATTAAATCTGAGGATATGAGGGGAGGAGAAGTGACCCACACTCAGACCGCTAGAGTAGCTCAAATGTGCGATCATCCGTCCAGTTGAACCTTTGCCATTGGTACCAACGATATGGATAGCAGGAGGGTGCGATATCTCATCTTTGAGTAGGGCATAAGCACTATGCACCCGTTGATGATCTATCTCTTTATAGTAGAGTGGTTTTGCTCTGAGAAAACCACAAAAAGGTGGGATAACTACTCTCATCTACTACTTGGAACTATCCTCTCGCAGTGCCCCTTGTGCAGCAGCATAAGCTAGGAATTGGTCTAGTGCCTTCTCCATACCTTTTCGTATAGCTTGTATCCTGAGATTTGAAGATAGACTTGAGCTTGCATGGATATCCTCTTCGACATACGCACTGATCGAACGCTGAAGATTTCCTTTTTTAGTCTTCATCTTAAACTTCATATATACTTTGGCTCGATAGCGTGTGATATATCCATTTTCATCATAACTGACCGGAATAAATATCGTACCATCATAAGAGGCGACTATCACGCTCTGGGCTTGCTCTCTAGGAACTACTTTGCCTTGAAAACGCGTGATGATCATACGATGCAGAGCATCTTTCACATAAACAGCATTTTCAGGCTCTTTTCTTGAGACGATCACATCTACATAGACAGAGTCATCAAAAATATTCTGAATATAGTGTGTCGAAGGCTTATACCCACAACCACTGATCACAAAAAGTGCAACAGCTGCCCATAAAAATCTACTCAATATATCTTCTCTCATCTACTCTCCATTATATTATTTTTACTCTCAAGATGGTTTTACAACCAAATTGACTAACTTGTTGGGAACTACAATCTCTTTGATCACTGTCACTCCATCCAGCCACTTTGCTCCAGCCTCTTTGGCTGCCTCTAAAATCTCATCTTTTGATGCATCAGGAGAGACCTCTATCTCACTCCTCTTTTTGCCATTGATCGTCACAGCCAATGTGATACTATCCTGAACAAAGACCTCCTCTTTGATAGCTATAGCATCTCTCAAGTTGGCACGACCAAAAAGCTCTGCACTCAACTCTGTCGTGACATGAGGGGCGATAGGTTCGAGAAGATTCAAGATGATATAGATCCCCTCACTCCATACTGCTCCATCATCTTGCTTGTCCAGAGCATTGAGGGCTTCCATACAGGCGGCAATGAGTGTATTGAAAGCGAAAGATTTGGTATAGACATCTGTTGATTTACGCAGTGCCTCATAGACTTTAGCTCTTGCCTCTTTTGATTTGGCATCGAGTTGGCTATGGTCTATCTCCGGCATAGTATCTTCTGTCACTCTATCTCTTCGATCGTAGAGTTTTTTGATAAACCTGAAGGCACCCTCTACAGCAGAATCATTCCACTCCAACTCTTTTTGCGGAGGAGCAGCAAAGAGGACAAATAGGCGTGCAGTGTCAGCTCCATACTTGGCTATTAGCTGATCAGGATCTACTGTATTGCCTTTGGACTTACTCATCTTGGCACCATCTTTGAGTACCATACCTTGGGTGAGAAGATTGTCAAACGGCTCATCGATATCACAATAGCCCAAATCTCTAAGTACTTTGGTAAAAAACCTTGCATAGAGCAGGTGGAGTATCGCATGCTCAATTCCGCCGATATACTGGTCAACCCCAAGCCAGTAGTTGACATCATCTCTATCTATGCCTGTATCACTCCACTTGTTTGGGTTGGTTGCGTAGCGGAGTTGATACCAGCTAGACTGCACAAATGTATCGAGAGTATCAGTCTCACGCATCGCATCTTGACCGCAGTTGGGGCAGATACACTCTCTCCAAGTGGGGTGATTTTCGAGTGGATTACCCTCTCCTGTGATCTCTACATCATCAGGTAGAGATATGGGAAGGTTCTCTATCTTTTCAGGAACCAGACCACAATCATCACAATGGACAAATGGTATAGGGGCTCCCCAGTATCGTTGACGGCTTACACCCCAGTTACGCAGTTTGAAGTTTGTAGTTCCCTTGCCGATATTTTTGGTTTCAAAAAGAGCGATGATATCCTTTTTGGCTTGACTATTTTTCTCTCCCGTAAAGATATCAGAGTTCTCAAGCACCCCTTCACCTATATAGGGCAACTCATCTCCGCCACTGATCACTCTCTTGATAGGCAGACCATACTGTGAAGCAAATTCAAAATCTCTCTCATCGTGTGCAGGCACTGCCATCACAGCACCTCCACCATAAGATGCCAAGACAAAATTCGCCGTCCAGAGAGGGATATGATCACCTGTGAGAGGGTGAAGGACATCAATCCCAAGAGCATACCCTCTCTTATCTGCTTGGGCTCTATCTCTCTCTGTAGCGTTGGTGATCATTTTGATCTCTTTGGCTATATCATCTGCCAGTAGATTGTTATCAATAAGGTATTTGGTGATAGGGTGTTCAGCTGCCAATGCACTATAGGTCACTCCATAGATCGTATCTGGACGAGTGGTAAAGACGCTATAGCGGTCAAAGTTGCCACCTAGTTTGGTTTTGCTCTCTTCTGTAAGTTCAAATGCAAACTCTAAACCTTGTGATTTTCCTATCCAGTTCTTTTGCATCGCAAGTACCTGATTGGGCCATCTACCCTCTAGCTGTGACAGATCTCTGAGGAGTTCATCGGCATATTTGATGATATCGAGGTAGTAGCCGGGCATCTCTTTGGACTCCACTTCATTGTCACAACGCCAGCAGCACCCCTCCTCTACCTGTTCATTGGCTAGAACAGTGTGACACTCTTCGCACCAGTTGACAGTAGTAGACTCACGATAGAGTAGATCCTCTTCAAACATTTTGATGATAAACTCTTGTTCCCATTTGGTATATAGAGGGTCACAGGTAGCAAACTCCCGCGTCTTGGAAAATGAAAAACCTAGAGCATTGAGCTCTTTTTTCATATAGTCTATATTGTCATAAGTCCACTCTTTGGGGTGTCTGCTATGTTTGATAGCTGCATTCTCTGCCGGCATACCAAAAGCATCCCAGCCGATAGGATGCAGGACATTGAAGTTTTGTTTGCGGTAGTATCGTGCCAGAGCATCTCCGATGGCGTAGTTGCGCACATGCCCCATATGCAGACGACCGGAGGGAAAGGGAAACATACTGAGTATATATCTCTTCTCTCTCTCTAGCCCGTCATCAGGCTCATAAGCCCGCTCCTCTTCCCATATATCTTGCCATTTTTTCTCTATCTCATTAGGATTGTAACCCATTATCACTCCAACTTGTATTGATTGGATAGATTATAGCTTAGGAGTGGTTAGGGGGAGTTTTAGAGCCTATATTTATTGTGATTTTACTGATTTGTGGTATAATAGAGCAAGAGATAGCTAAGAGTCATGAGGCAGAGTAGTGAATAACTATATAAAATATATACTTGAAAATAGAGTGATCGTAATTGTTGTTATATTTTTTATTACTATTAATGGTTTTACCTATACCGTTACAGAGCAGAGCAAAAAAGATAAGATCGAAATAGCTTTGAAAGAGGAGTTAGACAAGCTGCAGCTACACTATCAAATACTGCTCCAAACACAAAAAATGACCTCAGTGGCCATATATAAATCAACCATCAATCAAGAGAGAGTCATCCAGATCATAGCAGAAGCGAACAGTGCCTCAAAAGAGAAGAGAGCAGTGTTGAGAGATGAACTCCATAAACTTTTGGCAGAAAAATATGAGATAGCCAAAGGCAAAGGTGTTTTACAGTATCACTTTACACTTCCCGACAATGAATCATTTCTGAGAATGCATAAGCCCATTAAATTTGGTGATGATTTGAGCAGTGCCAGATATGATTTTAACTATACAAATAGAACTCAAAAACCAATTAGAGGATTTGCACAAGGCAGAACAGCACATGGTTTTAGAAATGTATTTCCTCTGTTTGACAAAGATGGCAAACATATAGGAGCGATGGAGGTATCCTTCTCTAGTGATAGTTTTCAGTGGTATCTCAATAATATTAGCCACATCCACACACATTTTTTAGTCTTTAAGGGTATATTTCAAACAAAAGCGTGGAATAGAGACGATCTGATACTCAACTATTTGCCGAGTGCAGAAAATTCAAACTATATGATCACACTAATAGGTGAGATACATAGTGTAGAGGTGTGTATAGATGACAAGGTAGTGATGCTGAAGCCTGTCAAAGAGGAGATAGAGAGAAAAATGCTTCAAGGTGATATGTTTAGTCTCTATATTGATCATCATGGTCATCTCGATATCGTCTCATTTCTGCCCATCCAAAATGTGAGAGGCAAACTTGCTGCTTGGCTAGTATCATATACTCATAGTGATTATATCCAATCCATCATAAAAGATACTCTCATAGAGCGTATAGCTGTATTGATATCTTCACTAATATTTCTCTATTTTATCTATAAGCAGATGCGATCAAGAGAGCTTTTGATGAAGAGTAATAACGAGATAACCATCCTAAAAGAGCGTTTAGAGTTGGTATTTTTGGCTACTCATGATGGTCTTTGGGATCGGAATCTTCTAGATAACAGTCTCTATCTCTCACCTAGATGGAAAGAGATCATAGGATATAGTGATGAAGAGCTTCCAAATACATTTCAAACTTGGAGAGATCGCATCCATCCTGATGATATTGAAGCAGCACTATCAGATATGCAAGAGAATATAGATGGAAAAACAGAATATTATGAAGGAGTTCACCGTCTCAAACGCAAAGATGGGCAGTGGATATGGATACTAAATCGCGGGAAGACTATCTATGACACGAGTGGCAAAGCGATCCGTATGCTTGGTACACATACCGATATCAGTGATGAGAAGACTCTACAGCTGAAAAATTCCAGACAAGCACAGATCATTGAACAGATTCGAGAGAGTGTTGTCTCTATAGATCTTGATGGAATCATCACGAGCTGGAACCACGGGTCAGAGGCTCTTTTTGGTTACAGAGCAGATGAAGCTATAGGTCAATATATCGGCATGATATATTTATCAGAAGATCAAAATATCGTTAAAAATAATATCAAATCTTTATTGAAAAGCGGAGAGGATCATTATGAAAATCGCTTAGTTACAAAATCAAATCAAATTCTGGATGTTGATCTATCTCTCTCTGTCTTAAGAGATGAGAAGAGTAAACTTATAGGTATGATCGGTTATTTTCAAGACATTACAGACAAAAAAATCGTACAGAAAAATCTCGTCCAACAGAAGGAAAAGTTAAATTATCAAGCTCATCACGACCCTCTTACCGCTCTTCCAAATCGTATCTTGTTTTATGATAGACTAGCACAGAGTATTGAGAAGATTAAAAGAAATGATAAACATATGGCACTCTTTTTTATCGATTTGGACTACTTTAAGGAGATCAATGACTCCTTGGGACATGCCATGGGTGACGAGGTTCTCAAGATGGTAACAGATCGTTTGAGTAATCTTATCAGAAAAGAGGATACACTCGCTAGGCTGGGGGGGGATGAGTTCACTATTATCGTTGAAGATTTAGCGAATGGAGAGGATGCCTCTATCTTGGCACAGAAAGTTCTGGAAGTTTTAGTGCAGCCTATGAAGATAAAAGAGCATATACTTTACATCTCTAGCAGTATCGGTATCAGTCTCTATCCCGATGATGGTACCACTACAGAAGATCTGCTCAAATATGCAGATGTAGCGATGTATAAAGCCAAAGCTGAAGGGAGAAATAATTTTCAGTTTTACAGTGTAGAGATGACTGAGCTTGCAATAGATAGGGTTATGATGGAAGCCAATCTAAGAGAAGCGATTAAGAGAGAGGACTTTACAGTCTACTATCAACCTCAAATCGATGCTAGAGACGATACGCTTATCGGCTTGGAGGCTCTGGTTCGATGGCGACACATTACTCTGGGATTGGTCTTGCCTGACAAGTTTATCCAACTTGCTGAAGAGACAGGACTTATTGTTGCATTAGATAGAATAGTGATGAAAAAAGCGATGAGACAGATATCCAAATGGTACAAGGAGGGGTTAACCCCTGGTCTGTTAGCTTTGAATCTGACAGAGAGGCAGCTACAACAGAAGGACTTTATCTCTATGCTTGAGGAGACAATGGAGGAGACTAAATTCAAAGCAGAGTGGCTAGAGTTTGAAATTTCAGAGAGTCAAATCATGACAAACCCTGAAGAGACTATAAAGATTTTAGAGAGGATCAACCGTATGGGCATAAAGTTAGCTGTTGATGACTTTGGGACAGGCTACTCCTCTCTCTCTTATCTCAAAACACTCCCTATCGATAAACTAAAAATAGACCAATCCTTTGTGCGGGAGATACCTGACAATGAAGATAGTTCAGCGATCATACAAGCTGTGATTGCTCTCTCAAAGAGTCTGAGACTTAGTGTTATTGCAGAGGGTGTTGAGACCAAAGAGCAGAAAGATTTTTTAGTTGAAAATGGCTGCTATGAGATACAGGGCTACTTTTATGGCAAAGCTATACCACCGGATAAGATAGAGGTCATATTGAGGAGAGGCTTGACTTAACATATTTAAATATTATGTTGATTCGATATAATACTACAATAAATTAACATAAACACAAAGAGTGAACTCTTGGATAAAAAATCAATCAAAATACTATTTCTTGCTACTTTTGCCGTGCTTTGGTTGGCACTATTCACTGCTCTCCAAGTAGCAGATCAAAATGAAATAGAAGATTATTTAGAACAAAAAACTACACAATACACCCAAGATTATGATATTATATACAACTCTTATAGAAAATTAGCAAATACTATCTATGCTACATATATCAATACTGATGAGATCAAAATCATCTTCAAGGAAGCCTCTTTGACTACAGGGGAAGAGAGAGATGCCAAACGACTCAAACTATATAATAGACTCAAAGGTACCTATCTGCATCTCAAGAAAGACCATATCAAGCAGCTGCATTTTCATCTCCCCGACAATGAGAGTTTCTTGAGAATGCATAGACCCGATAAATATGGAGATAATCTAACTGGTATCAGACCAACAGTCGAGTATGTCAACAAAAATAAAGAATTTATAGATGGGTTTGAAGAGGGGAGAGTTTACAATGGTTATCGTTTTGTCTATCCTCTCTTTTATGATGGAGAGTATTTAGGAAGTGTGGAAATTTCGTATGCAACGATAGTGATGAGTTTTGACTTTATCAACACCCTTAAAGTCTTTGCACATTTTCTAATCTTCAAAGATATAGTAGAGAAAAAAGTATTTGACGATGAGAAGAGCAACTATACTCAGTCTCCATTAGATGATTTGTATATCGAAAAAAGATTTATAAAGATGGTATCAGATAAGGGAGGTGCATATACCAAGAAAAAACTCTCCCCTCAGACTATAGATATCATCAATAAAAATGGACTAAACAGGGATAATTTTTCTCTTTATGATGACTATATAAAAAATATCATAACTTTGATCAAAATAAAAAACCCCGTCAATGAGAAAGTTGTCGGAATTTTTGTTGTCAGAAGCAGTGCTGATTTTATCAATAGTCAAAATAAAAACTTTATGATAGATCTGCTATTATCTTCTCTCTTGCTCGCTATTGTATTGCTATTTGTCTATCAAGAGTTGCAAAAGAGGATCAACCTAAAACAACTCAATAAGACACTAGAGCAGAGAGTCAAAGAGGAGGTAGACAAAAATCGTCAAAAGGATAAACAGCTATTGGCACAGTCCCGTCTAGCCCAAATGGGAGAGATGTTATCTATGATAGCACACCAGTGGAGACAACCTCTCGCTGCTATCTCAGCAACAAGTGCAGTATTAGAGCTGAAAGCTGAACTAGGTAGAGTAGATGAAGAGACAGTAATAAAACAATCAAAAAAAATCTCCCAATACTCTCAACATCTTAGCCATACTATAGATGATTTTAGAGACTTCTTCAAGCCATCCAAAGAGTTAAAGGAGAGTTCATACAATGAGATTATAGAGTCTGTACTCGATATCGTAGGCACCTCTATAGAGAACAAAAATATCACTATCATACAAAAGCTCTCAACAGAGTATAGATTTTTAACCTACCCCAACGAGCTAAAACAGGTTATTCTCAATATCCTGAAAAATGCAGAAGATATCCTACTGGAGAAAAATATAAAAGATCCTAAGATAAAAATAATCACTTATACAAAAGAGGGGGGAAATGTACTAGAGATACACGATAACGCTGGAGGGGTATCTACAGAGATAATCGAGAAGATATTTGACCCATACTTCTCTACGAAATTAGAAAAGAATGGTACTGGTTTAGGGCTATATATGAGCAAAACCATCATCGAAGATCACTGTAGTGGTATCCTCAGCGTCTCAAATGATGAGTATGGTGCAGTCTTCAAGATAGAGCTAGAAACTGCAAAAGAGTAACTACGGGGTACATCTAAGGAACTCCACATACTGTTCCAATCCACCCTCAACACTCCACCACTCAGGATATAAGGCATCATAAAATGGTTTTGTTACCTCATCAAAACTCTCCCTATCCTCAAACAGATTGACACACCAATCAAAATCAATCTCCCTAGATGTGAGTGCCTCTATACTCAAGAGTGTGTCATTGATAGATCCTAAACGGCTAGGTGTAACCAGAAGTACCTTGGTATCGAGTGCTTGTATCAAATCTATCATCATAAAATCTCTAGTGATAGGAACCATCAAACCCCCTGCACCCTCTATGATGAGAAGATCGCAATATTGTGAGAGTTCATCAATCTTTTCCAAGATCTTCTCTATCTCTATCGTTTGATTCGTGTCAGCAGAGAATGGGGCAGCAGGCAGAGAGAAAGTATAGGCTGTGATATCAGTGGGGCTTAGTGATGCGAAAGCAGGATTGTGAACCCCACATGCCTCTAGAAGTATCTTGGCATCGACAGGTATATCATCGACCCCTGTCTCTATAGGTTTGCAGACACCTACAGAGATCCCCTGATCGGAAAATGCCCCAATCAGCTCTATAGTAGTGTAAGTTTTACCGATATTTGTGCCTGTAGCTGTGACAAAAAGTGTTTGCATTTGCAAATCCTCAAAATTTTTGTATAATATATCAAAAAGTCTATTGCATAAAGGATAGAATTGCCTAAAATTAATGAGAGTGCAGAGGTATCACTAGAGATCCAAGAGCCAGATATGTATCAAGTACTGCTACACAACGATGACTATACCAGTATGGATTTTGTTGTAGAGATATTGATGAAAGTTTTCCACAAAAATATACAAGATGCAGAGACGATCATGATTATGATCCATGAAAAGGGGAGTGCCATCTGCGGTCTATATAGTTACGAAATTGCACAAACAAAAGCCCAACAGGTCAAAAAACTTGCCAGACAAAATGAGTTTCCCCTACTAGCAACGATAGAAAAGGATCTTTAGATGATCAGTATCACACTCAATAATGTCTTCAAAAATTCTGTAGTCTATGCCAAAGAGAGTAGACATGAGTACTTAACACTCGAACATATCTTCTGGTCTATTCTCCGGAGCGATGAGGGGCGTTATATCTTTCAAGTACTAGATATCGATCCAGACAAGCTATCTAAAGGGATCACTGACCATATCCACGACACAATGCCCTCTCTCAACGAAGCGATAGAGCCTTTTGAGACAGCAGTACTCTCGCAAGCGATCAATGATATGATGACACATATCCATAGCTCTGGACGCAAAGAGGCCACTGTAGGAGATATGCTTGCTGCTATATTTTTGCAAAAAGAGTCTTATGCTGTCTACCTGATGAAAAAAGAGGGGATAGATCGTCTCGATATCCTAGAGGTGATCTCTCATCAGCTAAATGAGGGCAAAGAGAGCCAGAAGGAGAAGGGAGAGGATACAGTACTTGAACAGTTCACCCAAGAGCTGGTAGAACTCTCCAAAACAGGCAAAATAGACCCTGTAGTAGGGCGGAGAGGGGAGATAGAGCGAGTCATGCAGACTCTATGCCGCAGGAAAAAGAACAATCCCCTGCTAGTAGGTGAACCAGGGGTAGGCAAAACAGCTATAGCAGAGGGTCTTGCACTGAAGATCTCTGACGATGAAGTACCCGATGTCTTAAAGGGATCCAAGATATTTGCACTGGATATGGGAGCACTAGTCGCAGGGACGAAGTATCGTGGCGATTTTGAAAAACGGCTCAAAGCTATACTTGAAGAACTCCAAGAGATCGATAAAGCAGTACTCTTTATCGATGAGATACATACTATGGTTGGTGCGGGGAGTACAAGCGGTGGCAGTATGGATGCAGCCAATATCCTCAAGCCGGCACTTGCTAGAGGTGATATCAAGTGTATCGGAGCAACCACCTACTCTGAGTACCGTAACTTCTTTGACAAAGACAAAGCCCTATCTCGCAGATTTGCCAAGATAGATGTAGAGGAGCCCAGCATCGAAGATACGATGATGATCCTACAGGGTGTCAAGCACAAGTATGAGGCTTATCATGATATTACCTTCAGTGATGAGTCACTGCAGAGGGCTATCGACCTCTCGGTAAAGTATCTACATGATCGCTTCCTCCCCGACAAAGCGATGGATATCATCGATGAGGTGGGAGCTCACTTTATGCTTCGGGGCAGATCAGGTGTAACAGTCACACCCAAAGATATAGAAGAGAGTATTTCCAAAATGCTCAAACTGCCATCTACAGTCATAGGGACAGATGATACCCAGAAGCTCAAAACCTTAGAGGAGGATCTCAAAGAGAAGATCATAGGTCAAAACCATGCTATAGAGGCACTAGGAGGAGCGATCAAACGCTCTTATGCCGGTCTCAATAGACCCAACAGCCCTATCGGCAGTTTTCTCTTTGTCGGACCTACAGGTGTAGGGAAGACTGCACTAGCTGTGGAGTTGGCAGATACTATGCATGTACATTTCGAGCGTCTTGACATGAGTGAGTATATGGAGAAACACTCTATCAGCAGGTTGATCGGAGCCCCTCCGGGATATGTGGGATTTGAGCAGGGCGGACTCCTCACAGAGATGATCAAGAAGTACCCACATACTGTACTTTTGCTAGATGAGATCGAAAAGGCACACCCTGATATCATGAATATCCTGCTACAGGTTATGGATGGTGCAAAACTCACCGATAACAATGGTATGGTTAGTGATTTTAAAAATGTGATATTGATCATGACATCAAATATAGGTACAAAAGAGGCAAATGTCATGGGCTTCACGAAGGATAACTCAAGCAAAACGGAGAGTGCTCTAAAGGATTTCTTCACGCCTGAGTTTAGAAATCGCCTCAGTGCCACTATCACCTTCAAACCTCTCTCGCTTGATACTCTCATCACAATCGTTGATCGTGAACTTGAAAAACTAAATCTACAGATGAGTGACAAAAAGATCAAAATCAAAGTAACAAAAGAGGCAAAAGCCTATCTAGCAAAAGAGGGTTATGATGAGAAGTATGGTGCTAGACACATCGCTCGTGTCATAGATGAGTATATCAAAGAGAGATTGATAGATGAGATCCTATTTGGCAGCCTGAAAGATGGCGGTCGTGTCAAAGTTGGATTTAAAAGTGAAAATTTAAGCTTTGACTTCAAGGAGAGATAGTTTGGGTTCTATGTTTGAAGAGGGCTACTCAATAGCCCCTCTGAGAAAAGATCTCATCTTTCCAAATCCAAGGCATGCAGCCACAGAGGGTTTGTTGGCATTTGGTGGCGATCTCTCTCCCAATCGCCTGCTAACAGCTTATCGCAAAGGGATCTTCCCTTGGTACAATGCAGATGATCCTATACTCTGGTGGTCTCCCGACCCAAGAATGCTACTCTACCCTATAGAGTTCAAAGTGAGCAGATCATTTAGAAGAGTCCTAAGAAATAGCCATTTTAGAGTGAAATTTGATCACGCATTTGAAGAGGTTATTCGACTCTGCGGAACAGTACCACGCAGAGACCAAAACGGAACTTGGCTCATCAGCGAGATGCAAGAGGCGTATATAGAGCTGCATGATATGGGATTTGCTCATAGTGTTGAGGTATATCTCGATGAAGAGTTAGTCGGCGGACTTTATGGTATCGCTATGGGAAAGGCTTTTTTTGGAGAGTCTATGTTCTCCCTCAAGAGCAATGCATCAAAAGTTGCATTCAAGGCACTAAGCGATGTTTTGGGCTTGAGAGAGTATGATTTTATAGATTGCCAAATAGAGAATGATCATCTTCTCCGTATGGGAGCCACTATCGTATCAAGAGATAACTTTTTGGATAAACTAGAGCAGAGCTTGGAGAAGCCTAGTGATTTGGGATCATGGAGAGATTTCAAATGGGAGTTTGCAGAGTAGTATCATATCAACAGGACGATTAACCCCTGCTTCACTCAATATAGTTTCACTGCGAGATAGATAATTGTAATGAGTATGATTAGTACTCTAGCATAAGGCATTATTTGAGATTCCCACGCCTCCATCCAACTAAAAAGTAGCCAAAAAAAGGTAGTTAGAGAAAAACTCTAACTACCTCCTCTCAACAATACTTGGTAGTCAATCATTTTTGGTGAGTTTTACAAAATTTCTATCGATTTTGTATCATTATGAAGTTCCCATTGAAAACCCACTAAATACGCTTTTTAATATCCGACCAGCCCTCCATCCTAAAGCCATGAACACTCTTGACGCACTCTTTGAGACCCTCTATAGTAGAGAGTTCATCTACTGCATCAAATATAGAGTCTATATCATCTTTATCTTCAGTTCTATATACTGAGCCTTGGAGTCCGATAAACCCTGCTCTATACACCTTAGAGAGTCTTGATGTAGCCTTTTTTGGAGCCTCTGATTCATCTAATTCAGGGTGCTTCTCTTTTATGAAGTCTTAATATTTCAAATTCACTGGATAAAACACTATATTTCTTTCATAATAAAAAACATCCTATAGAGACGGGATTTGACAAAATTTACATTTGGGATCAAAACTATTGATCAATCTTCTACACACCAACTTTTGAAGCCAATCTCTTCTGATTTAGAAAAGTATAAAGTACAGGTAGATAGAGTAGATTCAATACTGTCCCCCAAGCCAACCCAAACCCTAGTGCTATGGCTAGGGGTTGGAATATGGCGGCTTGTCCTGTGGGAAAGAAGATGAGGGTGGAGAGTCCTACTAGAGTTGTGACAGAGGTCAGGACGATAGGGCGAAATCGTCTGGCGGCTAGGGTGTAGATATCTTCTATAGTGTTCGCCTTTTTGAGAGTCATGAGCATAATGATACCATCATTGACTACGACACCGGAGAGTCCTAGTATCCCTACTAGTGAAGGCATTCCGATATTGACACCTAGCAGCTTATGTCCGACAATAACGCCTAAAAGTGAAAAAGGTATGACCGAAAGCAGCATAAAAGATTCTCTAAAGGAGTTGAAGAGGTATAGCATTGAGAGCAGTATCAGTATCAGGGCAAGAGCGGAGGCTGAGATCATATCGTTTTTCAGTTCAGCTTTTTTCTCTTGTTCGCCTTTCTGTACGATTTTTATGCCACTCTCTTGGATCTCTTGAAGTATCGGTTCGAGTGCTGTGAGTACCTCTTGAGTAGTGATGATCTGGGGATCTATATTGGCAAAGAGATAGAAGTTTTTGACTCCACTATCTTTGGTGACCTTCTCAAATGCTTTTATGGATTCAAATGTTGCGATCTCTTGGAGTGCCACACTGCTGCCGTCTCCTAGCGGTATCTGTAGTTCTTCAAGTCTCTCTAGGCTATCTTTTTGGAGGCTCTGCACCTTAACCTCCAGAAGTCCTTCGTCATTGAAGGTTGTGGAGATTTTTCGTGAGAGATATAGGTCTGAGACGCTCTTTCCGATCGTCGCCTCATCTATACCAAGTGATTCACCATAGGAGTTGATATGGAGTTTGATCTCATCGATCCCAAACTGGATATTGTCTGTGATCGTGATGACTCCTGCTGTGGTTTCGAGCTTGCTTTCGAGTCTCTGCATAGCTTGGATGATCGCTTGGTTATCTTCTGAGATGAGTCCGATCTTGATATCTGCTTTGATAGGACCTACTTTTCGCTGAACTATAGATAGATCACGCAGTCCAAATCGCTCTTTGTAGTTCTGTTCTTTAAGATATAGAGCCAGTTGTTTGGATATCTCAGCTGATTTTAGCTCTCTTATTCTCTGGGTTTTGTCGTAATAAAATGAGAGATATGGAGTGATATATCTATCTACCAAGTTTTGTGCCTTGAGCTTCTCTAGCTCTATAGTGATATCTCCCACATAGGGATAAGTTTCGCTATTGGAGGCACTATCTCGCCTAAACCCTGCAACAGAGCCGATATGTTTGATATAGAACTTCTCTTTGAGAGGATATAGATCTAGTTGTATCTGCTCTAATATTTTATTCATCGCTTCAACACTAGTATTGACATCTGCCTTGAGTGCGATATGTATGGTTTTGGAGTCAAAGCGGGGGAACATTTGGAATTTACTTGATTTGAAGGCGAGTACCGTTAGCAGTGGAACTATGACAACAAATGTGACAAGAAATCCCTTTTTGTGTCGCATCAGATAGTGGATGATAAGGCTATAGATATGTTTGGATTTTGCCCAAGAGTGTGTCTTTTGATCTGCTGATAGGGTGTGTGAGGCGTGTATAGGGAGAAATATAAATGACTCGATGAGAGAGGCGATAACCAAGACAGAGACTGCTATAGGGATGAGCTTCATCACCTCTCCCATCTTGCCCGATATGAGCAGTGCAGGTATAAAGGCAAAGAGAGTAGTCAAAGAGGCGATGACAACAGGCTTTGCCATCTCTTTGGCACCGAGTATGGCAGCCTCTTTTGCCTCATACCCCTTCTCGATATACTGTTGTATATTTTCACTGACTACTATAGCATCATCGACTATGATCCCTAGAGCTAGGAGAACTCCTATGAGTGAAATCATATTGATACTGTAGCCAAAGAGATAGAGTGCAAAAGCTCCGATGAGAAAAGAGGTCGGTATCCCCAGAGCGATGATAAATGCCATACGGGAGTTGATGAGCCATGCAACCAGCATGGTGATGATGACGAGTCCTAGCAGGATATTGGAGATGACGATATTGAGTCTATCTTTGACCTTCTCTGATCGATCATTGTGAACAAAGGCTTCGATCTTGGGATTTTGCTCACGAAATTTGACAAGCAGGGACTCTATCTTCTCTCCTAGACGCAATGCATTTCCTTTTTCATCCTGCTTGACGACGATATTGAGAGCTGTTTTGGTATCCATCAAAAAGAGTGTCTGTGCATCCTCATGATGTTTTTCTACCTTGGCTATATCTTTGAGATAGAGAGATTTGCCTTCGACGATGATACGCATATCTCCCCAAGCCTCCGCACTCTTCTTGCCATTGGCAGTAGAGAGATAAAAAAATCCCCCCCCCTCATCCTCTATCTTCCCCAAAGGAAATATAAAAGAGAGTTTTCTAATAGCAGTGACGACACTCTCTGAGCTAAGATCAAAGGCTCTGATCTTTTGTGTATCTAGCTCTATCTCATAGATGATATCTGAGTCTCCATATATCTCCACCTCGGAGATATATTTGATAGTGCTTAGCTGCTCTTTGAGTTTCTGGGCTTTGATCTTGAGAGCTGAGAGAGGGAGGCTATCTGAAGCGATGACGATATTGAGAAGGTCTCGCTTGACCTCCAGAACTTTGACTACAGGCTCATCCATATCCTCTGGGAGATCTCTCTTGGCGATAGCAAGGGCATCCTTGACTTTGTCTGCGGTATTGTATTTATCTACACCTTTTTCGAGTTCGAGAACGATGGTAAACCTACCAGGGTTGATGATGGTTGTCAAATCTTTGATGCCATCGATATTGTCGATCTCCTCTTCGAGAGGTTTGACTGCCATCTTGTCCATCACATCGAGGGAAGCACCGCTGTAGTTACCTGTGATAGAGACCATATCCAGGTCAAAGGAGGGGAAGATCTCTTTGGGTATCTTGATATAGGAGTAGATACCTACTGCTATAATGAGAAAAAAGAGTGTATAGTTCATTCGTGCATTTTGAGTAAAAAATCGTATCATATTGCTGAACATAGTTGATGCCTCTTGGGATTATTCATAAGAGATTATACTGTAAAAGAGGTGCATAAGAGTGCCTCTTCCCTCTATTTGGATAGGAAAAGGCTATATTTTAAAGGCTGGCGTAGTATTTACTTCCATCTGCGAAGGTATTTACCGTAAGTTTGGAGAATTTTTCGAGATAGCTCCAGAAATCATCTATCACCGCTGCATCAACTCCCTCTAGCTCATCAAGTGCTTCACGCATAGTTCCTAGCCACTCTACGCGAGACTTCTCATAGATGGAGAAGTCATCATGGATACGAACCATATACTCATTGAGATCCACTCCTTTTGCTTCACTCTCATAAACTTTTGGTCCACCGCAGATCTGGATGAAAAATTTGGTATTTTTCACTTTGATCTCATTGAAC
Organism: Campylobacterota bacterium; assembly: GCA_034722955.1. Classification (GTDB taxonomy): domain Bacteria; phylum Campylobacterota; class Campylobacteria; order Campylobacterales; family Sulfurovaceae; genus SZUA-451. The sequence goes on from JAYEOM010000063.1 coordinate 38,429, forward strand.
TCATCTTCATCCTGAGGGAAAAAGTTGGCGATATCACTCTCATAGATCTTATCATAAAAGTTATACATTAGTTTCTGCATACCCTCTTCTCTGCCTACAGCTTCATAAAAAGCAGGATCTGGGTTTTTGAAGTCCACATGTTCACCCTTGACGGTTGGGGTTATCTCAAGGCTCATTTTTTTCCTTTATAATTCGGGTTTATTTAGCCATATTCTATCAAATTATTATAAATATAAGGAACCTCTGGGACTATTGGTCACAGTAGCGTCTCATCAAATCGCCATAACTCTCAATCCTGCGATCTCTGAGAAAAGGCCAAATATCGCGTACCTCTTTGGTGCGGTTATGGTCAATATCAGCATATAGGATGATCTCATTTTTTGGATCTGCTTGAGCTAGTATCTCCCCTTGGACTCCACAGACAAAGCTGTGACCCCAAAAGTGAATCCCCTCCATCACACCGGAACTATCAGCTTCAAATCCTACACGATTGCATGATAGTAGAGGTATGGCGTTGGCGATAGCATGGGAGCGTTGGATGGTGACCCAGCTCTGAAGCTGTCTCTTTTTTTCCTCTTGGCTGTCGGAGTCGAACCAGCCTATGGCTGTGGGATAGATGAGCAGTTCGGCCCCTTTGAGTGTCATGATGCGTGCTGCTTCAGGATACCACTGATCCCAACAGATGAGTACGCCTAGTCTGCCTACACTGGTCTGGATGGGTTCAAAACCCAGATCGCCGGGGGTAAAGTAGAATTTTTCATAAAATCCAGGGTCATCGGGGATATGCATCTTGCGATATTTCCCAGCCACACTCCCATCTCTTTCAAAGACTACTGCTGTATTGTGATAGAGTCCAGAGGTGCGTTTCTCGAAAAGTGAAGTGACAAGAACGATACTGTTAACTCTAGCAACTTCACCCCAATAGAGTATATCTGCTTCATACTCACTAGCATATTCAAAAAACTTAACATCTTCACTCTGGCAGAAGTACTCATTTTGATGGAGTTCCTGCAGGACGATCAGTTCTGCTCCGTTCATGGATGCCTCTTTGATCTTTTCAGAGGTTTTATCAATAGTTTTTTGTCTCTCTCCGTAGTACTCTTGTTGAATCAGTGCAACTTTCAAATCTCTCTCCTCTATTGGGCTATCTGCATCGTGGAGCAGTGGAGGCTTCCACCCTCTTCGATCAGTTTTTCACAGTTGATAGGGATGATCTCCTTGTCAGGGAAAATCTCCTTGAAGATACTATCTGCCTCTCTGTCTGTGGGGGCATTGTAGGTTGGATAGATCAATGCTCTGTTGGTGATGAGGAAGTTGGCATAGGTGGCTGGGAGTCGGCTGCCCCCTTGGTCATACCGGGCTTCACACATAGGCAGGGGGATGAGTCTATAGGGTTCCTCCTCTATTGTACGGAAGTTTTTTAGCTCATCTTCCATCTTCTGCAACTCTATATAGTGCTCATCCCCTCTGTTGTCGCACTTGAGATAGGCGATTGACTCTTTGTCAACAAAACGGGCAAGTGTATCGATGTGGCTATCGGTATCATCTCCTGCTAGATAGCCACTGTTTAGCCATAGTATACGATCGGCACCTAGATATGCTGATAGCTTTGAAGCTACCTCATCTTGGCTCAGTCCACCGTTGCGGTTGCGGTTGCATAGACAGCGAGAAGTTGTCATGATCGTTCCTGCACCATCTGATTCGATGGAGCCTCCTTCGAGTACAAAATCTATACTCTCCAAGGGTGTGGTACCTAGATACCCTTTTTGGTACAGTACTCTATTGAGTAGGTTGTCAAGAGAAGCATCAAACTTGCCTCCCCATCCATCAAAGCTAAAGTCGAGTAGTTTTGTCTCTCCGCTCTCTTCGATAGATATATATCCATAGTCTCGTATCCAAGTATCGTTGGTAGGGATCTCTATAAAGCTCATATTGCGGGTAGTGCAAAATCTATCAGATATACTTTTTTTGTCTCTACAGATGATATAGAGGGGTTGTGCATAGGCGATAGCTTGGGCTATACGGATAAAAGGAGTGAGTGCTGCTTCTAAGTTCTCTGCCCAGTCTGTATCTGCATGAGGAAAAGCCATCAATACTGCTCTTTGTCTCTCCCACTCTGCTATGGTTCTACGCATATAGATCCTTTGTCATGAAATATTCAATAGAGATTAGGCAAATTTAAGTATAATCCCTCATGGCTTTTATCACAATAAATAGAGAAAACTTTTATCACAATCTTAACCAAATTGCTCTAAAAACAGGCTCAATAGATAAGATATCTATCGTCCTAAAAGACAATGCTTACGGACATGATATCGAAATCATGGCAGGTTTGGCTAGTGATTTTGGTATCAAACATGCTGTAGTCGGAGATCAAGGTGATGCATCGAAGATCATATCACTTTTTGAAACAGTATTGGTACTAGAGGGGAGAGTGGAGTCTTTGGCAAATGTCTCTTATGCTATCAATACGACCGATGATATTGCGAATATCCCAAAAGGTACAAAGGTAGAGCTCAAAGTCGATACAGGAATGCATCGAAACGGCATAATGATAGAGGATCTTGAGTTGGCTCTATCTCTGATCAGAAAGCAGGGTTTGGAGCTAGTAGGTTTGATGACTCACTATCGCAGTGCTGATCTCTTGGGGTCAGAGTTTTTCTGGCAACAGAGAGAATTTGAAAAAGCCAAGGAGAGAGTCAAAAAAGCAGGATTTTCAAACTTGAGGATACACTCATACAACTCAGCTGCTATCTTGCGTTCGAAGAGATTTGATGAAGATATGGTTAGAGTGGGTATAGCAGCCTATGGATACAATGAACTCACCTGCCCATTTGATGATACCGTACTCAAACCAGTACTAAAACTCTATGCTAGAAAAGTCTCAACTCGCATACTCAAGCAGGGTGAGAGGGTAGGGTATGGAGGTGCATTTACTGCTCCTGGGCAAATGTCTATCTCTACTTATGATCTAGGATATGGGGATGGTTGGTGCAGAGGTGATAGCAGCCACCCCTATATCACAGCTGAGGGACTCTCCATACTCGGACGAGTATCGATGGATTTTATAGCTCTTGAGACAGATAGAGATGAGGTCTGCATCATGTCTGATGCACAGATAGCAGCAAAACACTTCAATACTATCAGCTACGAAATGACCACAGCCCTCTCACCAGCGATCGATAGAGTTGTTGTCTAAAGAATATTATATCATTGCTGGTAAGGAACTTCACAAGAACAATTCTATGCGTGGTTTTCTTGGCATGTTGGACTCCTTTAAGAAGTATAGCGTAAGAGTTATTAGGTTATCGTTATCACCTGACACCTATACTCCAAAACTTACTTTCACTACTACTTATAGAAAAAACAACTCTTCAAATTAAACAAAAAGTATACATCTGTTTGATAAAATGATGTATACTTTAATTTAGGAGTTCATCATGATAGCTTTAAAACAACAAGAACTTTTTGACGAAATTGATATTTTACCCATCGATATAAAAACTAAAATCATTGATAAAATATTAAGTAGCATCAGCCCCATCGACAAGTCTATAGATGATTTATGGATAAAAGAAGCCAATAAAAGAAAAGATGAAATAGAATCTGGAAACGTAAAATTAGTTAATGGTGATGAAGTGTTTAAAAAAATATCTAAAAGACTAAACTCATAGATGAAATACTCATTTCATCCAGAAGCTGAAATTGAATTCAATACCTCAATTGATTATTATGAAGAATGTAAGCAAAATCTAGGCTTAGACTTTGCAAATGAAGTCTACAAAACAATCCAAAGAATCTTAAACTTTCCAACTGCTTGGCACATTTTAGATAAAGAGATTAGAAGATGTTTGACAAATAGATTTCCTTTTGGAGTAATCTATTATCAAAGAAATAATGAGATTATTATTCTAGCGATTATGCAACTCAATAGAAAACCAAACTACTGGAAAAGCAGAAAATAGTAAAAGATATAACAAAACATAGGAGCCAATAAGTCACCTGAGGTAGAGGGGTCAGGTGATGCCAATGCTACTATAATCTAAACTACGCTACAATCCTCACAAAGGAGTAGCCGATGCCA
>JAYEOM010000064.1:0-1264 GCA_034722955.1 Campylobacterota bacterium
GCATTAACTACTATTTCCTTTTTAAATTCAGAGATTCCCTATAAAACTCTTTTTGTTTCTCTATTGCTAATTTTTTTGTAATAAGATCCCACTCTTTGGCTGCTTTTTCTAATGCTTCTTTTGGTGTCATAGCTTTAATAACGGCTTGATACACAAGCGCATCAAGCACTTGGTAGTAATCTGCTGCACCAGGTATCGTTATATCAAAAACTGTATTTTTATTAGTTAGCGAGTATGAAATCTCATCAAGATATCTTTTGGCGGAATCTGTCGAAAATCCACTTTTATTCCAAGATTCGGGATCTTTGAAATGTGAGAATCGTGAGGGGTTTACGGCATTTCCACTTGTTGAAACAAGCTCTTTACTCATTGTAGGTGACGTCATATATGCAGCAAAATCAAATGCTAATTTTTTATTTTTAGCATTTTTATTTATTAAAAACATCCAGTTGCCACTAATTGATGAGACTTGGTTGTACTGCTTATCCCAGCGCAATTTTGCACTATTATAAACTTCCTCTGCGCCAGGTAGTTGTGCATATCCAACCTTATCTTGAACAATTGAGACAGGTGAATTAACAGCATAGATCCCCAAATCAGCCCAATCAATAGCCATTGCCACTTCACCTGAGACAAAAGAGTTTCGTACATCATGACCAGCAAACTTATTCATACCAACAGGCCCATATTCTATAGCTTTAATATAATCTTCAAGCGCACGTACAAATGCTGGATTATCTATCCGAGGTTTCATAGTCTCAGGATCGAAATAGTATGCTTTGTCATCAGGATGTTTTGCATATGCAGCTGCTTGAGCAAAAAACTGTAATAAGGCTACATCTCCTTGAACTCGAAGTCCAGCATTACCATATTCAATTTTTCCATCACTGTCCCAATCCCAGTTATTAAAAAATGCTGCTATTTCAAGATACTCTTTCCATGTTTTAGGAGGAGCAAGTTCATACTTGTGTTTTTTTAAAAATTCTCTTTTATTTTTTGCATCTTCAAAAATATCCTTACGATAGTATAGATTAATACAATCACCATCATAAGGCAGACCATAGGCTACATTTGCCCATGAGAGTACATTGTCTTTATATATTGGTAGTACATCATCCCAGTCTATTTTATCTTTTATTTTTTGAGGTATTGGTTCTATATGTCCATTGCCTAGAAGTTCTCCATTCCACATAGCTATAACTACAAAGATATCATAATGAAGAGTGCTCTCTTGAAGAGATTTATCAATGCTTTTAATGGTGTC
>JAYEOM010000064.1:1364-2962 GCA_034722955.1 Campylobacterota bacterium
GTAGCATAATCGTTTTAAGTTTAAGTTTAAAAGCAATAGTGAGGTACTTAGTTATGTATTATCGTATAGTATTACTTGTATCCATTTTAAGCTCATTTTTATTTTCTTTTGAGAATGTTATGGGGACTACGGGTTATTTTCGTTTTCAAAATTCACTACAAGATGACAAAGAAAATGTCTGTTTTAAAGCGCAGGGTGCTAGTTCTAAATACCGCTTAGGTAACGAGTGTGAATCTTGGATAGAACTTGCAATTTATCAAGATATTACCTTTGATAATGGTGTGGTTATGCATAATCAAGTAAGACCTATCTTCTTAGGTGCTAATGAGTCAAGTATAGATTTCTTTGATTGGGGTGAGTTATATTCAGAACTATCCAATGTACTTGATAATAGTGCAGTGTTTTGGATAGGGAGAAAGTTTAACCAGCGTTATGACAGTCATATGACAGACTATTGGTATCTTAACATGAGTGGAGATGGAATTGGCGTTAATGATTATGATTTAGGCGAACTTGCACTCTCATATAGTTTACTTTTTCATAAACTCAATCCGACTACAGTAGATAATGATAAATATACCCTTTTGCAGAGTCATGATTTAAGATTTGTAAAAGAGTTTGAACGTGGTGAAATTACTCTATTTTTAAATTATATGGCTGTAAATGGAGAGAGTTTTACTGCGACTCAAAAAGTAGAAGATGTCGATGGTTATGCTGTAGGCATACTGTATGAAGATAAAAAAATATTCAAAGAGTTTTTTGGAATGAAAGGGAATAATATTAGCGGTATCTTTTATGGTTCTGGCGTTGCTCAAAATGCTGGAGCCTATACACCCTATATGAGCATCGTTCATGAAGGCGAAAAATTTATTGACGATCTTATTAATAATGGCAAAACGATTGAAAACTCTAAAACATTTAGGATATTAAATACCAATGCTTTTGAAAATGATACCATTGGAATAATGAGTAATTTTGTTTATGAATATCGTGATAATGAAGATTTTACAAACGAGAAACAGAGATGGCTATCTGCAGGTATTAGACCCTATTGGTTTATGCATAGATACACCCGTCTTCTTATGGAACTAGGCTATGATAGCGTAGAGAATGAAATTGCCAATGAGAGTTACGATTTAACAAAATTAACAACAGCTATAGAGTTTGCTCTTGAAAAAGGTGTATGGGAAAGACCTGTATTAAGACTGTATTACACCCATGCTTCATGGAATGATGAGACTAAAGATATGGGAAGTAGTTATTACTCTGGTGATACATCAGGAAATAATATAGGTGTTCAGCTAGAGTATTGGTGGTAGTTAAGACACTGATTTTTGATAATTTTTGCTAAATTCTATACCGTTATAAGATGAGATAAATTTTGATTGAGCATTGCAACTTTAGAGAGTTTTTCCAAGCTTGCAGCTTCGATATTGTGGCTTACAATATCTCTTGTAATTCCTACTAAAGCATCATAACTTCCAAAATCAGTCTCTTTTTCAAAAAGCGCTCGTGTTACCATATGATCCATTAAGGCATCATAATCAACTGTTTCTATCGTCGCTAAATAGTTATGAATCTGTATTGATGTAAAAATA
>JAYEOM010000065.1:0-7269 GCA_034722955.1 Campylobacterota bacterium
CTTCCTGTGTTAAATTGCAAAGAAGTTTCACCGAATGGGTGAAAGTATTTAGGGAACTTCTTTGCTTCTAATACCTAATTATAGGGCAATTGCGGTTATTCTTTGATTGGGTATGGATTTATTGGGGCTTTAGCTCAAACATATCAATATCCTCAATCCTTGGGTCAATGTAGATACCAGAATCATATTTAGTTGCAACTGTATAAAATATCTCCATAAATTCTTCTGTATCTTTGATGCACTCTTCCGATAACCAGTTTATGCTTCCGTCCATTGTGTTCATTTTCTCATTTGAATACAAATCCTCCATTTGATATGTATTATTTTTGTATCGTAATATCGAATATTCATCATCACTATGTTCTTTTTCAAAACTTCCATTAGGGATATATTCAATGCCTAAAGAATGAAGGTCTTTTTCAAAGCTATTATATTTTTCTAGTGGTATATGAAATATTTCCCTAAATAACAATGTTTCTCTCCAAGGCTTTGTTATGGAATTTGAAAAGCCTGTCTATTATCTTTGACATAGAATTGTAAAAAAATTGTTGAAATCCACCGTTATTAACTTCCCTATCTAGTGCTTGCACTGCTAGAACTGTCATTTCTGAATCACTTAGCTTTTTATCCGAATCTTTTTTATTGTCCAATGCTAGTTCTAAAACATAGATTATTTCGTAAGGCTCAAACTTGTTTTCAAGCTCTAGTAACTCATTAATACTTTGTCCATTGTATGTATCAAGATATTCTTGTTCATTCATTTTATATTCCTCTTCCATAACGCCTAAATAGAACCATAAATTTCCGTTAGGTAATTTATTGCGTTCCTATGTTTTGTTGTATCTGACTTACAGTTGTCGGCTTATTTCTGTTGAATATTCTTAAAATCTCTATTTCTTTTTTAATTGGTTTTATTCTATAGATAATCGTGTATTTTTTGTATATCATATCTCTTATATTTTCATTATCAAAATAGATTGATTTTCTATATTTTAATGGATGCTCAGGAAGTAGATTTATAGATTCTTTTAGTTCATCTTTAAACTTCATACTAGCACTAGGTTTATCTAGTGCTATGTGTTCAATGATTTGCTTTAATTGCCTTGAAAAAGTAGGCTTATGTATGATTATCATTTTTGTAATGATTGAGTAAAAGTGTCTATGTCATTCCAAAAATCTTTATTATTTATCATTTTTACTTTGCCACTATCTATCTCATCTATATCTTCTTGTAATTGCTTTTGTCTCTCATAAAAATATGGGTCATTTACTAAATTTTCATCTTTTTGTAATTGAACTTTATCTTTATAGTGTTCAATAATAGTTAAAAAATCTTGCACAAAATTATCCTGAATATTTACAGTTAATGTTTGCATCATCAAATCCTTTTTATAATATACATCATTATATCTAAAATATGCCTAATATTTAGAAATCTATATTTGATGCTTTTTCTTTTTGCTGTTGTTCATATAGTTTTTGTTGTTTTGCTCCCCATTTATCATTACTTTGTTTTTTATATGGGTCTTTAAGTGATAAAACTAAAATGTTTGTGTGAAATCCAGTACTATCATGCATACTAATATATTCTGATTTTAATTGAGGTTTATTTGTCCAGTTTTCAATTTCTGAACCTTTCCAATATATATTTATGATTATAATTTAGTACAATTTTACAAAATATAATCTTATCTGTTAAAAAGCTAACATACCAAAACCAACAAAGAGTTTTGGTATAGTTATTTTTTACTCTTTGCTCTCTACTACTCTGATCTCTTGGATATCATCATTTTGAGCTATGGCATCTAAACCCATGAAGCCATCTGCATCGCTCTCTTCGATCCCGCCAAAAACAGTATGAACACCATCTAGATGCGGTGTTGGTGCAAATGTGATGAAAAATTGGCTTCCGCCTGTATCTTTGCCTGCGTGTGCCATAGAGAGACAGCCTCTTTGGTGTTTTACACCATTATCTGTTTCGCAAGCGATCGCCCAGTCTGGCCCGCCTGTACCTGCCATTGCAGAGTTGCCATCGGGTCCTGAGTGAGGGCATCCACCTTGTGCCATAAAACCTGGGATAACACGGTGAAACTTGAGGTTGTCATAGAAACCTGAGTTTGCCAACTCTGCAAAATTGGCTACTGTAGTTGGTGCTTCTTGTGGGTAGAGCTTGAGCCAGATAGTTCCATTGGATGTCTTGATGCGTGCATATTGTAGCTTTGAAAGCTCATCTTCTGATAGATTGTACTCTTTTAAATTTTTTCCAAACATTTGTGTTTAGTCCTTCTTAGTGAAATTTAGGGTAGTATTATACCAATATTTTTTGAGGAGTTACTATGAAACTATGTGTTGCACTTGATCTACCGTCAGCAGGTGAGAATATTGCACTTGCTAACAGACTGCATGAGTATGATATTTGGCTAAAGATCGGTTTTCGAAGCTATATCCGTGACGGTAAGCCATTTATCCAAGCACTCAAGCAGATCAATCCGGAGTTCAAACTCTTTTTGGATCTTAAACTTTATGATATACCCAATACCATGGCAGATGCAGCTGAAGAGATAACACACTTAGGTGTCGATATGTTCAACATCCATGCTAGTGCAGGTGAAGTGGCTATGCGTGCAGTGATGGATAGACTCCAACAGTTTGAAGAGCGTCCACTGGTGCTGGCTGTCACGGCATTGACCTCTTTCGATGAAACTAATTTTCGAGTGATATATGAGAAGGGTATCGATGAAAAAGTAGAACAGTTTGCCAAGATGAGCTACCTCAATGGCTTGGATGGTGTTGTCAGTTCTGCTTTTGAGAGTAGGGCGATCAAAGCAGTCACTGATGATTTGTTTCTCACGCTCTGCCCTGGTATCCGTCCTTTTGGTGAAGATGCAGGTGACCAGCAGCGTGTTGCTACACTGGAGGTGGCAGCAGAAGAGAAAGTAGATTTTCCAGTTATGGGAAGACCTATCTACAGAGATAGCAACCCAGCAGAAAAGGTTGCAGAGATAATGGGACTATTGAATCGGTAGTCTTCATATCAAAACTTAGTCATTGAGTATATTGTCGAGATCTATGGCACTCTCTATGTGATCCTTTTTGATCTCATATTGTCGGAAACTTAATCTTATATCACTATCTATAAAATATTTATTTAACTCCTTCTCATATGATTTGAGATCAAAATATTCTCTTGATAGAATGATGAAGTCATCTCCATGGACTCTAAACAGTAGTTGATCTGTTGTTAAGGTATTGAGCTTATCAGCAAAATTTTGCAATAGCAGATCTCCATCTCTCCAGCTTTTACTCTTGTTGTATAGATCAAAATTGTGGAGATATATGATATAGATATAATTATATTTACATTTATAGCCTTTTTGATTGTTGTGATTTATGATATAGTATAGATAATCTTTATTGTATCCATCAATGATTTGATCTTTGTAGTAGTAAGAAAATCTCTCTATCTCAAAACTATTTTGGGGTGATTGAGAGACGATATCATCAATGTTGATATTTTGAAGAGATTTTATAGCTATTTCGACCAGTGCAGGATCAAAATATGTTCCAGATAATTTTTTGATCTCTTTGATGGCATCCTGAACGGATAATTTATCTTTGTATACTCTGTTAGTTGTCATAGCATCAAATACATCTGCTATAGATATGATCTGGGATATGACTGGTATCTCTGATCCTTTTAAGCCCTGGGGATATCCTGAGCCATCATATCTCTCATGATGATGACGCATGATTTCAGCTATATCTTGATATATATCTATCTTTTTTAGTATCTTATAGCCAGTAGTAACATGTTCGTGCATAATCTTTGTCTCCACATCGGTCAATGCACCTGGCTTGAGCAGGATACTGTCCGGAGTAGATATCTTGCCTATATCATGCAGCATACAAGCTGTATATAACTCTGAGATGGTACTCTCGCTATAGTTCATATCTTTGGCAATGAGTTTAGAGTATTTGGCAACTCTTTTTGTGTGTCCAGCTGTAAAGCGGTCTCTCGTCTCTATCAAATATATGAGAAAGTAGATACTCTGTTCATAATCTTTAATCTTATCCAAGATTATCTCTATAGCTTTTTTGCGACCAAAATATATAAGTGCCATACCAAAAATCCACAATATTATTATAAATATTGCATTGATAATAATCCTGCTGAAAGCTTGATCCTGATAGGGCTTCATAGGGATTGAGACAGATACACCACCTCTAACATCTCCTACTTTATACCCCTGAAAGCCATGGCATTTGAGACATGATTTTTGAATGATGAGAGGTTTTAAGTATCTATAGTATAACTTATCATCAATAGTACTCTTCTCATATACCGGTTGTCTATCCTTCTCTGCGATATTAAGTGCCTTGAGTTCCCATTGATCAGCTTGATTTTGTGGATTGAGTAGTATTTTGCTTGTGATTTGACCTTTTACTCCATATAGTTGTGAATAATCACTCATTATCTGTGATAATATATATGCCGGATTCATCAATGTCAATCTCTTGCCGTCTAATGTCTCTATATCACGATTTTCAATATGTTTGAGGTATGGATTTGGAGGAGTTCTTTCGGTGATAGGTACATATACACCACCATGAGATGCAACCCAAGATCGAAATGCCAAATCCTTCTTGGTGCTAGTACGAGCTTCATTGAGGGCAAATATATCCGCATCTTGATAATTTTCTCTGATGACAACTATCATAAATACAAAAACAACCAGACTCCATACTATCACAGTAGTCCAAAAAACACTATTTATAATTTTTGATTTATAGCTCATATACTATACCTTAACTCATTTATCTCCAGACACACTATATTATATCCACAATATCTTTCCATTTATCTAATCTTTTGCTCAACCATACCGTGTGAGGCTAGCATTATAAGTGCTGCAAAAAGTACTCAGCCATACTCTCCACACTCTCTACTTTGGCATAGTCAGATTCAGGTACATCTACACCAAGCTCTTCATTCATCGCTGTCAATATTCTCAAAAAATCAAATGAGTCTATCTCCAGTGAACGCTGTATATTTTCATCTGCCTCTATCTCATCCTCTTCTATCTCTGGTGCGATCTCCAATATCTGCCGGATAATCACATTTTTTATCTCATCTTTAGTCATAATAACTCCTCTGGATTTTGTAAAAGTTGATTGAGTTTGTCTAGAAATTTTGCTCCCACTCTGCCATCGGTAGCACGATGATCAGCAGCCAAAGTCGCTTTGAGGACTCTTCTCACAGATAGTGTATCTCCCATAGCCCAAGGAGTATCCAGTATGGCACCAAATCCTATAACTGCTAGCTGCGGAGGATATATCACTCCATAAACACTCTCAACACCAAGATCACCCAAGTTGGTGATAGTGATAGTCTGTTTAGTCATTTCACTGCTACGCAGTTTGCCTGTACGAGTTCTGGTTATCAGATCGCTTAGAGAGTCCATCGTCTCACTTAGACTCATTGACTCCGCGTTGAGTAGAGCAGGAGTCATCAGTCCCCCTCTTCTCAATGATATAGCCATACCCGGGTGAACCTCTCTGTTGATATGATGTGCATCATCTACCCAAAAGCCGTTTAGATCAGGAACCTCTTTGAGTGCCAGTACAACAGCACGGATCATCATAGCTACAGGCAAAATCCTATCTTTTATAGTGCGGTTATTGTTTAACCCCTCTAGGTAATCTAGTGCGGCTGTCATATTGATAGAAGTTGAGAGATAGTAGTGAGGTATTTCACTGTTTGACCGAATCATAGCAGCTGCTATGGCTTGACGCATACTATTGTTTGATTTTACTTTTGTGGTCTCTCTCCTCTCTGTACTCTCTTCCGGTTTTGGTTTATCTGGAACTTTGGTTTTACTGCTGAGAGACTCTACCTGACTTAGCTGTATGAAACCATCGATAGGGACAATCTTTGTGATGTCTATACCCAGTTGGATGGCTTTTTTGCGAGCAGCAGGTGAGATTTGGATACGACTTTTTGGATCTTTTTCCTCTCTTGCCACTTTTTCTTCTATCTCTATACTCTCTTTTGTACCGGAGCCAATGATAGCCAAAGGCATACCTACTTCACATTTGCTCTCCTCCTCTGCCAAGAGTTTCTCTACGATACCATCTTCAAATACCTCTATCTCAATGACCCCTTTGCTAGTCTCTATCTCTGCTATTACTTGACCTTTGCTGACGCTATCCCCCTCTTTTACCAGCCACTCCATCAATATGGCTGACTCCATATCTGCACCCAGACTTGGCATGAGAAACTCACTCATGATATACCCATCACCTGTTTTGCCATAACTACAATCTTCTCAACCTGCACTATCGCTGCATCTTCGAGATGTTTGGCGTAGGGGAGGGGGACTTCTGCGGTGCAGAGACGAGCCATGGGGGCATCTAGTTCATAAAAAGCCTTTTCATTGATACGAGCCATAATCTCAGCAGAGATACTTCCCGATCTCCAGCCATCATCTACGATGAGAACTTTGTGAGTCTTGCCGATAGATCTCATAATGGTCTCATCATCGAGAGGACGCAGTGAACGCAAATCTATCACCTCTGCATCAACACCATCTTTTGCCAAGATCTCAGCAGCTTCCAGTGCTTTAAAGAGATCTATTCCATAAGTCAAGATGCTTATATCTTTGCCTCTTTTATGTGTGAGAGCTTTGCCGATAGGAAGTGGTGATGCATCGCTATCAAACTCTCCTTTGGTGTTATAGAGAAGTGAATTTTCAAAAATCAATACAGGATCAGGATCAGCCAATGCCAAACCTACCATATCATAAGCATCTTGTACGGTAGCAGGGGTCAAAACTTTGAGTCCCGGTATATGCGTATACCACCCCTCTAGTGAGTGGGAGTGTTGAGCTCCCAACTGTTTGCCTCCGCCTGTAGCCATACGGATAACCAGAGGAACATTGAATTGACCCCCTGACATATGCAGTAGAGTTGCAGCATTGTTCATTATCTGATCTAGGGCAAGCAGACTGAAGTTGACTGTCATTATCTCCACTATGGGACGCATACCATTGAGGGCTGCACCGATACCTGCCCCTGTAAAGGCTGATTCACTTATGGGTGTATCTATGATCCTCTCTGCCCCAAACTCATCTAGCAGTCCCATACTCACAGCGAAACAACCACCATAGTGACCTACATCTTCACCCATTAAAAAGACTCGTTTATCTTCTCTCATCGCATTACGGATAGCTTGTCGTACCGCTTCACGATATGTTGTTGTATTATCCATTT
>JAYEOM010000065.1:7369-14164 GCA_034722955.1 Campylobacterota bacterium
TTCACGATATGTTGTTGTATTATCCATTTTGCACCTCCGAGTAGACAAATCTCTCCAGATCCTCTATGGGTTCCAGTGTTCCATTCTCTGCAAACTCTACAGCTTCATCTATGCTGCTATCTATCTCATTTTCTAGCTCATCTATATCCATCTTGGACCATAGACCTATCTCTTTGAGTCTCTCTTCAAATACAATAAGAGGATCTCTCCTTTTCCACTCTTCTACTTCACTCTTCTTGCGATATAGTTCAGCATCAAACATAGAGTGAGGACGAAAACGATAAGTTAGGCACTCCAAAAATATAGGTTTGCTATTTTCGCGGATATACTCTACGGCTTTGCTAGAGACCTTTGCCACCTCTATGACATCCATACCATCTATCTGTTTGGATTGGATATTATATGAAGATGCTTTTTTATAAATATCTGTCTGTGATTGGGTCAATCTGAGAGCTGTTCCCATCGCATATAGATTGTTTTCACAGATAAAGAGTATAGGTAGCTTCCATAGTGCAGCGAGGTTTAGAGATTCGTGGAACTCCCCCTCTGCTACTGCACCGTCACCAAAGATACAAACAGTTACTCTATCTCTCTTCATCATCTTGTCTGCAAGTGCCATCCCAACAGCTAGAGGTAGAGCACCTCCGACAATAGCACTACCACCATAAAAGCGTGTTTTGGCATCAAAGAGATGCATAGAGCCACCCCGTCCACGAGAACACCCCTCCATCTTGCCAAACATCTCAGCCATAATACTTTTGGCAGATACCCCGCGCGCAAGAGCATGTCCATGCTCACGATAGGTAGCCAATATGGCATCATCTTGGCTCAGTGCACTCATCACACCTACAGCTATGGCCTCTTCGCCTATATAGAGATGTAGAAAACCTCTAATCTTTTGATTGGAATATAGCTCTACACACTTCTCCTCAAATCGCCGAATCAAAAGCATCTGCCTATAGAGCTCTTTGGCTTGGTTAGCATCTAAATTCATCATAATCCTCCTAATCTTCCAGTGTCGAAGTATCACCCTCCGGCAATCCCATCTCTCTAGCTTTCAGCAAGCGTCGCATGATCTTTCCACTCCTCGTTTTTGGCAAATTCTCTTGAAACTCTATCTCTTTGGGGGCGACTGCAACACCCAGTCTCTTGCGTCCGAAACCTATCAGTTCACGCTTGAGTTCATCGCTAGGTTCATATCCTGCTTTGAGTGATACAAAAGCCTTGACTAGCTCTCCTATCATCTCATCAGGTTTGCCTATCACGCCTGCCTCTGCGACAGCTGGATGCTCCATCAATGTACTCTCTACCTCAAATGGACCCACCATGTGACCTGATGTCTTGATGATGTCATCTGCACGCCCGACAAACCAAAAATATCCATCTTCATCCCTATAAGCCAAATCTCCAGATATGTACCAATCTCCCGCAAAACATTTGTCATACTTCTCCTGAGCGTGGAGATAAGCACGAAAGAGAGATGGAAATCCCACTTTGATGGCCAACTCTCCCTCTCTGTTTGGCTCTGCTATCTCTGTGGCACTGCCATCACTGTTTTGACGGATAATACCGGCCTCTATACCTGGAAGAGGTCTACCCATGGAGCCTAGTCGAATATCCTGAGAGATGAGATTGGCTATCATAATACCACCTGTCTCTGTCTGCCACCAGTTGTCATGTATAGGCAGTTTGAGTCTCTCTTCTCCCCATACTACAGCTTCTGGGTTGAGTGGTTCACCTACACTCTGTATGAGACGAAGAGCTGAGAGGTTATACTCCTCTCTAGGCTCGATATCCAGTCTCATCAGACGACGGATAGCTGTAGGGGCTGTGTACCATACAGTTACCTTTTCATCTTGGAGCATAGTGTACCAACTCACTGCGTCAAACTCACCCTCATAGATGATATTGGTTACACCAAAAATCCAAGGAGTGATGATCCCATAAGATGTCCCTGTCACCCATCCAGGATCGGCAGTACACCAATAGATATCATCAAGATGCAAGTCGAGAGCATATCTGCCACTCATCCAGTGCGTATAGACGGCTCCATGTACATGCACAACTCCCTTTGGCATCCCTGTCGTACCACTGGTGAAATGCAAGATAGACATATCTTCAGGATCAGTTGGAGGGATTTCAAAAGTATCATAAGCACCCTCCATCAGACGAGAAAATGAGAGTATCTTCTCACTCTCATGTTCATCCGCATCCATCAGTAGTATAAAGCGAAGTTCCGGAAGTTCGTCAATTATCGGTTTTATCTTTTTTTTGAAGAGTTTTTTTGTAGTGAGCAGAACCCTGGCATCACCTCTCTGCATACGCTGAAGTATAGGCTCAGGTCCAAACTGAGAAAAGAGTGGACAGACAACATTTTGATGTTTAAGTATACCTATGACAGATATATAGAGTTCAGGCAGACGAGGTGAGAGAGTAAACACCCTCTCACCCTTGGAGAGACCTAGATTTTTGAGGAGATTGGCAAATCTCGCTGTCTCTCTCTTCATCTTGGCAAAAGAGTATATCTCTCTCTCGCCATTTTGACCCAACCATAGCATAGCTGTCTTCTCTGCCAAAGCACCATCGGCATGGCGGTCAATAGCCTCATGAGCGATATTTAACCCGCCAGATGGCAACCCATCAAACTCCTTATCAACATCTATCCAATCAAACTCCTGATACTCTTGAGCATAATCAACCAGATTTGGTTCAACCAAAAAACTATTTACATCCTTCTTAATCAATTTGTCATTCATCTCAGATCCTTTAAAAGTCTGCTGTATAATAGTAGCATATTTATACACAACTATGCAATAAGTCAAGGTTAGATATACTGTAAAATCAAATATGGGTTACACTATAGAGACTAGCCTTTAGGACTTTTAGATATTGTCACTCTAACATGCTTTGGCTAGTCCTGCAAACGATTGCCTTGTCTACGGAAAACCTCATAAAGCTATTTGGGTGTTTATTGTTCATTGTGGTAGCCTTGAGAGAAGTATATCTAAGAGGAGTTTAGCATCTATCCAAAAACTTGGCGGCTGATCAGCAGTGGATTTGGGACGGCTCAGTACAATATGGCTGTGGATGAAGCTCTCTTGCATAATTTCAGGAGAGATGATTTGCCTATATTGAGACTCTATAGTTGGGAAGACTCTCTTACTCTAGGCAGATTTTCAAATATTTCAAAAAGTCTTGATTTGGAGATGGTAGAGAAGAAAAATATCCCATATGTCCGTCGTATGACAGGTGGTGGGATATTGATTCATGGTGGGGATGTTTCATATTCATTGATATTGGATAGAGATAGTTTGGATCACTTAGGTGTCAAAGAGAGTTACCGTTATTTCTGTAAGTTTCTTATTGATCTCTATAAAAAGCTGGGTATTGAAGCTGATTTTGCCTATAATTTGAGGGTGGAGAGTCCAAAGTCAAATATCTGTATGGCATCAAATGAGCCTTATGATATCATAATAGAAGGTCAAAAAATAGGTGGCAATGCACAACGATATACAAGAGAAGCACTGTTTCAACATGGTACCATTCCTATCAGTTTGGATGAGGTACTCTTTGGAGATATCTTTTTAGAGGAGTCGGGCTTGAGAGAGGCGACTGCTTTGGATAGGATAGGGGAGGGCATAATGGTCGGAGAGTTGACACTATTGGTGGTGGATGCTTTTAGCCAAAGCTTTGGAGTCAATATCATCAACGATACTCTAGATCCATCAGAGCAGCAGAGTGCAGATAAGCTCTTGAGAGAGAAATATAGCCAAGATAGGTGGAATATAGATGCGCAGCAAGATAGAGCGTAAACCAGAGTGGTTACGCAAAAAGATCACACCTAGTGTCAATAGAGAGTTGGAAGCTATGTTCAGCAGAGGGCAGATCAATACAGTCTGCCAAGAGGCTATGTGTCCCAACATAAGCGAGTGTTTCTCGCATAGGCAGGCTACATTTTTGATCTTGGGTACATTGTGTACTCGTGCTTGTAGCTTCTGTGGGGTAGATAGAGGCAGACCGATGAGAGTGGATGCAGACGAACCTACCAATATCGCTCAAACAGTCGATCAGCTAGGCTTGAGACATGTGGTTATCACAAGTCCTACTAGAGATGATCTGAGCGATGGAGGTGCAGAGCAGTTTTGTCAAACGGTAGATGCCATCAAAGAGATAGATAGCTCTATCGCGGTAGAGCTGCTCATCTCTGATATGAGAGGCGACAGAGAGAGTATCGAAAAGATTGCCCATAGTGGAGCAGAGATAGTAGGACATAATGTAGAGACTATACCAAGATGCTATGATATACGAAGAGGATCAGAGTATAAGCGTTCACTGGGTGTATTGCAGATACTCTCCTCTGCCAATCACCATATAGCTACCAAGAGTGGTATTATGCTTGGATTTGGGGAGAGGGATGATGAGGTAGAGACTCTGATGCAAGAGCTGTTGGATGTGGGGTGTAGATACTTAAGTATAGGTCAATACCTCAGACCATCATCTCATCATACTCCTGTTGTGGAGTATGTAGAGCCTGAGAGATTTGATAACTTGAAGAGAGTTGGCATTAAGATGGGATTTAGCTATATAAAGAGTTCTCCCTATACACGCAGTAGTTATATAGCACATGAATATATAAAAGGCGGTAGTTAATATGAAAAAATATGAAGTAATTATCATAGGTGCAGGACCTGCAGGATATCAGGCAGCACTGGAGTTGGGTAGAGCTGGCATCAAAACCCTGCTCGTTGAGAGATCCAAGGAGCGTATCGGTGGGACTTGCCTCAATGTAGGGTGTATCCCCACAAAAAACTATCTGGAGAGTGCATCTTTTGTATCTAAGATACCATACTTTAGGCTTTGTGGTGTTGATCTGGATTTTCAGGGTTTAGATATCAAACAGTTACAAGAGAAAACCGCCGCACTCATCACTGAGATTCGTACAGGTGTCCTCTGGATGCTGGAGCAGTCCAAAGTAGATATCCTCTATGGAGATGCCCATTTCATAGATAGTAAAACAGTTGAAGTAGATGATCAAACTATCCTATTTGAGAACTCTATCATCGCTACAGGTTCTGTGAGTCGTCAGCTAGATCAGTTGCCTATGGATGCAGACTCTATCATCTCTAGCAGTGATGTTTTTGCACTGAACACTCTGCCAAAATCTATCGCTATCATAGGTGTGGGTGCCATAGGTTGTGAGATGGCTACATTTTTCAATGCTATGGGTGTAGCAGTTACCCTCATCGGGCACAGTCCGCGACTGATACCAAACGAAGATGCAGATATATCCAAAGTACTGCTTAGGTCATTTAAAAAGGCAAACATCAAAGTCCTCCTCTCTACTACCATAACCCAAGTCTATATAGGTGATGACGGTGTAGAGCTACAGCTCAAAGAGAGTGACGATACTATCTACTCCCAATTGGTACTGAGTGCCACAGGTCGCATCCCTTATAGTGATGGGCTTGGTCTAGAAAATGCCGATGTCAAACAAGATGAGAGAGGATTTGTAGAGGTAAGTCCATCCTTTAGGACATCTCAAGAGCATATATATGCTATAGGTGACTGCATAGATACACCAGCTTTTGCTCATACTGCCTATGCCGAAGCCAAGATAGCAGCACAAAATATCATCAACTCACAGTCCAAAACCAACACCCACTTGACACCATCTACTATCTTTACCCATCCCCCAATAGCAAGCTGTGGTCTCAAAGAGAGCGAAGCCAAAGAGCAAGAGATAGATATAGAGATCAAAAAAGCCTATTTCAAGGTCAATGCCAAAGCCAAGATACTTGGAGATGATGCAGGGTTCGCCAAGGTGATCATATCTGCCAAAAGTGAAGTGATACTAGGTGCTAGCATCATAGGCGTAGAGTCTACGGAGATCATCCACGAACTTCTCCTGGCCATAGAAAAAGAGCTGACTATCAGAGAAGTTAGAGAGATACTACACGCACACCCCACTGTTTCGGAGATTGTTACATATCTTTGAGGTTGTTTGTTTGATAAAGAACCTCCCAAAAACAATTCTACCCATCTGACTTCTCCTTTTGCTCTTTTAGGAATGCAAATTAAATAACTACCAACTTTCAAAGGCAACTAAAAGTACATTTTTAACTCTAGTTTTCCTCGAATTACGGGGAGTAGTCCTGCGTCAAACTATAGCTAAATCTGCACTCTTATTTACCTATGAAACTTGGCACTTATTTAATTTGCATTCCTTAGTGGGGTTGAATAAAATAAATAGTTAGACATCAAAAGGAAAATTTAAATTTTAGAGTCAGGTGACAAACCAACAACAAAGCAAATACTATCTATACTTCCAAAACAGATAAAAAGGAGAGTGTATGCCAAGGAGACCAAGAGTGGAGGAGATGCACTTCATAAAGAGTGCCGATACTTGTGCATCAAGGAACTCTGCCATCATAAGAGCACTGGCGGATGGATACGGTCAAACAGAGGTAGCTAAATACCTTGGTATCTCTGCCGCTTTGGTTTCGTATGTATGTAGGAGTATAAATAGTGATTAGTGGTTTGTCGCCTGACGCTAAATGATAGCTCGCCCTCTATATGTCCACACGCTTCAAGGCACTCTCTACAAGAAAGGTACTTCTGTTTATATTGTGATTTTTTGTATATTTGTCAATGCGTTCCAGTGCATAGATGGGGATAGTGATATTGATGCGTTTTGTTTTTGTAAGGTGCGATGGTTCTTTGATGACATCACCTTTTTCCAATGCTACATCCAAATAACAGGCAAAAGCTGACTTGGCATCCATCTTAGGGGTCAGG
>JAYEOM010000066.1:0-14149 GCA_034722955.1 Campylobacterota bacterium
TATGTATCTGGGGGACATCATAGAGTTTGATGAGACAGAGAAGATATTTTTGAACCCTTCTGAAAAAATGACAGAAGATTATGTTACCGGCAGATTCGGATAAGGAGAAACAATGCTGCATAAAAACGAAGAGAAAATACAAGAGGTGAGAGACATCACGACAGAGGTAATGAGTGATATGCTGATCACTCAGAAGTTGACGCTGCAGGCACTAGAGGATTGTGATGGAAAGAGTTATAGTCAGGCCAAATTTCCCCTAAAAGGTATAACTAGCAGAATCGATGAGATCGATCAGTTGATCATTACTATTTTTACCCGTTACTCACCGGAGGCAAGGGACCTCAGGGAGATGGTTGCCTTTTTGAAGATCACCTATTCGCTACAGAGAATTGTCGCCAATGAGAAAAGTTATATCAAAAATATGGATATATGCAGCCCTGAATCGGATGCTGATATTAGAGATATTATCGCCGAATCACTTGCAATCAACAAATGCACGATCAAGGCGATTGAGTATACGATGGAGATGGTCAATGGGACAGAAGATATAGACAGACTCAAAGATCTAAGCAGTAAGATCAGTGTCGAAGCGAGCAAAACGGATGATATCTACAGTCTGCTTGAGAAAGATATGCTCCAAAGTATGAACAAAGAGCATATGCTCAAAGAGGAGTATGTCAATCTCCTGAGATACATCCGAAAGAACTTGAAGATTATCTATCGCCTAGAAGATATCGCTGAAAAATTGCTCTTCGCCAAGATTGGATCAGCCTAAGGAACCTCCCAAAAACAATTCTACCCATCTGACTTCTCCTTTTGCTCCTAGTTGGATTCTCTCAATCGTCGCATAGAATCACTATGCTCCTCATGAGACAATCCAACTAGAAACAAAATTCCTTCGTCAGTTTGACCTTCTCATCTTTGGCATTTCACTGCTTCTGGCAGTCAAGATAAATATAAAAGCTTGACATAAGAGTTTAATTTGTATATAATAGTAATAAAATATAACTAAAAGGATGAAAAATGAACTATCATATAGCAACCGAAGAGGACTTTCCCAAGTTGCCGATGGTCAAAGAGAAGTTTGATCTGTTCAGGGTCATAGTATATGATTTCAATAAACTCTTCTATGTCGAGCTTGTCAAGTGTGGAAATATCACTTATGCTTTTGGAAAAACCAAAAAGAAAGCTTTAAAAAAGGCTCTGCAACTGTTGAAGAAAAGAGATGAGACGCTTTCCTTTGTGTGAAAAAACCTATTGATATCTTTATAGTTTGGCGGTGCCAGAATCTTAGGATCATGCGTTGTAAAATCAACACACGAAGTGGGTGGATTTTCAACGCTTGACCCGTATAATGTATAATATGTAGAATAAATACTTTTTGCGTAATCAATGGTGCGTTGGAAACAGCACCCTTGAACGCTTCATATATTATTGATACTTTTTCTTTATATAGTGTCGAAAATCCACAAACAACATCAAAAGGGCAACCACAAGGGATTAGATAGTTTCATCGTAGGGGTATCCCCTTGTGGGTACCCAAAATAGATGATGCTCTCTTCCTGGATATTTGATGCAAAAATAGTATCTGCCCAAATAGTGGTGCAAAGATATTGAGTAGTGGGATATAGTTGAAGAGTGAAGCGATCATAGCGGTGAGTCCTGCTTTTTTCTTTTGGGTTTTTAGCTCATGTTTGTCACTGACAATGAGGGCTCCTACATCATAAATGTTTGGCTCTTTGATGAGGATAGACCAGAGCCACAACATCCATACTTGTCCAACTATAGGGATAAATATCACCGGAAAGGTAAACAGAAACAGTAGCAGAAAGAGAATGCCGGCCTTGATACTGAGATAGAGTGATATGGCGATAGCGGGTGTGCCTACTATAGGTTGATCTGGGTAGTGTTTTTTTGATAACTTTATGAGAAGTGGCTCACTAAGGAGAGAGGTGAATATAGAGATCGTGATGATGATGAGCATATATCCGACAATGAGAGCTGATACAAATGCCCCACCCGACTGAAACCACTCCCACCCTCCTACAAATGGAATCTTCTGAATATAGATAGCTATGACTCCCGCATA
Source organism: Campylobacterota bacterium (assembly GCA_034722955.1). Lineage (GTDB taxonomy): Bacteria > Campylobacterota > Campylobacteria > Campylobacterales > Sulfurovaceae > SZUA-451. The sequence continues at coordinate 2,090 of JAYEOM010000066.1, forward strand.
TAGATCCCAAGATGACCAAAGTATGATAACCCACAATAGTATAGAGCTCAGCCCTATCTTGAGGATGAAGAGTAGTACTGTCGGACTCAGGATATCACTGATGGATTTGGATATTACACTCTGCATAGCTCCTCCCTATCGGTATTCATTTTTGAAACTGACATATCTTTTGGCAGAGGCGTAAAGCTCTTCTACCTCTGCCTCTGTCAACTCTCTGACTACTTTAGCAGGAGTTCCCATGATGAGTGATCTAGGTGGGAACACCTTGTTTTTAGTGACTAAGCTTCCAGCACCTACGATAGACTCTCTGCCTATAACAGCACCATCTAGGATAGTTGCACTCATCCCTATGAGACATGCATCTTCTATGGTGCAGCCATGCAGCATGACACGATGCCCGACAGTAACATCACTGCCTATAACAGTAGGATTGCCATCGCTCATATCTGCTTTTTTGTGGTGTGTGACATGTATCATGGATAGATCCTGGATATTGCTTCTATCTCCTATAGTGATATAGTGTACATCTCCTCGTACAACACAACCGAACCATACAGCACTATCCTCACCCATCTCTACTCGTCCTATGACACTAGCACCCTCTGCTATCCAAGCATTTTTCCCTAGTTCCGGTATCCACTCTTTAAATTTGATCAGCATTATGTTTCCTTTTTTTAGTAATCTCTATTGCATATTTTGGGGTAGCCTTAACTATCTTTGAGTAGTCTTCCTGCTAGCTTTTGTAGATAGTCAGGTGTCTCTTTGCGTGTTTTGTCATAGAGTTTGGTGATATAGTTCTCTAGTATAGTATGGTTATTGATCTTTTTGGTATCAAGAGGCACTTTGATGTATTTGCCACTCTCTTGAAGTTCCCAGCGAAGTTGATTGTCTTTGAGTTGCAGTAGAAGAATCTGCTCTATTCTCTTGCTTAGATTGACTTCAGCGATAGGGGTCATAAGCTCTACACGGCGTACTAGATTTCTAGGCATTAGGTCAGCACTGGAGATGTAGCATCCTATCTTATCGTGTTTGAAATAGTAAACTCTAGGATGTTCAAGATACTTACCGATGATAGAGTGCACACGAATCGTTTCACTGATATTTGGTATGCCAGGCTTGAGGCAGCAGATACCTCGTATGATGAGATCTATCTTTGTACCGATTTGTGATGCTCTATAGAGTGCTTTTATGATGCTTTGATCTACGAGGGAGTTTGATTTTAGGATTATATGCCCTTTGCTACCATGTCTACTCTCCTCCTCTATCATCTGCAACAGTTTTGGCTTGATCTCTTTGGGTGACATATAGAGGGTCTCCAGCTCTGTATTTGTTGAAAAGCCAGTGAGAAAATGAAAAAATCGTGTCGCGTCATCGTTCAACTCTTCTCTAGTGGTGAAGTAGCTCATATCTGTATAGATCTTGGCTGTACTGGGGTTATAGTTGCCTGTGGCCAGATGGAGGTAGCTTTTGAGTTTGGTTCCACTGCGTTTGATCACTTGTGCAATCTTGGCATGAACCTTTAGACCCGGTATGCCATAGACGACATGAGCACCGGCATCCTCTAGGGCTTTTGCCCAGCCTAGATTGTTCTCTTCATCAAAACGGGCTTTTAGTTCTACTAGAACAGTCACCTGTTTACCATCTCTGACTGCATCGATCAGAGCTTTGACGATGGGTGATTTGGGTCCTACGCGATAGAGTGTCATCCTGAGTGCTATGACATCCGGATCAGCAGCAGCTTGCTGAATGAACTTGACGATAGGATCAAAGCTATCAAATGGGTGATAGAGCAGTACCGACTGTTTCTCTATAGCACTAAAGATATCTTCACTATTGAGTGGCGGCAGTGTTTTGGGTGTATAGGTAGGGAGGATGAGATGCGAAAGGGCTTTATCTCCGACAATTTGCCAAAAGCTTCCTAGATGGAGTGGAATATCTGCATAGAAGTATATATCTCGCTCTTGCAGTTTCATATGGATATTGAGGAATTTGACCAGATCTTCATCAGCTCCCCTCATCAACTCCAACCTAACAAGAGAGCCTTTATTTCTAGCCCTCAACCCCTCCTCTAAGATCTCTAAAAAGTCATCTGCCTCCTCCTCTTCGATAGCTATATCCGCATTTCTTGTCACACGGAATGGTGTTGAAGCCAACTTGATAAAGCCTGGGAAGAGATCCTTTATATAGTTCTCTACAACACTCTCTATAGGTACAAAAATAGCTCCTGTCTGTATAAAACGCGGTAGGATCCTAGGGATACGGATAAGCCCATGTTTTAGATTGTCTGAACTGTCCACTAGTGTTACCGCAAGTCCAAAGCTTAGATTGTTGAGATGAGGAAAAGGGTGAGTTGCATCAACTGCGATAGGAATGATAACTGGGTAGATCTGTTCAAAAAATATAGACTCTATTGACTCTTTCTGCTTTTTGTTCAGTGCACTGTATGATTTGATGGCGACACTATGGGGTTTTAGTTGAGTGAGGATATCCCGATAACAATCTTCCAATACTATCTGCTCATCATGGAGATATGTACGGATCGATCGCAGCTGCTCTGCAGGGGTTAGTTTGTCTGGACCGGTCTCTTGTATTCTAGCTTTATAGAGTGATTTCAGCCCTGCTACTCTGATCATATAAAACTCATCAAGATTAGTACCGTAAATAGCTAAAAACTTCAGCCTCTCCAGAGGAGGCAGTCTCTCATCTATCGCTTGTGCCAAAACACGAGAGTTGAACTGCAACCAAGAGAGTTCACGGTTAAAATAGAGTTCTGAGTTATTGAGATCGGTCATTTTATCACCTAATTTTTTTAGGATTATAGCCAAAATTATCACCAATCAAAGTTTTTTAATCTTTGCGATCTCATCTCTCAGTCTGGCAGCCTCTTCAAAATCCAATTTTTTAGCGGCATTTAGCATTTTGGCCTTGAGCTCCTTGACAAGCTGTTGCCGCTCTGCTTTAGGCATTTTATCTAGTTTGGAACTCCTGTTGTATAACTCTCCTGCATCTTCTACTTTGAGATTTTTGTCAAGTTCTCGCAGGGTGGTTTGGGGGGTGATGTTGTGCTCTTTGTTGTAGGCGATCTGTTTTTTTCTGCGTGCTTGAGTGATATCTATCGTGGCTTGCATAGAGTTGGTGATCTTTTTGGCATACATGAGGACTTCTCCATTGACATTTCGTGCTGCTCGCCCTGCTGTCTGTATGAGTGAAGTTTTACTACGCAAAAACCCCTCCTTGTCTGCATCGAGGATAGCGACAAGACTCACTTCAGGTAGATCCAACCCCTCTCTTAGGAGGTTGATACCGATGAGGATATCAAACTCACCTAGCCTTAGACTTCGTATCACTTGGTTACGCTCTATGGCATCAAGATCAGAGTGCATATATCTGGCTCTGAGTCCTAGATCGTTATAGTAAGTTGTCAACTCCTCTGCCATCTTCTTGGTCAATACAGTGACAAGTACTCTCTCATCTCGTGCTATCACCTCCTTCATCCTATCATGAAGATTTTCAACCTGATGGGTACTATCTATGATCTCTATCTGAGGGTCAAGCAGCCCTGTCGGTCTGACAACCTGCTCTGCGACAACAGAGGATAGATCTACCTCTAGCTCTGCGGGAGTAGCAGAGACAAAGAGAAAGTGTGGTGCTTTGTATATATACTCATCGAACATCAAGGGACGGTTGTCTAGAGCAGAGGGGAGTCGAAATCCATGATCTACCAAGACCTCTTTACGACTTCTGTCTCCAGCATACATCCCACGAAACTGTGGCAGAGATACATGTGACTCATCTACAATGACTAGGTAGTCATCATGCATCGCTGCGAAGTAATCCTGCATTGAGTATGGTGTCTCTCCAGGTTTTTTACCTGTGAGGTGTCTGGAGTAGTTTTCGATCCCTTTACACATCCCCGTAGCCTCCATCATCTCCAGATCAAACTCTGTGCGTTGCTTGAGACGACTCTGCTCGACCACTCTATCCTCTTGCTGGTAGTAGGCGAGGCGCTCATCAAGCTCCTCCTCTATGCTCTTGACAGCTAGGGCTAGCTTCTCCTTGCTGACTATAAATTGGTTGGCGGCATAGATGGTGATCTCATTTTGATCATCTCCCTTCTCTCCTGTCAAAGAGTCAAATGGATATAGTGCTTCGATCTCGTCACCAAAAAACTCTATTCGTATCGCCTCCTCTTCGCTATAGGCAGGATAGATATCTATCACATCTCCATTTACACGAAAATCCCCACGATCAAAATAGTCATCATTTCGTTTGTACCCCATATCAACCAATCTGAGCAACAGCTCCTTTTGGTTGTAGTCTCCGCCTAGAGATAGATTTTGTACAACAGAGCGATAATCCTCAGGAGATCCCAAGCCGTAGTTGGCAGAGACAGAGGCTATGACTATCACATCTTTGTGGCTGAGCAGACTAGCTGTAGTACTGAGTCGCAGTCTCTCAAGCTCTTGGTTGATAGAGCTATCTTTCTCTATAAATAGATCCTGTCGCGGCAGATAAGCTTCCGGTTGATAGTAGTCATAGTATGAGATGAAATACTCTACATGGTTATTAGGGAAAAAACTTTTAAATTCACTGTAGAGTTGTGCTGCTAGTGTCTTGTTGTGCGTCATGATCAGTGTAGGTTTTCCTGTCTTCTCGATAACTTTTGCCATCGTATATGTTTTGCCACTCCCCGTAACACCTATCAGTGTTTGGTACTGGTTTCCACTGAGGATAGAGTCACTGAGTCTCTCGATAGCCTCAGGTTGATCTCCAGATGGTCTGTAGGGACTCGATACTTGGAATGTTGGCAAGAAAAACTCCGTTTTTTGATTTTTATCTCTTGGGATTGTATAGTTAAGTAATATATGTTGCTTTTAAAATAAAAATATTATCTTTTTGCACCTACTTGGCACTTCTTAATTATCTATTACTAATTGTTTTGATATTATAGCAAAAATAATAGAAGTATTGTATCGCAATATTTGCAATAGCTATTAATTTAAAGATATGGAGTTTTTATGACCGCTTTACAGAGATTACAGGAAAAAATAGAACAGCTCAAGAGCAATTATCAGGGCATGCAGCATGAGATCGGAGAGCTCAAATCACAGCTTGAGAGTCTCTATGGCAATCAAGGAGAACAGCAGGGGACGATAGAGCGTCTAAAGCATGAACTTGAAGAGAAGGATCGAGAGATAGAAGATATTATTGCAAAAGTTGAAGAGTTATTGTCATAATAGAGACCCAAAATATGCAGTAGAATTACTAAAAAAGGATAAAAATGAAAAAAGTTTCTTTTACTATAGCCGGTACTCGATATGAGATCAAGCTTGAAGATGAGTTTGCAGATATCATTCAGAAGGATTTGGATGAAGCTGGCATGCTAAAGGATAGAGATAACGCTCCTGCTCCTCTACTAAAAGCTTATCTCCGCCTAGCAAAACTCAATAATAGCTACGAAGATGAGATTGAGCTTTTGATTGAGACATTGGATGGGTTGTAGTAACTATTTTTGGCTGGATATATCTATTGAAGGTCAAATACAAATAGCTCAGAGAAGTTCTTCTGCATAATTCAACTCAAACTTTCAATTTTTTATTATAATTCCCCCACTATATCTTGTTCACTAGGAGACCTTTATGATCGATCTCAAATACCTTCAAAATAACTTTGATGAAGCATCAGCTAAGCTTCAAAAAAAGGGTGTAGACAATAGCACTCTTGAGAGACTTCAAGCACTCTTCACCTCTCTAAAAATAGCAAATGCATCTTTTCAGTCAGCTAGAGCAGAGCAGAACCAAATGTCAAAGCTTTTTGGTGAGTATAAACGAGAGGGAAAGGATATCTCTGAACTTAAAGCCAAAGTAGATGCAAAAAAAGAGGATATCGTCTCACTGCAAGAGTCAGCAAGAGAGGCACAATTAGCTCTCAATGAGATAGCATTGGTAATTCCAAATTTTCCTGATGATTCAGTGCCGGTGGGTGATGATGAGTCGGAAAATGTAGAGATGCACAGAGTACTCGAACCCAAATCATTTGATTTTGAACCCAAAGAGCACTGGGAGCTGGCCAAGGCAAACGGATGGATCGATTTTGAGCGGGGTGTAAAGCTAGCGAAGAGTCGTTTTGCAGTCTTGAGAGGCGATGGTGCTAGAGTAGAGAGAGCTCTCATCAACTTCTTCCTAGATACCAACCAAACCAAGGGTTTTGAGGAGTTCTGTGTACCATTTATGAACAATGCAGAGATGCTTCAGGGTACGGGACAGCTTCCCAAGTTTGAAGATGACCTCTTCAAGATAGAGGAGGAGAACCTATATCTCATCCCTACAGCGGAAGTTCCACTCACCAATATCTACCATGATGAGATCATTGCAGAGAGAGATTTGCCGATACTTATGACAGGATATACGCCATGTTTCCGCAGAGAAGCAGGAAGTGCGGGACGAGATACCAGAGGTATGGTTAGACAGCATCAGTTTGATAAGGTAGAGATGGTCTCTATCACCCACCCCGACAAGAGTGATGAGATATTTGAGATGATGGTAGAGAATGCTTCAGATATATTGACTGCTTTGGGCTTGCCTCACAGAGTGATGGAGCTTTGTGGTGGTGATCTAGGTTTTTCAGCTGCCAAAACCATAGATCTGGAGGTGTGGCTGCCAGGACAAAATCAATACCGTGAGATCAGCTCTATATCTACTACAGGAGATTTCCAAGCTAGACGAGCAAAGATCCGTTTCAAAGATGGCAAGAAAAATAGATTTGTTCATACACTAAATGGTTCTGCTCTAGCAGTAGGACGCACCCTCATCGCCATCATGGAGAATTATCAAAATGAAGATGGGAGTATCGAGATACCTGAAGTGCTGAAGAGATATATGTAGGGCAGTTAATGCGGTGTGTTGGGAAACACCAATGCCAATAAAACACTCAACACCCCAAAGGGATACCCCTACGAACTGCTGCACATTGTAGAGGCAATCCCTTGTGGTTGCCTAATTCGGGATGACATGACAAGTGACGGCGGAGAGTATCGTCACGAGAGAAAAATAGATGTTTTCACTGTGTCATAAATAGATGGCATTAGATCGTCTCTCTACTATCTGTATGTCTAAATTTCAACATCCCCTCCATACTCAAATAACTATTGAGCGCACCGATATAGGCTCTAGCAGATGCGAGCATGGTATCTAGGCTCAAGCCATGACCGATGATAGCAGGTTCATCATCGTTAAATGTGACTTTGACGGTGACATTGGCTAGTGCATCTTTGCCTTTAGAGACGGATTTGACTCTGTAGTCCATAAGTATGCCTTGATATCCTGAGATACGATCGATAGTTTTGAAGACAGCATCTATAGTGCCATCACCTATACCTGCATCGGTGATCTCCTCGCCATTATGTCTGATGGTAACGGCGGCACTCGGTACACCACTGCTGCAATCCATCAACTGTAAGCTGACCAATTCAAATGCCTTGGGAACATTTGCCATTTGACTAGTGACCAATGCACGGATATCATCATCATATATCTCTTTCTTCTTGTCTGCCAACTCTTTGAATCGCTCAAAGGCACTATTGAGCTCCTCTCTTTCAAGCGGGAAGCCAAGCTTTGATAGCTTATCATTAAAGGCTGCACGACCTGAGTGTTTGCCTAGAACCAAGGTATCTTCCATATCCAACCCTATATCTTGAGGTCGAATGATCTCATAGGTTGATTTGTTTTTCAACATACCGTCTTGATGGATACCACTCTCATGAGCAAAGGCATTTTTGCCTACGATTGCCTTGTTTGGTTGTGGTTCGATACCGGTGATATTTGCGATCAATCGACTGCTAGGATAGATCTCTTTTGTATTGATATTGGTTTTGAAATCTCCAAATATATCAGATCTGACCTTTAGTGCCATGACGATCTCTTCGAGTGCTGCATTGCCTGCTCGTTCACCCAAACCATTGATAGTACACTCTATTTGACGGGCACCACTGCTGATACTCTCTAGTGAATTGGCTACTGCCAAGCCCAAATCATTATGGTTATGTACAGAGATGATCGCACGACCCTCTGTATAGTCACTCATCTCTTTGACCATAGCACCGATCTCTTGGGGGAGTCTAAACCCGACTGTATCAGGGAGGTTTATAGTAGTTGCTCCTGCTTGGATGACAGCATCAGATATCTCTTTGAGAAATGCCATGTCTGATCTGCCTGCATCTTCACAGCTGAACTCTACATCTTCGACAAATGTACGAGCATACTCTACAGCTCTGATGGCTCGTCGTATCACTTCGTCAGGAGACATCTTGAGTTTATGCTCCATATGTATAGAACTCGTGGCGATAAATGTATGGATGCGTTTCATCTTTGCCTGTGAGACTGCCTCTCCTGCTGCTTTGACATCAGAGTCTATGGCTCTAGCCAAAGAGCATACAGTAGAGTTGCTGACTCTTTGTGAAATTTTGCTGATCGCATCAAAGTCTCCAGGACTTGCTGCGGCGAAGCCTGCTTCGATAATATCAACACCCAATCGCTCCAACTGTGCAGCGATTTGAATCTTCTCTTCGGTATTCATAGAGGCACCGGGACTCTGCTCTCCATCTCTCAATGTGGTATCAAATATTTTGATAATTTCTGTATTCACTGTTTTGCCTTTGGTCACAAATGCTTCTATTCTATATAGAAGCTCAAAAATACCCCTGTTTTATCTAAAAACAAGAGAGGGATAGGTTAGGATTTTAAACGATCAGAGACAGGGCAGCAGAAGAAGAGTTGAGGCTACTTTGTTGAACTGTTTATATGTATGATTGATAGTATAGATCATATTCTCTCCTCGTATTTTTTGATATTATAGTATAAAAAAGATCTGATTGCAAGAAGTGCAAAATATCTATTTGCAAATAGAGGTAAAACTTCCTGACATTAAAGCCAAAACAGGTTAAAATAGAGAGCAACATACTCTCAACGGGAGAGAGAGGAGATAGAAGATGATCGAAATAGTAACTCTTCTGCTAGTTATTATGCTTTTTTCAAGAGTATCCGAAGAGTACACGAAACTCCCTACAACACTTTTTTTACTCATATATGCCTATATAACAACACTGCTATTTCCAGGATTTCTGACCGTTACAAATGAGGATTTTGACTCTATTTTGTACTTAATGATTCCAGTCATTCTACTTCCCGACCTTCTAAAGATATCTATAAAGGAGTTCAAAAAAAATCTAATACCAATCCTCTATTTGGCAGTGATCTCCGTAGTACTCTCTATCACTATAGGTATTTTAATTGCACCTTTTATACTGCATATCGACTTGTCGATAGTATCTCTCATAGCACTATTTACGATGTTGATGGCAACAGACGCTATTACTGTTTCATCTATATTTGCAAATTTTCATCTACCAAAACAGCTGAAGATTTATGCAGAGGGGGAGAGCTTGCTCAATGATGTGACGGCATTGGTAATATTTTATTTTATAGCTCTTCCTATGATAAAGGGTATCGATATAGGATTGGTTGATATCAATCTTATTATCTTCAAAGTAGTAACTCTATCTATATTTATAGGAGTTATCTGTGCCGTTATAGGTTTTTATGCTATTAAAATCCTAAAAGATCCTATAGAGCAGTTTATAATTATCTATCTGATAAGTATTGTCTCTTTTGTACTAGCGGAAACTCTACATATCTCTGGTATTTTATCTGTTATTGCAGCTATTATTGTCTTTAGAGTACTACTACACAAAGAGTTGAAAAAAAATCCAACCCTCCTACAGTCAAAGTTCAAAAAACATCAGCTAAATGAAGAGTTAGACCTATATGACTTTATTACCAAACTCTCCAAATTTATCCCTGCCATGACAAGAAGGGAGTTTAGAGGATATAAAAAAGAGGCCACCTATATAGGTATCTTTGCAAATGGAGTTGTATTTATAATCATCGCTTATCTATTTGAGGTGCCTCTCCTATATAAGTATGCTTATGAGATCATAGCTATATTTTTACTGATTACTCTTATCAGATATATCTCCATATACTTTTTTATGAAATTTATCAACAGAGAGATACACTGGATAAATGTACTCACTCTCTCAGGAGTCAAAGGAGCACTTACTATAATTATGGCACACTCCCTGCCAAAAGATTTCCCTCACCTTGAGCTTTTTGAAGCTATAGTAGTAGGAAATGTAATATTGAGTATCTTTGTCTATACTCTTGCCTTGGTGATCTATATCGACTTTTCAAAACACAACTTCAAACAAGATATCATAGAGGAAAATTCAGATAGCTCACCTCGCGATCAAAAGCTGAATATCAAAGATATTGCCAACTCTCTAGAGAGAGATTCAGAGACAAATGCATACAATAGAGTATTTATAGAGGAGATTTTAGAGAGAGAAATTTCTCGTTCACTTAGATATAAACTGGACCTCTCTATCATAGCATTCAAACTACGAAACATAACAATCTTCAATGAAAATGACAGAGCGGAGATACTACACTTTACGAGCAAAATAGTATTAAAAAAGATAAGAACAAATGACTTTTATGGAAAAATGGATGATAACTACTTCATAATAATCGCTACAAGTACTCCCTTGAGTGGTGCTACTATTCTTGCAAATAGATTAGAAAAAAAGTTCAAGAAATTTGAAGCAGGAGATAACAAACACAATCTTCACTCATATTTTGGAATAGCAGATATAAATGACACAGATAATATTGAAACCCTAATGGAAAAAATAGAGGATGCTCTAAAAAAAGCAAAATTCTCAAAGGGGATAGAGATAGCTTATTAGACTAACAGATTTGGTGTTTATCTCCTTGGGGTAACCTTACATCATATTCTATAATTGGATAGGTACATAAAGCTTAAGCTATTGCCAACGAGTATAACTTTTATCCCTTTTCGGGTATGATTGCGAAAACTTATTAGGAGTATACTCCGATGCTATTAAAGGATATGAGATGAACTACCCGGATCTTCCTAAAGATTGCAACTCACTGCTGTGTAGACATTTGACACCACAAATTTATGAAGAGTTAAAAGATAAGAGAACCTCCAGTGGTTTCACCTTGGATCGGGCGATCAACTCTGGTGTTGTCAACCTAGATAGTGGTATCGGTGTCTATGCAGGTGATGAGGAGTCCTACTCTCTCTTCTCTCCTCTCTTTGATCCTATCATCCGGGAGTATCACGGCTTTGGTCAAGAGGAGAGACACCAGAGCAATCTCAACCCAGATGATCTAACTGCACCCAACCCTGATCCAAAAGGGGAATTTATACTCTCTACCCGTATTCGTGTGGGGCGTAATGTCGCCGGTATGCCACTAGGTCCCGCTATCACCAAGGAGCAGAGAGATCAAGTTGAGTCTAGTGTGGTGGAGGCGTTGAAGAGGCTAGATGGTCTCTTGGCAGGTGACTACTACCCTCTCCTAGGTATGTCCAGAGAGACTCAAGAGGATTTGATCAAAGATCACTTCCTATTTAAAGAGGGTGACCGCTTTCTAGCTGCTACAGGACTCAACAACAATTGGCCAGAGGGGAGAGGCATCTATCATAATAGGGATAAAACATTTTTGGTTTGGATCAACGAAGAGGATCAGCTGCGTATCATCTCTATGCAACAGGGTGGCGATATCAAAGAGGTATTTACGCGTCTAGCCAGTGCGATCGAAAGTATCGAAACTAGGGTTCCATTCTCCTATAGCGATCATCTAGGATACATCACAAGCTGCCCTACCAATCTAGGAACAGCGATGAGAGCTAGTGTGCATATCGCATTGCCAAATCTAGCTAAAGATATGGAGTCATTCAAAGCGATCACCGAGCAGTATCATCTTCAGATTCGTGGTATTCATGGTGAACATACAGAGAGCGAAGGGGGCATTTATGATATCAGTAACCGTCGCCGCCTAGGTATCACCGAAGTAGAAGCGGTACAAGATATGTATGATGGTGTTGTAGCACTCATAACGGCCGAAAAGAGACTTAGTACTTAGTGCTGTAGGGGTCAGGTAAAAAATAAAACAAAATAGTTTTTGTTGTTAGATGACA
>JAYEOM010000067.1:0-7931 GCA_034722955.1 Campylobacterota bacterium
ATTGATGATTATTTAATTATCTTGGATAAGTATTTAAATAAAACATGTAATAAGTATATTTTTAGTTAACTGATGTTACCCCCTAAAAAAATAGGGGTCAAAATAGAAATAGGTAGAAATAGGGGTCTATCACAGTAAAGGGGTCAGGTGATGCTAATGCTATCATTCCATCCCATCGCTAATGGCTATGGTTGTTAGCATCACCAGACCCCTTTACTACCACTACTACCAATGCTTTAGGTCACACTACAGAGTATAAGTATAACAGACTCAATCAGAGAGTAGAGACTAGCTATGCAGATGGTACAGTAGTCAAAGAGATCAAAAACATCTCAGGTCTCCCAACATCAAAAATAGATGAAAATCTCAATGGGGCAAAGGGGTCTGGTAACAACTACAACCTTCAATACTAACACTCTACACCCCTGCCGTGAATGGCACTAAATTAAGCCTCATCACTTCTTTTTAGGATGCCCGTTCTTTAAAACATCAGCCCTAGCAATATTTCTAGGTTTCATCAGTAGAGGATAAGAGTTATTTCGTTTTTTAATAGCCCTCGGTTCAATCCTTCCTCCTCTGTTTCCAATAACCTTTTTACTAATCAATCTTAGGAGTTTTTTATACGATATTTGAGTAGGATTTTGAAGATATTTTAGATAGAGTTGTAGAGTGTTTTTAAAACTTATAGTTCTTGGTAACATAGTATTGTAAAGTGCAGAACTGAGCATCAGTGAACGAATAATATTGTAAGCTAAGAGATGTGTCCACATCTCTTTTTCAACCATCTCAGGACTCTTGCATTTGAATATGCACTTTTTTATTCGCTCCAATCGACCTCGGCTAGAGTGCATACAAGAGCTTCGACATCAAAGCAAGAGTACGCTAAAATAAAATATGTCACATAACCCAAGAGCCACACTGAAAACTAGCATCCAACATCTTACAGTATCTCACCGAGGGTGTCAGGTGATTCATGATTCATTGCTTTGCAACAAATCACAAATCACCAGACCCCTCTACACTCTAAGAGCTGTATTGGATACAAACAAAAATATCATCAAAGAGATAACTTATGATACATTTGGTAATATACTCTCAGACACCAACCCTGACCTCAAAGTTCCGTTTGGGTTTGCTGGGGGATTGTATGACTCTGATACTAAACTCACTAGATTTGGGTACAGGGATTATGATGCTTATACTGGCAAGTGGACTGCCAAGGATCCTATTGGGTTTGCTGGTGGGGATAGTAATTTGTATGGGTATGTGCTTGGGGATCCTGTGGGGTTGGTGGATCCTGAGGGGCTTAATGCAGGAGCTTTGGCAATTCCTCTCAGTCCATATTTTCATCCTGCTACAATGTACCCAGCAATGATGGGAGCAACGGCTTATCAAGCAGCATCAATGGGTTATCAGGTAGGTTATGATTTAGCGAAATGCTGGGATCACTATGGTGATGATGATTCTGTTGTTGATGATGTTGCTTGTCAAGCCAATAGGTATGGAGCTGAAATTTAGGGTCGGGTAACAAACCACCAATAAAGTAAATACCAGCTATACTTTCAAAAACAGATAAATAGGAGAGTGTATGCCAAGAAAACCAAGAGTGGACTTGCCGGGATTTCATCATATAGCCAATCGTGGTATAGCCAGAGGAAAGGTCTATAGATGTAGCGAAGACAAAGATAAATTCCTAGAAATACTCTGTAAAGCAAGTAGTATATACAAGGTAAATATACATGACTACTGCCTTATGGATAACCACTACCATCTACTCATAGAGACAACCAGCGATAATCTTTCGCTTTTTATGCGACAGGTCAACTCCAACTACGCCATATATTTCAACAAAAAGTATAAACGCTCAGGACATTTATGGCAAGGAAGATATAAATCTTGGTATATACTTAATGAAGCGTATCTCTATAGTCTCTTTAGATATATAGAGCATAATCCAATCAAAGCAAAGATATCACAAACTATAGGTGAGTACCCCTTTACACTGCTAGCCACACTCCTAAATAACCACCAAGAAGTCATACCGTGTGCTGTACACTCCAAACTCAAAAAAGAGTACCACTACGAAGGTATACAAGAGCTACTAGAAAAACCACTCAGCAAAAAAGAGCAAAAAGAGCTGGAGGCAGAGCAAAAAAAGAGAATAACCCAAGAGGAGCATAGCTTCAGACAAAGCAAGGAGACTACACTGGAGATGCACTTCATAAACAGTGCCGATACTGCATCAAGGAACTCTGCCATCATAGGAGCACTGGAGGATGGATACGGTCAAGCAGAGGTAGCTAGATACTTGGGTATCTCTGCCGCTTTGGTTTCGCATGTATTTAGGAGTAAAAATAGTGATTAGTGGTTTGTCACCTGGCACTAATTTCAAAACTTAATGAACTCAAAAAAGATGAAGTGGCACTACAAGAATATTTAGGAAAATTATTGACGCGTAGTGCGGAAGTTGCTACTTTAGCACCTCTAATAGGTTCTTTATTGGGATTGGGTTAGAGTACATCATGGAAACTCTACATCACAGCAGGAGCAAACGGAAGTGGCAAAACAACATTTGCTAAATCTTTTGCAAGCATACACCATTTACACTTCATCAATGCAGATGAGATAGCCAAAGAGCTTGACCCAGAGAATATTACAAAACATTAAGTCAAAGCAGGGCGGATATTTTTTCAAGAGCTTTTTTGAAGTCCATAAAGATTTGGTGGATTATTGAGAAATATATTATAACTCCAATGAAAGCTTTGAAAAAATTGCAGATATGAATGCTGTCGAAGTAAAACTCACTTTACAATCTCCACTTTTATGATATAAACCCGAAATATGCAAGAGATGATCTTTTAAGCTACAAAAGCTTTTAGGGGGTAGCCTTATCATAGTCTTTGATATCTTTTTGGAATTGTCCGATCTCTGCATTTAGATGCTGTATATAGTGTCCACGCATAATAACAACCGGCATACCTACTTTTGCCCATTTGAAAACTGCCGCGATATCTTGTCTATCTACATGTATACAGCCATGTGACATTCCTGCTATATTACCAAGATGCAGTGACTGCCCATCAGGGGTAAACCGAAGTTCAAAATCCATATTGTTTATACCATCGAGAGATGGATGTGCAGCTGACATATGAAAGCGTCTTTTCAGTAGCACTTTGAAGATATTGTTACTTGTCTCATGTCCACCCACAACAACATCTTTTCCACCCTCTTTTACTAACTTACCCCCACCTGCTCCTGATGATATAGCTGCATGCCACCAGATGGTACCGTCACGATCCACAGCATACATCTTTCCGTCACTTCCTGGTTCTCTCACAGAGACTACTATAAAGTCTTGCCCCTTAAGATCTCTAATCTTTGGATTTTGATGATTTACATCAGTCAATTCAAATTTTGTTGTTGAGAGTGCTTTGATATTGACTCTATGTTTTCTGTACTCTGTTGCCTCCGCTACACTTAGCAAACACAACAAAACCACTATGTTTAAAACTGTTTTTTTAAGATTCTTCATTTTTCATCCTTTTTTAAATTATTGTTTGTCAGATACAGTTAACTGCATTTTGTCATACCCGTAGATATCATCTCTGAACGCTACCGTGCCATCTTCATCCATCCAAGCTGTAAGATAAATCGTATCTATAGGGATAGAGTGAGTCAGTCTCAATGGTCTTTTTTTGTTATGCTCTAGTGTTTTATGTGCTTTTTCAAAATCTACTCTCTTGTCCATTATTGAAAATGTCTCAAGCAGCTCAACAGGCTTATGCAATCTTATGCACCCATGGCTTAGAGATCTCACATTCTTACTAAAGAGATAGGGCTGATTGGTGTCGTGCATATAGACAGAGTATTTGTTGGGAAATAGATATTTGATCTTACCTAGCGCATTGTGTTTTCCTGGCGACTGCATAAATCTATATGGAGGCAGTTTGCGTCCATACTTATGCCAGTCTATGCTATTTGGATTGACACGCTTAGAATTTTCTGAGTAGCCTGTATGGATCTCGATATGTTTACTGTTGGTATAGTTTGGATCTCTCTGGAGTTTTGGGATTATCTCACCTCTTATGATACTTGCAGGAATTCTCCAGTATGGGTTAAGAACAATAGTTCGGATTCTGCCATAAAAAATAGGTGTATGGTGTCCTTTTCTTCCAACGATCACTCTCATTTTCTGTATCTGCTTATCGCCATCATGTACAACCATTGCATATTCGGGGATATTTACCCAGATCTGATAACGGTCTTGACTACGCTTGACCCATTTCATGCGATCAAGATTGAGTTTGATTCGAGCAACTTTATCTTCTGCACTTTCACTAAGTGCTTTTCGTGTCATCTTCCCAATGTAGCCTTCACTCTCCAAACCATGTCTAGACTGGAAGTTTTTAACTGCATCTACTAAACATTTATCATAATGTTCTGTAGTACTAGACTCATCACAAGGCACATAGTCACCCTCTTTTGCCAATCTCTCTCTTAGTGCCGGCACTATGGGATCACTCATCCCTGGTTTGAGATCTTTAAATTCAGGCAAGGATTCCCAGCCGCCAGCGTTTGCAATATCTTGATATTTTTTCAAAGCCATAACCAATCTGCCATAGAGAGGAAACTTTGGTGTTGCCTCTCTAAATGCATGATCCAATGACTCATGGCTTATCGCCTCAATCAGCAGTGATTCAGGCGAAGAGAGTACATTGTGCACTACCCAGTCAGCACTCTTTTTATGTCTCAATTTGGCTTGAAATGCTTTCCAATCTATACTTCCGTAAAGCAGATGAGACATATACTCTTGATAGAGTTTGGCGATCTTAAATTCATAAGCAATGATCTTTTTCTTATCTTTGGGAGTGTCGATCGCTTTAAGTCTCTGGTAGCTTTTGTATGCTGCACTATTTTTATCGAAAGTGATATCACTCTCTATTTGCCTAAAGAGTGAATTAGTATAAGAGGAGAGACCAGTTTCAGTGATCCATATAGGCCTATAGTGAAGCAGATCATACATCGCCTTGAGCCTCTCTTTGTCACTACCCTTTGTGAGCATCTTGATATGATCCCTGTCCATCTTTTCACTCTCTTTGATGATCGTCATATTCTGATCTATCATAGCTGTGCGATGCTCAATTCTCTCTTGGGAGATAGTATTGAGCGCTTGGGTCAGGCTCTTCTCTTCTAGTGCATGCCGCAACAGAGAGAGGGGTGTGTGTTTACTCTTTTTTGCTTTTAAAATAGCCTCTATATGCTCCAAATAGAGCTGCATCAGTCCCACTTCAACCTCTACTTTATGATGCAGAGAGTCCGAAGTAAAGATATGTTGATCATTGGGGAGAAGTTGCTCGTAGGTCTCCACAAGCTCTATATGCAAGCCTTTATGAAAATCATCTTTCAGTTCATGTAACAGTAGCTCCGCATATTGTGTCAGATAATCTTTATCTACCCATACTGGCTGGTAATTGATCTCTCGGTAAAGCTCTTGAACTTTTTTGGAAGAGCTTTTAACAGATTTTTCAATCTCTGCACTCATCTTTTGATTGAACTCTTGATGCTCTTTTTGGTAGATCTCCTGATAGTCAGCTACAGCTGCATGTGCTGTACCAAGACTCAACCAAAGTGCTATGGCAATACTTTTAAGTTCCAATTTCATCTCTATTTACCTTTTTCCTTTTGCGTGTGGTATCTGTACTCTTTTTATCACTAAATTTAGTAAAGAGCAAACTTATCGAAAGGTATTACACTCTCTAATGTCCCCAGACTGAAAGCCTCTCTTGAACCACCCTACACGCTGTGCAGAAGTTCCATGGGTGAAAGTATCTGGTCTTACATGTCCTGTAGCTTCTCTTTGCAAGGTATCATCACCTATGGAAGATGCTGCATTCAATGCCTCTTCTGCATCTCCTGGTTCTAAAATATTAAAATCTTTATGTGCATGATATGCCCATGCTCCGGCGTAACAGTCTGCTTGAAGTTCTACTTTTACCTGTAGGGCATTGGCTTTTTTACTATTGCCACCCCAACTCTGTTTCGCTTTTTGCACTTTAGAGAGAGTACCTTGCAGGTTTTGGATATGGTGTCCTATCTCATGAGCTAGTACATACGCTTGTGCAAAATCACCCGGTGCATTATGTTTTTGTGCGAGTTCATCGAAAAAACCAAGATCAAGATAGACTTTTTGATCTGCAGGACAGTAAAAAGGTCCCATCTGTGCAGAGGCATGACCACATCCGCTTCTTGTGGATCCACGATAGAGTACCATGGTTGGCTCTGTGTAACCGCGTAACTCTTCTCTCCATACATCTTCCGTACTTGCCAATACTTTTTTAATAAATACTGCCTGTTTCTCATCTCTTACCTTGTCAACGGGAGCAACAGAGCCTCCACCCATACCTACAAGTGCCAAAGGATTGTATCCTGCAAAATAAGCAGCAGCAGCAACTCCAATGACTACCCAGCCTATCTTTGTTTTTAGCAAAGGTTTGATCAGTGGCCACAACAACATCATCATTTTCATTGAAGGTGCACCACCACCTGTACTTGACCTTCGGTCATCTACATTATGACTTTCTCGCTCTTTATCCATTCGCATCTGCAAAGCCTTTGCTATTATGATCTACACTTTTCTGCATTATACCTTGAAAATCTATGTAAAATCTAACATTTATAAAATTTTGCATATATTTATGCAATATAGACTATTAGCCTAGGATTTATGATTGTTTTTTTCATATTTTTTAATTTGACTTGGGTCGGCACTATTGGTATAAATATTTTTTTCATTCGGAGTAGCCTCAGGAGTTGTACAAAACAAATATACCCAAAAGAGCAAATCAGATGGGTATATTTGTTTTTGGGAGACTCCTTACCTCTTTGCTCCCTTGAAGACATTGGCAACATCTAGAAGTGTCACACTGCTTTCATCTTTGATCAATCCATTGGTAGATGGTCGAAATATCGCCTCTAGGATGAGGCTTCTATCTGATTCTCTCAATCCCCCACCCTCTTTGAGCAGTGCTAGATAGGTGACTATCATCGTCTCTTTTTCATAAGCCTCCTCCTTGAGATGTAAGTTACTGAATATAATCTTGAGGAGTATCCTAGATAACCAAATAAGCAAAGAGAGTATCAAAAATGATTGCACAAAATGGATAATGAGATACTGTATAGAAGTTTTTGTTTGGCTCTTGATACTCTCTACGGTATATGTTTGATTGTTGTCTTGGAGATATAGCATATCCATATCGGAGATGTTTTGTAATATAAAAATCAGCAAGAGTGCGATCAATAGAGTAAATACAACTGAAAGTATAATAGACAATTTACGATGTTTTTGCTTTTTTTGATTCCAGTACTCTTTGCTAGCATAGAGTCGGCTATCCTCCTCTACGGCATGTTTGGCATTGAGGAACTCATTTTGTGTCTCCTTGAGTGTCTCTTTTGATTGCTCTAGTGTTGATCGGTATAGTTCATAGTTTTGTTGACTCTGCTCTTTGACCTCTGAGAGTTGCTCTTTAAGCCTCTCCAGCTCCAGTGCAGCTGTTGATTTGGCTGAAGATATCGTATTTTGAAAAAACTCCGTGAAATCACGCAGTGTATTGATAGTCTTGTAAAAGTTACTCTTCTTAGCACTATCTTGAGCATAGTTATCATCATTGTAAAGCTCCAAAAAAAGATCTCTAAAATCATTCATAGCATATAAGTTTTTGATAAACAGATCACTGTTTTCGACTATCATATCATCTGTAAGTTCTTGAAAAAACTCTATCACTTCCAATATCTTATGATAATAGTCTGCTTCATTATCACGATAAAATGTCTCTTTTTTATCTTTGAAGGTTTTGATGGTCTCTATTACTGATTTGAGTTGTTTATTGTTTGTCATATAGGTCTCTCCTCTATCGTACAATTGATTATACAAA
>JAYEOM010000067.1:8031-14042 GCA_034722955.1 Campylobacterota bacterium
TATCGTACAATTGATTATACAAAATTTTAGTTAGAGATGGATATTAATGCTAGCACTAGGAGTTCTAAATAGTAAAAATAAAATCATAACCGAAACACACCAACAAGAGTATTTTCAGCATATTACTTTTTCATATTAAACTAGGTATAATAAATCACTAAAAGAGAACTGATTGGATTAAAATGATAGAGACCAAACATATTTCAAAAGTCTATAAGATGGGAGAGCTTGACCTTGAGGTGATCAAAGATCTCAGCCTCTCTATAGGTCTGGGTGAGTTTATCGCTATTATAGGGCCTAGCGGAAGTGGTAAAAGCACACTGCTCAATATGCTCGGAGGACTTGATACCCCAAGCAGTGGCGAAGTGATCGTCGATGGTCTCAATATCACTGCACTGGATACTACTGCTCTAGCACACTTCAGAGGCGAAAAAGTCGGTTTCATCTTCCAGAGTTTCAACCTTATACCCGTTCTATCAGTATATGAAAATATCGAATACCCGCTTATCATGATCTGGCACCTTCCTCCCAAAGAGAGAGAAGAGAGGATCTTGACCATGCTCAAAGAGGTGGATATGCTAGACCAGAAAGATAAATATCCAGACCAAATCTCAGGAGGTCAAAAACAGAGAGTTGCCATAGCCAGAGCTTTGGTGACCAACCCCAAGATCGTTTTTGCCGATGAGCCGACAGCCAATCTCGACAGCAAAACAGCACACCGCATCATCGAGCTGATGCACAAGATCAAACAGGACTACAATACTACATTTGTCTTCGCAACACACGATGAGAAGATCGTCTCTTCGGCAGAGAGACTGATCACACTAGTCGATGGGGAGATCATAGAAGATAGAGAGGTGATTTTATGAAAAATATTATAATGATGGGCTTTAGAAATCTCAAACGAAGCTCCAGAAGAACTATGCTGACTGCTGCACTCATCACTATAGGAGTGATCTTTGTCCTAGTCTACTCCGCACTCTCCAGCAGCTTCAAAGCCTATATGGTAGGTGAGATCACAGACTCGATGATGGGGCATATACAGATACACAAAAAAGGGTATATTGCCTCTGTAGATAATCTCCCTCTCGATAAAAACCTAAATAGAAAACAGATAGATAAGGTATTGGAAGTATTGGGAACTAGCCCCTATGTGGAGAGTTATACTTTTCGCATCAAACTAGGTGGTCTCTTCTCCAACTATGTCTCATCTACAAATATAAGACTCAATGCTATCAATCCCAAAAAGGAGATCAAAACCCTACCGCTTTTTGCAAAGAGAATAGAGGAGAGTGAACCACATCTGCTCAAAGAGGGTGAGATGCTCATCCCTGAACTGCTAGCCAAGGGGATGGGGGTAAAAAAGGGTGATACTGCCGTACTGGTCGTCAACAACAAAGAGGGCTCTGTCAATGGT
Organism: Campylobacterota bacterium; assembly: GCA_034722955.1. Lineage (GTDB taxonomy): Bacteria > Campylobacterota > Campylobacteria > Campylobacterales > Sulfurovaceae > SZUA-451. Next base: position 9,449 of record JAYEOM010000067.1, read on the forward strand.
CTCAATCTCAAAGTCGTGGGTATCGTAGAGCCTATCTCGGGTCCAGGAGGAAGAGACGGATATTTTCATATCGAAGATGCCAAGAAAATCCTCCGCATCGAAGGGGCAGAGGTCAGCGAAATAGTAGTCAGGATCAAAGATGTCTCCAAGCTACAGGAGGCTATGAAAAGCTTGCGGCCTTTAGCTGCGATCAAAAATCAAAAAGGTAAACCTATCTTTGAGATACACGCGTGGACGAAACTGAGTCCATTTTACAATATTGTCAAAATGCTAGATCTGATGGATCTCTCTATCAAAATCATACTGATCTCTATCGTCCTGATCTCGATCCTCAATGTGATGATCATGAGTGTCTATGAGAGGATCAAGGAGATAGGAACCATCGCTGCGATGGGGACACCACCCTCTACTATCGTCAAACTCTTTCTTGCTGAGGGGTTTATGCTGGGGCTGTTTGGTGCTATCACAGGAGCTGTTATCTCCTTCATCATCGTCAAAATCATCGATATGGTAGGTATCAGCTTCTCCTTTGGACGGCAAAGCGATCTGATGCTTCATCCCTCCCTGCAGAGTAGTGATGTCATTGTAGTCAGTATCATTGTGATCGTCATAGCATTGATAGCATCGATATCACCGGCACTCAAAGCAGCGAAACTCAATCCGGTAGATGCGTTGAGGCAGTAGTATAGTTATTGGATATTTCGGGTTTAATAAAACTATGCTAAACTTGTAAAAATATTGATTTATGAAATGAGGATTTACAATGAAAAAAGTATTACTGTTTTTTGCAGTCTGTTCGCTGTTGAGTGCTGCTAGCCTGCTCGAAAAGATCGATAGAAATCTACAGCCTTCATCTAGTGAGAGTTATAAAAAGATCATCAATGTCGAACCAAACGGCAGTAAAAAAGAGTTTCTGCTCTATCAAGCAAGAAAAGGCAAAGATAAAATGGTTTCTCTATTTTTGCAGCCAGATAGTGAAAAGGGAAGATCCACGCTAAGACGGGGTGACAATATGTGGCTCTATATCCCAAATGTAGGCAAGCCTATACGCATCGCTTCGATGCAGTCTGTAGTGGGAGGAGTCTTTAACAATAGTGATATTATGAGACTTGATTTTAGTGCAGAGTATAAAGTAGTCGCCCAAAAAGAGAGTGGCAGCGAATATACCCTGACACTGAAAGCCAAAAATAGATCTGTTGCCTATGACAAACTCTCTATGGTTGTAGACAAAAAGAGTTTAACACCCAAAAAGGTAGTTTGTTATAGCTCTACGGGTGTACTTATCAAAACATTGATATATAAAAAGATCAAGAGGTTTGCTACGGGGATCGTGAGACCATCTATAGTAGAGACAGTAAGCCCATTCTATAAAGGATACAAGTCTATTATGGTCTATGGGAAGATCACACCTAGAAACTTTGCCAATGAAGTTTTCACACTCAACAATATATCAAAAGTAGGTTCTATCAGAAGATGATAAGAGGATATCTTGTCGTATTTATACTCTTTGGCATGTTGCTTTATGGGGATGATTATGATTTTGATATGGAGAGTATCAAAACAAAAACTTTTGAGTATGCAGGATATCTCCGCTCTCAAAACAGACACCAAAATCTAAATCAAGACTCCCCATCCTATATCCTGCTAGAGAAAACAGAGAGTTCACAAAATATATCCTTCAATGAGGTGATGTTTGGCTTTACCTACTATAGAGATGACTTTACATTGATCGGTGCACTCTCTGCAAAACACAATATCACTGCAGGAGATAGTGAGAATCTCTTTACTGCTTATCAACTCTATGCCCACAATAGACTCTCTGCCTATACTGCAGTAGATACAGGCAAAAAAAGACTTCAGTGGGGAACAGGCTACTTCACCAATCCTGCTGCATTTCTGGATAGACAAAAAGACCCTATGCAGCCTGAAAATCTCTATGAGGGATTTGTTTTGATCGACTACACTTACAATAAAAGCTTTGATGGTGATCTTAAAAACCTGAAGCTAGATGTAGTCTATATGCCCACTTCATCTAAAATCAATAGTGATTTCGACAGTCAACAGACAAGCAATATCGCGATGAAACTCTATCTGCTCTATCTAGATACAGACATCAACCTTATATATCTCTACAATGATAAACATAATGACAAGATAGGATTCATGTTCGCAAAAAATATTGCAAGTCACTTTGAGATTCATGGAGAGTATGCCAAAGAGATAGGGGGTTACCACTCTTATCTTCTAGGGTTGAAATATGTTACCCAAAGCGATATTACGATACTGAGTGAGTACTACTATAACTCCAGTGGATTAGACAGAGAGGAGATAGCCACTGCAGTTGCGACAAAACCTTATGCCGCGAAAAGTTACCTAGTGAGTAAAATATCCAAAAAAGAACCTTTTGATATTGTCTATTCATCTATATATTTCAGAGATATGTTCAACCTCGAAGATCAAAGCCATGTAGATACTGCCGGGTTCATTTATACATTTAAATTCGATCTAGAGTTAGATCTATCTTATACTATCAATACCGGAGATATAGAGAGCGAATTTGGCAAAAAGATGGTTTCCAATTTTGTTTGGCTGAAGGCCACTTGGTACTATTAGAGGGGGTAGCCTTACTTAGGTTTTAATGCTATAATATATTTATCATTTAGCAGGGAGATAGTGTATGTATATTTCTATAGGTAAGACAATATTATTAACAATTGTTATCGGAGTGTTGAGTGGTTGTCTCTCCGAATACGAAAACAGTGACATTCTCAAACCAGAAGAAGGTCGATCAGTCAAAATAATGGGATATCTGGACCGATCAGCTCTGCCTGATAGCTTGGCTCTGGTTCCCCCTGTACCTAAAAATGGTTCTCCAACTATGGCTCGGGATAAAGCAGTAAGCAAAAAGAGTTTAGCACTGCGTGGCTCAAAGCGTTGGGAGCTTGCAATCAAAGATTCCATACTGGATTTTCCTGAAGCTGCCAATACCTTTTCTTGCGTGTTGGGAGTTCCGATCAGCCAAAAAGAGACACCTCAGATCTATCGTCTATTAAGAGGCATCTATATAGATGCAAAAGCATCAACTCATCGTGCAAAAATTACCTATCATCGTACTCGTCCTTTTGTTCTCAATAGAGAGCCTATCTGCACACCGGATAAAGAGACGATATTGCGTAAAAATGGATCATATCCCTCTGGGCACTCTGCTATCGGATGGGCGACAGCATTGACACTCACAGAGATAGATCCGGACAATACGACAAAAATTTTGGCACGCGGAAAAGCATATAGTGAAAGTCGTGTTATTTGTAATGTACACTGGTACAGTGATATTATGTGGGGACGCTTTATGGGTGCTAGTACCGTCGCAAGATTGCATGCTGATCCAGAGTATCGCAAGGCAATCAAAGCTGCAAAAAGTGAGCTCAAAAGTGTTCGCAAAAAAGGATTGAACCCTACTAATGATTGTCGTTTTGAAGCAGAGGCACTCTCAATCAAACTGTATCAATAGACAGGCACTATTAACATATCAGGCAACTCTGCTACAAAGGATACCAATGAGGGAAATTTAGGTTCGTTTCAAGGTTTTGTTATACTTTTTGTCCAATTTCAAATAAAAATTTAGGTGCAAAATCTGCTCCATTTTTCCATTCAACTGTATTATGAGATATAAAAAAGTCTTTAAATAATTGCTTGTCTTTAAGAGGTTCAAATACTTCTCCGTAAAGTTCATTTTTAAAATCTACAGTTCTGATTTCATCATTATTGAACTTTAGTTTCAGCTGATAATCAGTTATATAATTTGCTTCATCTACATGTAAATATTTTTTCTTCCTATGGCAATGGATCGATTTTTCAGAAAGGGTCAGGCGTTGAATATACACTACTTTCCCTTAGCAATCTTACAAACCAAAGACCTAGAAGCATCAAGGTGCTTTGCTATTTTAGCTTGAGTATATCCATCTTCTAATGCAGTGATTATAGCATCATCTCTTTGCTCCATCTCCATTACGCAGACTTCATCAATGGTTCATTTTCATTCAACTCTATAATACGCACCTGAAAGAGTCAAGCTCTCCAAGGTTTTGTTATCTAATTAAAAACATCAGGTATATTTACTATCTTATCATCTCTATTAATCTCTTTTATATACTTCTTATTACTAGAAGAAGGAGAAGATTTTGTATCTTTTCTATAGTTTTTTTCTTTAAATAGCTCTTCATCTCCAAGCTCTAAAAGCTTCTGTATTTCATCTAAGGCATTTAATCCTCTTAACACATCAATAAATTTTTCCAATGTAATTTTTCCATTCATTTCAAACTGCTGGTATCTACGATATGTCATCCCTATGTGTTGAGAAAACTTTTTTTGGTCTCCATAATATTGCATATCTTGTTTTCGTTTTTGTTTTGCACGCCTAGCTAACTCTTTCATTATCTCATGCGTTGTTGCTAAACTAAAATCTATTTCTTTCATAAATTATCTCCTTTAGTGAACATTTCATCCACTGTTTTTGTTTCTTTTAATATTTGATTAGCGAATTTTTCGGGAATACCAAGATTATTACACTCTGCAACTAGTTTATTATTCTTAA
>JAYEOM010000068.1:0-2894 GCA_034722955.1 Campylobacterota bacterium
CAGATACAACAGAAAGTACGATATGCAATCAGAAGATTTTGCAAGATAGAAATAAACAAGAACTTATATCTCGGGAATTATCTCATAAGAGTATAATCAAAGATAAGATGATTGCATTACAGTCTCGCCAAGCCCAAATGGGAGAGATGATAGGAGCCATAGCCCATCAGTGGAGACAACCACTCAACATCATAAGTACAGGCATACAGAATCTAAAATATGACTACATGGAGGGCAAGCTAGAAGATGAGGCTTATATCAAAAAGTTCATAGATAAAAATAAAAAAACAGTTAAGTTTATGAGTAGTACAATAGATGACTTTAGAAATTTTTTCAAACCAGAGAAAGAAAAAAGAGACTTTAGGATTAATGAACCTATACACCATATAATAGATATTCTTAATCCTACTCTACTGCATCATAAGATAACAATAGAAGCAACACAGCTCTCAAATATAGTAGTATCAGGCTACCCAAATGAGTTAGGTCAAGTTCTAATAAATATTATCAATAATGCCAAAGATGCTCTATTCGAAAATCATATAGAAGATAAATATATCAAAATATATACTATACAAGATCAAGAGTGCATCTCTATAGTGATAGAAGATAACGCTAGAGGCATACCTGAGGAGATAATCGATACAATATTTGATCCCTACTTCTCTACTAAATTAGATAAGAATGGTACAGGGCTAGGACTCTATATGAGCAAGATAATTATAGAAGATCATATGAGTGGTCGTATCACTGTAAAAAATATAGCAGAAGGAGCTCAGTTCATAATCAGTCTAAAGAAAAATTAACTCTACGGATCAGACTTTGAGTATGAAGCGTATTATATACTTTTTCCAATAATATAATCTTTTGCACACCTGTATCATTTCTTATCAATATTTTTCTTACGCACTTGACGTTTCAAAGTACCGCCATACTTTTCAACCAATCCAATCTCCTGAAGTACACCCTGTTTTTTTAGTTGTATTAATTTTCGATCATACATAGATTGCAACTGTGCTGAGAAAAGCTTTTTGCTCATTCGTGTATCTTGCATCTTAAGCTCATACTCTTTTTCAAATGCCATAGTCTTTTCAATGTAGTTGGGAAATTGGTCAAGGTATATCTCTATGGTCTGCCTTAATACTATCTTAGCCTTACTCTTTCCAATGCCAAGTCTGTCTGCCATCATTATATAGTTACCCAGATCATATTTTCCATATTTTCTTATCGTTTGAGAGAGCGGTAATCCAAGATCATTTGATTCACCACTGTAGGCACCAACAGAGATAACATCATACAATGGTGCAAGAATATACTTCTCTTTCCCTGCATCTAACACACTCACATTCTTAGCATGAAAATCACTATGCTGTATAAGGGATGAATAGATCTGAAATTTAAACATATCAACAAGGGACTCTCTGTCTCTCACCCTTTTTGTAAATGCATCCAGGAGTGTCAATGTATCTGTTTTATACTTTTTATCACTGGGGATATTGAGCAGCTGAGCCATATCATACTGACTATAGCCATATTGTCCATACCTGTCGTAGCGTTTAACAATATAGTGGAAGTCTCCCTCTTTGGAAAAGACAATACCGCTATAAGGCGTATTGAGTTCTAATTCATTTTTGGCAAAACTCATAAAGAGATGTTCATTCAGGGCAAGAAATGGATAGTATCTTTTTTGCCTGCCTTTATCTCTTGCAAAATAATCCGTCATAGTACGGCTCAATGGCTTCATCAAATAAGCTGCATCCCTCTGACTCTCCTCTATCGTACCATTTTCAAGATCGAGATTAATATCTATCTTGTGCTGATACCCACTAAGCGAAGAGTGTTCTGTTTCTGATGATTCTGCAAGAATTTCATCTGAAATAACTGTTTGAGCATCGATAAGGTTGGGGTAGCTATTCTCTCCCAGTATCTTGTGCTTCACCGTATGCCATGCTGGTCTTGCTTGGGCTTCTGACTTATGCTTAAACAGCTCGAAGTAAGGAACAAATCTGAAGTCACCCTGCACATTATAGAGCTGTGAAAGAATATCGGCACTATCCATAACATTTGACAAGAGTTTATCTCTTCGTTCATACTCAGGAAGAAGGTTTTCAAACACAGGGTAAAGTGTAGGCACTTTTATCTTTGTATCTTTGGAGATACCAAACAGTGCCACACCTTTGTATTGTGCATCATACTCAAACTGATAAGATCCACCACCATAGCTCAGCTTACCTACAAGCAGATCATTTTTAAGTACAGCAAGATGAGAGAGGGATTCACTAGAAGTATACACTCTTTGATAGTATCTTCCTCTACCCTCCCCGTGAGCCTCAAGCTTTTTCTTTTCAACAAGAAGTGTGAGATATTTTTGCACGGTACGTCTTGCCAATCCTGTACGCTCAATAATTTCACCAGTAGTTGCCTGAGGGTACTCCTCAAATAACTCCAGTAAGATTTGTTCTGTCTTACTCACACTGTTCCTTTCTCTAATTATGCGTAATTGTGCATATTATAGCATATTTAAGAAATATTTTATATATTTTGGGTGGATAGCTAGAGAATGGTACATTATGAACCAGACTTCCACTTACTGATGAGGGCGTTTAGGACTTTTGGGAATCAATTTGGCAATGCCCTGCATGATCAAATCACAAAAGAATGTTGACCGAAGATTAAAAGATTAGAAGATTAGGGGGTGATGCTAATGCTATCATTCCATCCCATCGCTAATGGCTATGGTTGTTAGCATCACCTGACCCCTATACTGTTGTTGTATCTCTAAGAGCAGATGATAATGGTTAGGCATCAAGCAGTAGTTATGGATAGTGATAGCCAAACTTTGAGCATAAAAGCACATCAACTCTTCAAAATATTTGTAATCTTCTTCTTCATTG
>JAYEOM010000069.1:0-41767 GCA_034722955.1 Campylobacterota bacterium
AGCCTACAAAGATGGGTATTCTCAACAGATGATTGCTAAAGTATTGGGAATAACACAACAAGCTGTGTTTGCTGCGATCAAGAGGAGTAGGAGATGAGTTGTAGTTGTTACCTGACCCCTTTCTATTGGCTGATATCCTTATTCCCATACTTGATAATCAGTTGCCTTATGGTGAGCTTTTTTATAAAACTGGAAGTTGCTCCAATAGTGTTTTGGCATTCTCTTTTCTTGTAAATATTGGTAGCCAATGCAGTATAGTGCATGTTGCAAAATATGGATGTGTTGGCTCATATATCTTATATCTACTTCTTCCCATCGGTTATTGTAGCTATTTTGGGCTTGATTGTTTACTAGATGTTGGTATGCATTCCATATCGGGAGATATGGAACGAGCTAAATGGAAATGGGAGATGTGCCAGATTGTTTACTGATCTATGGCTTGTGTCCATAGGTAAAAACATGCTTGAGTGGGGTAGTGAGAATATTGACAACGTAAATAATACAAGAGTAGAGTATATCAGTGCATTACAGGAAGTTGATAATGGAAATTATGAGCGATTAAAAAGTTTTATGTTTCCTTAGCGTGAATCTTCTGCTATCATATCCTAGTTTATAGGGAGTTTTATTCAAAGCACTCACCTTTTCAAAAAAATAAATCCTCATAAGCAGTAGATAACAAATTCTTTTCTATCACTAATATGATGAGTCCCATCACAGCAGAGTGTTATTTAAACTTAACATAATAAATATGTCCTGAAGCTTTAAGAGCATATATCACACCTTTTTTCAAATTATCAATATTATCAGGCTTATTAATAAACGAATCTATACCAAACTTTTTAATTCTCAAATCCATACTAAAGCTATTGTCTTTACAATAATATTTTCCATCTTTTTTAATATTTTTTGTATCTGTTATATATAATCCCTTATTATCATAAATATCAACTTTATAAAAATAATCACCTTTGATTGTATAACCACCTTTTTCAACAAAAGAATGAAACTCACTTAGAGGAATAGTTGTAATTTTGGGTTTTACATCGGTTGTACAACTATGTAATACTATTTGTTTACCATTCTTTTTTCCATAAGCAGCATATAGACCATTTAAAAGTTTCGTTCTATATCCACGATGACCATGATCCATTTCTATATATTTGCCACTATCTAATTTTGCATATAAACCATTAAATTCAGGTTCTACCATTTGTTCAGCATAGCCACTACTTGATAAAATGACTAATAAAACTAAAATAAATCTCTTCATAAGAGACCTCCATAATATTAAATTTACCTTCTTTACTCTCATAAATTAGGTATATTCAAAATTCCAAATAATATGGATTTTTGAATATAATCATTGACCCAAAATATAAGTATGACTTACCAAACTTGACAAGTCATTGCTACCTGAACATAATATGCATGATAAACACTTGAACTCTTTAGAGCCACTTGCAAATTCACACAAAAATCAGCTAATTAAAATATATAGTAGTCCAAAAGTTGAAATCTAATTTCAGATAAGTTATAATTTTTTACGACAAAAATCTAACAGAAAAGAGATTCAACTAATGACTAAAAGTATAGCATCACTTTCTAAAATTTTTATAAATTATGTTGAAAATTAGATTGTAAATACAACTTAAATTAGTTAATTATTACATAATAATAGTAAATATGTAAGTCTGATTTATTTTCATCAATATATTTTTTCTAGGTCAACGCATTGCATTTGCTAAGGCAAAGAGGCAAAGGAGGCAAAGGGGTCAGGTAACAACTACAACCTTCAATACCAATACCACCCCCAAAGTAAAAACAAGCTAAAATAAAAAATGTCACATAACCCAAAAATCACAACCATCCAAACCCCAGAGGAGACAACAAACTACAACTACCTATGTCAAAACAACATAAGCAGTATCACCAAAGGCAATGAGAGCTTCAACTTCACCTATGATGGTAATCTACTAACACAGATAGAGCAGAGAGGTATACTCAACCAGACATTTAGCTACACCTATAACAATGACTTCCAAATCACTACTGCTACTTACGCTAACCAAACGAATAACTACAGCTATAACAGTGATGGAGTGCTAATATCTATCGGTGCGTTGGGAAACGCACCCTACACTCTCACTAGAGATACAAACAGTGGTTTCGTCAAACAACTAACAGATGGAACAATAACACAAAAGAGAAAACACAACAACTACGGTGAACTAAATGAAGTAGAAGATGATCTCTTTGAGTATAGACTTAAAAGAGATAACCTAAAGATATCATCCAAAACAGAGACTATCACAAAAGAGATACCTAAACAAAACGGTAAAGGTACTCAGAGAGTAAAAGAGAGAACTAAATATGAATATACTTATGATAGTATAGATAGACTTATAGAGGTTATCAAAGATAAAGAGATAGTAGAGCAGTATAGCTATGATGCTAATGGTAATAGAGCCTCTGCTATAGTCAATAATATTACTACTACAGCATCTTATACTTTAGATGATCAACTTGTAGTCTATGGAGATGATACATATAGATATGATAACGATGGATATCTCATAGAGAAAGTCACACCTGATGGGACGACTTTTATACTTTCCTGACAAAGATATAGATGAAGTACTTGATAAAATCTATCAACAGTTACGAACTAATAAGATTGTCATTCGTCCCAATAGAAAATATGATAGACCCTCTGCTAGAGAAGATAAAAATAGTAAAGGAATCAAAAGTGCTAATTATCAAAAAAGGAAGAAGAAAATGGTTTTTTAGGAGTTGGAAATGCTTAACGCCATTGACCCTGACCCTAAGATTTTAAAGTAGCCTGTCCCCTTTTATTTATTTCTATGATTATCAAGAGTGATAAAAGTGGAGATTGAACGGCAGGGGTGAATGGCAATAGATGCTAGTTCCCAATTTCACTCAAAGCCTCTCAGGCATCTCATCTTTGAAGGCGATATCTTCTGCTTTGGAGAGTATATCCAAAGCACCCTCTGAGATCATCATATCAGCAAGCAGATGACCCAAGCCATCTGACTCTCCTAGTGGGGCTGTGAGCATCTCCTCCATGATATGTGTACCATCAGGGTATCCGATCATAGATCTGATAGTCATAGTCTCATCCTCTCCTATCACTGCATTGACAGCTACAGGTGCTGAGCATCCTGCACCAATCCTAGAGACAAAGTCTCTCTCTTGCTTAGTACAGAGATAACTCTTCTCATCATTTAGACTCATAGCCACCTCCCTCATAAGTGCATTGTCACTTACTATCTCTATGCCTAGAGCAGCCTGACCCATAGGAGGGATCATAAAAGAGAGCTTCTCTACGAAGGGGATATCTTTGAGGAGATCGAGGCGTGCCAAACCGATATAGGCTAGAATGATAGCATCATACTGACCCTCTGCAAGCTTCCTCAAACGAGTGTTTACATTGCCACGAAGATCTTTGACTCTCAAGTCTGGTCTCTGCTGTAGTAGCTGCATGCGTCTTCTCAGGCTGGTGGTTCCTACTACTGCACCATTGGGCAGATCATCCAAGCAGCTGTAGGTGTGTGACAAAAAGAGATCACTCTGGTCTTGTCTCTGCGTAATAGCCACTAGCTCTAGTCCATCGGGTATATAGGTAGGGACATCTTTGAGTGAGTGCACTGCTAGATCAGCATTGCCTGCCAACATCTCATCCTCTAGCTCTTTGGTGAAATGCCCTTTGCCTCCTACTAGAGCTAGGGGTTTGTCTAGGATCTTATCTCCCATGCTAGTGATCTCATTGAGTTCTACTTCGATATCAGGAAAACTATCCTCTATGCGTGCCTTGATATGATAAGCTTGCCAAAGTGCCAGATTGCTCGCTCTGGTTGCGATAATGATCTTTTTCATCAAACTACTCTACGGCATAAAAGATTTGTATCTGTTACGCATCTTGTCCCATTGGCTATCAAAATAGATCGTTGGTGTGCCTGTGACCATAACTTTAGCAGCAGCATCTTCATCTGACTCTATCGCCTGTTTGACAGCTTTTCTCTCTATCTCTGCCTTGGTAACTGAAAAGCCCGTTTGCGTTTTCACCGCAGCGAGTACCTTGTCGATATTGGTCTCGTTGGGGTTGATCTTCAGAGAGTATAGTTTCTCTACGACATCACTCTTTTTCCAATCCTGAGCTACATGCATCACGCGAACCAAGATACCTGATACAGGGTGTATACTCAATAGTGGTAGATGGTAGTAGTATAGTGCGAAAGTATCTGGATATTTTCGTGCTGCATCCATGATCTCAGGCACTATCTCCATACAATACGGACACTGAGGATCAGAGAATATAACTATCTTATGTTTAGCATCTTTATTACCAAAGAGCAAGTGATCATCGCTATAGTATGAGTCAGGAATCGATGGTTTATACTCATTGGAGTAGTTTTTATTTCTCTTTAGATTCATCAATGCCGGTGTGATCAAATCTCCATTGACAAATATAGTTTGAGGAACAGATAGATCTTTACCATTATGTATCAACTTCATATTGGTAAGATATACTTCCCACCCCTCTTCACCATCTACCTTTTGTATATCCACAATCTCTACACTAGATACCCTGACAGCAGGATTTTTTACAATAAATTTTTTGACATATTTTGTAAGTTTCGCTTCACTCATACTAGCATCAAGAGTGGCTGTTATTACGATCATACTCATCAATAACTTCAACATCAATGACATCATCATCTCCTTTTTGATTAAAATTTGGTTTTTCCGGTGTTACTTTAGCTACAAATTGTAAATAAACTGTGTAGCAGAGTGCAAATAGACCTATCGTATCACTCAAGATACCCGGAATGATCAACAATATAGCACCTAGCAGATACGCCATACTGGCATTTTGGAAATTTTGCAGATTTAGCTTTCCTCTGGAGACGGCATTGAGGTTCCCCATGATTGCATATTGTGAATTTTTTAGAAGCAGAGTACCGATAAAGATCGTACCTATGATCCATATAACGCTCCAGAGTGCACCTATACTCTCCACTACCTTGAGTGACAATATCAACTCTGCCAACAGAAATGGAATAATAACAAAAATCATAATAGACCTGCTATCTCTTCGATGATATTCTCAGCAGAGATAGTCTGCTTCTCCAATCCATCTCTCTCTACCAGCTCCACAGAACCCTCTGCAAGGTTTTTACCTATCACAACTGCTAGAGGGGTACCAATAAGTTCAAAATCTTTCATCTTAAAGCCAAATCGTTCTTTACGATCATCCAGAAGAACTTCAACTCCCTTAGATTGTAGTGTGACATAAGTATCTTCTGCTAGTGCCAGCTGTGCTTCGTCTTTGATATTGGAGACTATGATAGTCACAGCAAAAGGTGTACTCTCTTTGGTCCACATGCACCCTCTATCATCGTGATGCTGTTCGATAATCGCTGCAAGCAGACGACTAACACCTATGCCATAAGTTCCCATGACAAAGGGTTGTGATTTGCCATTTTCATCAAGAAAAGTAGCTTTCAGAGGCTCAGAATATCGACTGCCAAGCTGAAATATATGACCCACTTCAATCCCTTTGGTGTAGCGAAGTTTTCCACTACAGTGGGGACACTCATCACCCTCCTGTACAGCTACTATATCACTGTAGTTAGCATCATAGCCCTTGAGATCTATCCCTACCAAGTGATAATCTTTTTCATTTGCACCACAAATCAAATGTGTCGCATCTTGGAGCATGGCATCAAATACAACCTCTACACCATCAGGCACTATAGTAGGACTCATATATCCAGCAACCAAACCAGCTTTTACCAACTCCTCTTCTGAGATATCTACAAGCTCATTGGCTCCTACGGTATTGCATGCTTTAACCTCTTGAAGCTCATCAGAACCACGAAGAGCAAAAAGAACTACCCTACTCTCGCCATCATCTAGGAGTGCTTTTTTGGCGACTGTCTTGATCAGATAGTGCGGATCTACCTTAAAGTAGTCACTCAGTGCCTCTATAGTAGTGGTATCAGGTGTGCAAAACTTGGCATATACTGCCTCAGGCGGCTCTGCTTCAGATAATTTTGGTGATCTAGTGGCTGCCTCTATGTTGGCGGCATACTCACACTCGCTACATACTACGATCGTATCTTCACCGCTATCTGCCAACACCATAAACTCTCTGCTGCCACTTCCGCCTATAGCACCACTATCTGCCTCCACTACACGAAACTCTAAACCCAATCGCGTGAAGATTCTCTTGTAAGTCTCTTCCATATGAGCAAACTCTCGCTGCATATCCTCTTCTGAAGCGTGAAAGCTATAGCCATCTTTCATCAAAAATTCTCGTCCTCGCATCAACCCAAATCTAGGTCTTATCTCATCACGGAACTTGAGATTGATTTGATATAAGTTGAGTGGCAGTGCCTTATAGCTCTTTACACTTCCCTTGACGAGGTTGACCATCATCTCTTCATGTGTTGGTCCTAAAACAAAATCGTTATTTTTACGATCCTTAAAACGCAAAAGCTCCTTGCCGTATTTGTCAAATCGTCCACTCTCTATCCAGTAACTCGCTGGGGTTACAAATCCCAAACTTACCTCTTGACAGTTAGCTTTATCTAACTCATCTTTGACAACATTGCGTATCTTATCTAGTACTCTTTTGCCCAGAGGGAGGTAGTTGTAGAGTCCACTTCCTACCCCTTGTATATACCCTGCACGAATGAGATAGATATGGCTTGCCAAAGTAGCATCATTGGGTCTCTCTTTGCTAGTAGGTATTAGCATCTGTGTTACTCTCACGATCGATATCCTTTGTGATGATCTTTTTTGTATTGTTTGAAATTGATATTTTCTGTATCTACATTGAAAATATTTTTGAGAGAGTCGATACCGACTGCCCCCTCTTTTTCGCGTGAACTTTGACGCATACGAACGGTAGGTTTATGGAGAAAAGTGTTAAACATCTGTTGAGCCATTTTTTTCATGTTAGCTTCTGCTTCTGCTGGGACAAAACCCTTTTTGATAGCCCTATCCAACTCTGCGTTTATCACATCTGCAACTTGCAGACGCATATCTTTGATGATAGGTTCGACAGAGAGAGCTCGAAGCCACTGAAAAAACTCATCTCTATACCGCTCGACAATTTCACTAGCTCTCAGTGCCTGCTCTTGACGCAGAGCATGGTTGTCCGCAGAGATATCTTTGAGATCATCAATACGGAAAATCTGCATCTGCTCCATATCCATATCTTCTATATCTCGCGGTATTGCCATATCGAACCAGAGTCGCTTAAGATCACGAACCTCTACCATATCTTTGGTGATGATAGGTACAGGGGAGGATGTCGCTGTGAATAGCAGACGGTATCGATTGAGGTATTTTGGTAAATTACCTATATCATCTACCTTGACATTCTCTCCCAACTCTTGAGAGATCCGCTCTATCTTCTCTCTATCTCTTCCGAGCATAACTACATCACAACCTGCTCTGAGTAGATGTTTGGCTGCAAGTTTTCCCATATCACCAGCACCTACAACTACACCTGTCATACCTGCAAGGTTATCACCCATGATCGCTGCTGCCTGTGCTACAGCTACTGATGCTATGGAGATAGGGTTTTCAGATATCTTCGTCACATTGCGCACCTCAGCAGCACACTTTACGGCATATGAGATAATACGGTTGAGTTTTCTACCTGCTGTCTCATTGGCATGGGAGAAACGAAATGCCTCTTTGACTTGACCAGTGATCTGAGACTCTCCTATGACTAGTGAGTCGAGTGAAGATACAACAGAGAAGAGATGCTTTATCGCCTCTTCGTCATTGACCTGCTCACTCATCGCCTCTAGCTCATAAAAATTGATGCCGCTACTGCGGGCGAAGAGACCCAAGACGGCATGGTAAGTTGCAAAATTATCACGAGTTGCTGCGACTATTTCAATACGATTGCAAGTAGATACGATAAAGACTTCATAGACAAAATCAAAACCAACAAGGCGGTCAAGCATCTTCTTCTTCTCATTGTCATCTGCAAATGCCAGCTTCTCTCTGCTAGATAGATCACATTTTTTATAATTGAAACTCACCACTTGATAGTACATCAGAAACTCCTTTCGATCATCTCTCTAGCTATATCAGTCAGAGCTGTTTCGCCTGCCCCACTCATCAACTCTATCGCCTCATCAATCAAGAGTTTGGCTTCACTGTAACAGAGTGGTATGATATGATGCTCCTCCATAGACTCCATGATCCATCTCTGATCATGCTCTGTAAGCTTTTTGGCATGAAGTCCTCGTAGTCTTCCCTGTTGTGTAGATGAGAGACGCTCATAGAGATAGATATAAGGTAGTGTTGTTTTTCCCTCTACAAAATCATGCAGTGCCGGTTTACCCAGTGTCTTGGAGTCTGATGTGATATCCAAAAGATCATCAATCATTTGAAATGCCAAACCTAGATTGCGTCCATAGGTACGATATGGCTCTGGTGCTTTCCCTGCCAATAGTGCGGCAGCCTCAGCACTAGCTTCGATCAGAGAGGCGGTTTTTTGGTAAATCATCTCCATATATAGACTCTTGTCTATGTTAAATCTATCAGAGAGAGAGACATCTTTCAACTCTCCCAAACTCAACTGGATTACAGCATTGGATATAGTTTTGGAGACTCTTCTGTCGATATGATTTAGCTCAAAAAACCCTTTGGAGTAGAGGATGTCTCCCAGCATTATAGCTGTTTTGTTGCCATATAGTGCATTGATAGAGGGTCTGTTGCGTCGAGTAAATGCTTCATCTATCACATCATCATGGAGTAGACTTGCAGCATGTATCATCTCTACGATAGCAGCTGTTTTGATGACACGAAGATCATCTCCTGCTATCTTCAGTATCAGTTTGGCACGAAGTCGTTTTCCCTGCGGAAGTTTGCGATAGAGACTCTCCACCTCTTTATCGTTGAGCTCTTTGACATATTGTTCTATTTTTCTCTCTACAACACTTAGCAAATCTACTCCTGACTCTCTCTACTACTCACACTGAGTAACGATATTACCCACCAACTCGAGAAAGATGCTATTGGTTCGATCTTCAAGCTCTTTCTCAATCACCATACTCTTCAAAAGGTTTTCCTGTTCCTCTTCAAGTCCTCTCTCCTCGAGAATCTTCTCGGCGATAGCAAGCCTTTGAAACATTTTTTCAACTTCCATCTCTACTATATTCTCATTGGCTGTTTTTGCAATAGCAAAATAGTTATCTTTAGGTGTACTCACCATATAATCATCTTCATCATCAAATATATTCATCTCTATCTCCTTGGGTTTAAGTTAGAGGATTATAGCAAAATTTTATTAATCAAGAAATCCTTTTATTTTTCTACTCTTTTATTCTATAGATCACCGCATACAGAAGAGGAACATAGTATAGATTGAGTATAGTTGCCCAAGCTATTCCAAAACCTAATGATATCGCCATTGGCTGAATGATCAGAGCCTGCCCACTGGCAAAAAACATCAGAGTCAACAGACCCAAAACAGTGGTGATAGACGTTAACAGGATCGGGCGCAGACGATGCCCTGCCTTCTCTACCAACTCATCATAGTTTTTGGATCTTCTGATAAAACTCAGCATGATCAATCCATCATTGACTACCACTCCTGCTAGTCCGATGATACCCATAATTCCCGGCATCGTCATGTTGATCCCTAGGAGATAAGTACCCACCAAAGCACCCACTACAGAGAGAGGGATAGTAGATATAACTATTAGTGGCAGCACCAGAGAGTTAAACATCCAAACTAGAGAGATAAAGATAAGGAATAGGGCTATCATTGCCGCCTGTATCATCTCCTTTTTCATCTGTTCATTCTCTCTCTCTTCGCCTTTGATGATAACCTTGATACCATCTTTTTTGATCTCTTCGAGAAGAGGTCTGATGCGATCCATCACCTCTGTAGAGAGTATCATCTTGCTATCAACTCTAGCAAAAACAGAGCGAACCCTCTCTGCATCCTCTTTGAAGATCTTGACAAAACTCTTCTCATAGTAAAAGTCACAAATATCACCCAGTCGGACAACTTGTTTGCCATTTGGTGTCGTGAGCTGTAGAGACTCCATCTGCATACTTTGATCTTTTTGGGGATCTTCGATACGGATACGCACTAAGCCTGTATCATTAAACATCTTACCATACTCGGCTTTTAGAAGTGTTCCTTTGAGGGCAGTTGTCACATACCCCTCGGTAAAGCCCAGCTGCTGACCATACCCATTGACACGAAGTTTAAGTTCTCGTACACCTTTTTTGGCGTTGTCTGAGATATCATGTACACCATCTATCGAATGCAATGCCCCCTTTATAGATGAAATAGCTTCGAGAACTTTACTAGAGTCAGAAGCAACCAACCCTATCTCTATATCATGACCCACTATACCTGTCTGCGGCACAAAAGTGTTGATCTCTTGAAACATTAGAGCATCATTGGAGAGTTTTTTTCTTTTAAAAGGATCTACAACATCTTTTTGAACAACTTTAACAATCTCTTGTGCTTTCTTTTGACGGATCATATCACTTCCATCACACTCTAAAGAAAAGATAGGATTGATATAGGTATCAAAGAAGTTCTCTGGTGCTTTCTCATGCAGATTGATAAAAATTTGAAAGAGATTGCTCCCAGTCTCAAAACTTTGATCAGGATTGAACTTCAGACCGATGATTGAAGTGACAGAGGAGACTTCACTATCCTTCAAGCTAGCCATCAAAGCTCTCTCCACCTCTGTGATCAGCACCTCAGTATCTTCTAGTTTAGAGTTAACATCAACTTTACCATTGATATATATCTGAGTTGTATCAAACTCCGGAAAGAGTTGAAACTTTGTGAGACTTGCCATCCCTGCTGTAGCTAGAAAGATAAAGGAGACTAGCATAGCAAGAGAGGACTTTTTATAAATTAGAAGTCTCTTTAGTATCCTGCCATATAGTGCTATCATAGTATCCCAAAAGCCACTTCGTTCATGCTCTTTTTGGAAATCACCCATAGAGAAGAGCTCTTTTGCATGAAGAGGAAGAAAATAAAATGCTTCAAAAAGTGAACTCAGGAGAAGTATAGTGATCATAACCGGAAGCACTTTCATAAACATACCCATCTCACCACTCATGATTAGCAGTGGCAAAAAGGCAAAGACTGTTGTCAGAGTAGCTGTCATAACTGCTGGAAACATTTCAACCGAACCATCGATCGCAGCTTCTCTAGGAGATTTACCCATCTCCATATGACGATAGATATTTTCTGCTACGACTATAGCCTCATCGACCAACATCCCCAGTGCGATCAGTGCACCTAGCAGAGTCAGCATGTTGAGACTATATCCGATCAGATCAGCACCAATCAGAGTGATCAAGAAGCTCGCAGGAATACCAATCGCGACTATAAGAGCGATCTTGAAATTGACACTCAAAAATAGTGCCATAAAGACCAAGATCAATCCAAAAATGATATTTGAGGAGACAAGGTTGAGTCTATTTTTGATCCATACAGAGGTGTCTGTGTAGGCTTCTATATCTACACCCCGATAATCTTTGGCAAACTCCTTTAGCATCGTTCGGATCTCTCTGCTCAGAGCGATAGCGTTTCCCTCTTTGGTTTTATTGATATTGATGGAGATATTTTTCTTCCCGTTAAAGTGGGAGATCTCATCTGTATCACTCAGTCTGAAAGATACTGTAGATATATCTCCAAGCCGTAGACTCTTACCGGCAACAGTGATGAGCTGATCTTCAAATGCCTTGGCACTCTTCTCGCCATTGATGGTGGAGATATAGAGGTGACTTCCATACTGCTCGATAGTACCGATAGGGAAGATAGAACTCAAACTATTGATAGCTTGATAGACGGCACTCTTGGGCAAACCATAAGCTTCAAGTCTCTTCTCATCTATCTGAATCAAAACCTCATCATCAGCATCTCCGCGTATCATAATACCACTCAAATTTTTATAACTGCTCAATTTACTTTTGAGCTTATCTGCAATATCCAGCAACTCTCTAGTTGACTTATCCCCAGAGATAGCTAGCAGTAGCAGCGGATAGTCATATTGAGAAATCTTTGCTATAGGTTCATCCATATCAGAGGGTAGATCACGACGAGTATTAGAGATGACATCTTTTACATCACCTAGTACCAGCTGATTGTTACTGCCCGGTTTTATATCTGCTTTCATATAGAATATGCCATTTTGTATAGTTGTATCGATCCTCTCTATTTCACTGATACTCTTTATCTCATCTTCGATCGTTTTTACTACCATTTTGTCCAAAACATCAGCACTAGCACCTGGATAGCCACCTGTAATCATGATCTGATCGAGCTGGGAAGGGGGAAATATCTCTTTGGGAATATTTTGATAGGAGAAGATAGCCAATACCAACATAAAGAGCATGAGGATATGGTTGATGATCGGTCTATCGACCGAAAAAGTTATAAAAGATCTAATCAAAACTATACCTTCCTATTCATCCACTAAAAAAATCGTATCAGAGACTCTATTTTTAAATTTTAATTTTTGTACTTGATTCTCTAACATAACATGCTCTTCTCTGAGTGCAGAGACCTCTCTCTCTATATAGTTTACTCTTCTGCTTTTATAATAGATCTGGTTACTCAGATATATCTTTATCATCGACAGGATTATTACAATAACCATAGAGATGATGATAATTAAAAGTAGACTAAATGAGACACCATTTACTGTTGCTCTTTTTTTTACTTTAGCTCTACTCATCACTGCTTCTCTATGGATTTAAATTGAAATGATCTCAGCTTGGCACTTCTGCTTCGTGGGTTTATTCTCAACTCCTCACTGCTAGCCGTGATAGGTTTGCGTGCAAGGAGTCTGCCTAGTGCATGATTTTTCCCACAACTGCATCGGATGGTATGCGGGTCACATATACATGATCGTGTCCATCTTCTAAAACGGTTTTTCACCAGACGATCCTCCAGTGAGTGAAAAGTGATAAGCGAAACAATCGCCCCCGATGGCTTCATCTCCTCCAGTGCATCAAGCAGCCCTTCGATCTCACCTAGTTCATTGTTGACTTCGATCCGTATGGCTTGAAACATGAGGGTTGCAGGGTGTATCTTGCCACTTTTGGGTATAACCTCCATCGCTATCTGGCTCAATACCTTGGCACTCTGTATGGGGGCTTTAGCTCTAGCTTCTATGATGGCTCCGGCGAGTTTACGATAGGAGCGAACCTCTCCATATTGATCCAAAATATACTCTAGTGCTTCACGATCATAACCGTTGACTACTTCATAGGCACTCAATGGAGCACTGCTATCCATACGCATATCAAGTGTTTCACTCTCAAAGCTAAATCCCCGTTCTCTCTTGTCCAACTGTAGTGATGAGACACCAAAATCAGCCAACAGACCCACGAGGGGAGACTCTTGTAGCTGTGGCAACACCTCTGCAAATGTACCTCTGTATAGTCTACTTCTATCTCCCAAAGCAGCTAGTCGTTTCTGTGAAAAATCCAACGCCTCCTGATCTCTGTCTATCCCAATATGGTGTATTTGAGGGTACTTCTCTAATATCGCTGCACTATGCCCTGCATACCCTAGTGTACAATCGACAAAATGCCCCTCATCTATTTTGGAAAAACTCTCCAGTACTTCATCCAGCAATACAGGAACATGGGGTATCTGCACATAAAATCCTTTTTACTCTATTTATAATGCTATAATACCCAAATAATACATAAATTTATAATTTTTCTATTCTGATAAAAAAGGGGTTGGTATGGTCATAGATGCCCACTTATTTGAAGAGATCAAACATGTCTCTCTCTCAATGTTCAACAAAAATTTCTTTGGTGTATTTCAAGGATCAATCTCTGCACGAGTTACTATGCAGAGCTTTCTCATCAACAAAGAGAGTACGATTCTTGATGAAGTAACAGAGGAGTCTCTCATCCGCCTAGATTGTGAAAAGAAGGATTATCGCTGGAAATCTGCCAGCAGTGATGTCGAAATCCATGAACATATCTACAAAACAATATCAAGTGCCAAGTATATATCATATACGATGCCCCCCTATGCTACAGCTTTTTCACTCAAACATGGAAAAGTAATCCCCCAGGATTACTTTGGTAGGAAGATTTTAGGAGAGATCATAGTCTATGACCCCAAAAAATTTGATGACTGGCACGAACGAGCACCATATGAGATCCCTCAGTTTTTTAAAAAAAGTGACTCCCATCTACTCCTCATCAAAGGCTTTGGACTGATCTCTTATGATCGGGATATCATTGAGATGGCAAAAAAAGTTTCGATACTTGAAAATAGCTGCCGTCTCTTGGCATTGAGTTCATCACTTTAAACAAATCAAATAAACTTTTGATATACTAACGCATCATAAATTATGGGAGTACACCAACAATGGCACCATCAGGACAGATTGAAAAACGACTGAAGATCATTCAAATAGCTATCTCCATCACAGATAATGAGACTGTTACTCTACAGCGATTGAAACTTATGAAATATAAGGATAACAAACAGTTGGAGAATATTCTCAGTGTATTGGATGATGAAAATTTTGCACTAGCTAGCAACCTAATAGATCACTATCTCCAAAATCCTCATAAAGAGGTAACACCAACACCCCCCCCTAGTCAAAATCAACGAGATAGAGAAGAGGAGGAGTTGATCAAGAAATTTGGTCTTTTTGAAGAGGCTGGCAGGGAGAAATACCCCTCTATAGAAGATGATGAGATGTTTTCACTAGAGGCACTGAAATTAAATGAGACAGCACTCTCCGAAGAGATAGAGAATGAAACAGTTATACCTCCCCAGCCAACAACTGAAGAGATAATGGAACGCTACAATATGATCGAAGAGGATCAGCTTCCAGAAAAAGAGATCCCTATTCCCACCTCTGTAGAGGATTTTCATAAAGAGGAGGATCAGAAGGTTGAAGAGTTTGAAGATACCACTCTAGGTCAAAACCAAGATAAAGAGGAGTACCGTGAGGAGATAGAGGAGTCTATAGAGACTGATCCCAAACAAGAGACCCAAGAGCCTCAAGAGAGGGAGAAGATAGAGTATGCACCTATATCCTACATAGATCAAAAGATCAGAAATATGATCAACCAGTATCCACAGGTTGTTGAAAACTCTGAACAGTTTCCAAGTGAAGAGAGACTCCTTGATATGATTAGGGTAGAGGGCTACACAGATGAGGATATAGAAAAGAGTATCATCTCTATCTATGCACTAGAGGAGGAGGGGAAGCTAGATGAAGCTGCCCATCTACTCTTGATAGTAGCAGCAACAGAATCACTATATGCCCAATTTATACTCGCTAGAGAACTATTCAAGGGAAATATAATCCAAAAAAATCTCTCTGAAGCATTTACTCAGATCAACCGCTTGGCACTAGATGACTACCCAGAAGCAGTTTGTGATCTTGCACAGTTCTATGAGCATGGCATAGGTATCGAGAAGAATAGAAAGAAAGCCTTCAACCTCTATGAGGATGCTCTTGATCTAGGTGTTGAACGGGCAGATATTCACCTGACCAGAATGGAAAATGAGTCCAAAGGGATCCTAGGTGGACTATTTGGGAAATAGGATTTTGACCATCGTCACGAGATGAGATGGTAGAGGGGTCTATCATTAAAACTAGCAAGAGACAAAGCATAATCAGCTAAGTTTCAACTCTGAAATCGCTATTTTCTCTCATTTGCTCTTGACTGATACTCTTGAGGATGTTTGCAGACAGGGCAGACTTTTGGCGGTTTTTTACCTCTATGGATATGACCGCAGACTTCACA
Organism: Campylobacterota bacterium; assembly: GCA_034722955.1. Classification (GTDB taxonomy): domain Bacteria; phylum Campylobacterota; class Campylobacteria; order Campylobacterales; family Sulfurovaceae; genus SZUA-451. Next base: position 15,817 of record JAYEOM010000069.1, read on the forward strand.
GATCCACTCCTCTTCTTCATCCTTGCTCTCATACTCTTGACCTGATTCGAGCCGCTCTAATAGTTCTCGATACATCTTTTCATGCTCTACTTCTATCTTGCCTATACCTTGAAAGAGTCTGGCTGCCTCTTTTTCCCCATCCTCTTTGGCAATTTTCTCAAAATCAGGATACATAGTGAGGTTTTCATAGCTCTCTCCTGCGATGGCATCTTTGAGATTGGCCACTGTATCACCAAACTCCTCTCCGCTCTTCATCATATTGTAGAGCTTTAGTTCTAGCTTGGCATGTGTTTTTTCGTTGTCGGCAGCACGCTGAAAATGTGCAGCGATATCACGGTATCCCTCTCTTTGTGCTACTTTTGCATAATACTCATATTTGTTTCTAGCCATTGACTCTCCGGCTACGGCTTTCATGAGATTGACCATTGTTAGGTTTTCTGTTATAGACACCATATCCTCTTCACAGCAGACAAGTGTTCCACCTCCCACTCTGCTCACCTCTACTTCATTGCCACATCTGTTGCACTTATAAGTCTCATATTGTCTCATCTATTCTCCTTTTTGATTTTTTATTCTTATTGGAAATTCCCTTATTTTACTGTAGGGCTGCTTTGAGCTCCTCTTTGCTCTTGAGATAATCTACTTTTACAATCTTTCTGTTGTCGAGTGTTACTATAGTGATACTATCTGTTTTTGCATCTTTTGTGAAAGATTCAGAGATCTTCTTGTCATATATGAGTTCTACACTATAGTGCTGTTTTTTGAGGTCAGGCAGAGCAAATGTATTTCGTATCACTACAGGCATTGGGCTGATATCTGCGACAAATGAAGAATGATGTGTTGACAGATAGTCGGCAGGTTGATCTTTGAGATACTCTTTGACTGTGTGTCCTGTATCTTTGGCAAAGACCAAGATCAGTTTTTGGGTCGAGTTATCAAGAGTATGTACTTTATCAAACTGGTCCGGGAGTGTATAGCTGATGGTTGAACCTCTATTGAGTCCATCGCTTAGTGAGGCAGAGTATCTGCTCGCATCATAAGTATCTTTGCCCTTGAGAAAGAAGAGTGTACCAGCAGCAACAACTGTCAGTATAAGGACTCCTAGTAGTATTTTTTTCATGTTAAGTATTCCTTGTGAGGCTACTCCAAAGGGGAAGCCAATTAAAATTTGTGCCGTATTTTAGCAAAACGGCATTAAGTATCTATAAACTCTTAGTTATAATATCAGCATGAAAGCAATCATCAATGGAACTATAATAGATAACAGAGAATATTTAACTGGATATCATCTGCTATTTGATGAAAATATCATCTCCTTAAGCCAAGAGGATTTGCCAGATCAGTGTGAAATCATAGATGCAAAAGGATCTTATGTTAGTGCAGGGTTTGTTGATATGCATATTCATGGTAGTGGTGGTGCTGATGTGATGGATGCGACACCCCAAGCGCTGGAGACTATCTCGCGAACTCTTCTACAGACAGGTACCACCTCTTTTATCGCAACTACGATGACGATGAGCCAAGAGGATATCAACAAAGCACTGGATGTGATCATAGAGTATGGAGATAGAGTAAGCGGTGCAAAGATCGAAGGGATTCACCTAGAGGGTCCATTCATCAATCCTCTCAAATGCGGGGCACAAGACCCCAAGTATATCCAGGAGGCAAGATTTGAGTGGATAGAACCATATCTGCCACATATCAGAGTGATCACAATCGCTCCGGAGATGCAAGGGGCTGAAGATTTTATCAAAAAGATAGGAGAGATCTCTCCTCATACTCTGCTGAGTATCGGTCATAGTGATGCCAATTATGAGATATCGATGCAGAGTTTTGAGTGGGGTATTTCACATGCAACTCATCTCTTCAACGCTATGCCCCCTTGGCACCATCGTGAACCTGGGGTCATTGGTGCTCTATTTGAGAGTGATGTGACAGCAGATATCATAGCAGATCTCATCCATACCCACCCTGCAACCCTACATAGTGTAGAGAAGATCAAAAAAGATCAGTTGATACTCATCACAGATGCTATGAGGGCGGGGTGCCTGAAGAGCGGTTGTTATGATTTGGGTGGGCAGAGTGTGAGAGTAGAAGATGGTAGAGCTGCACTGGAGAATGGAGTATTGGCAGGGAGTGTTCTGAAGCTCAATGATGCTGTCAAAAATTTCTACAACCATACAGAAGCGACACTGATAGAGGCTATCACAGCTGTGACTTCTCTACCTGCTAAGCGGCTCGGACTTCCTATCGGTGAACTCAGAGAGGGGTATTGTGCTGATATTGTGATATTTGATGCAGATATATCCATAGAGAAAGTCTATCTCAATGGAGATCTTGCTTATGAGCTTGATGCAACTTCAAATATTTCGAGTTAAATTTTCAATCCCATCGAAAGCTACATCTACTACTCTATCTATCTCATCATAACTGATAATATATGGTGGCATTATATATATGATATACCCCAATGGGCGGAGAAGCACACCATGATCTAATCCATATTGATAAACCTTGAGTCCTATCCGCTCTTCCGGGGCATATCCCTCTAGCTCAATAGCTGCGACCATTCCGGTCTGTCGTACCTCTTTGACATTGGGCAGGCTCTCGAATGCTTTGAGTCTCTCTGCTATGTAGGCACTTTTTTTTCTATTCTCTCCTAATATATCCTCCTGCTCAAAGATATCGAGTGTAGCCAATGCTGCACTGCAGGCTAGAGGATTGCCTGTATAGCTGTGTGAATGCAAGAAAGCTTTGTGTTCACTATAGTCACAATAGAATGCACTATAGATATCATCGGTAGTCATGACAACAGAGAGGGGCAGGTAACCACCCGTCAATCCCTTGGAGAGGCACATCATATCGGGGGTTATCCCTGCTTGGTCACAACCAAACATCGTCCCTGTTCTGCCAAATCCTGTCATGATCTCATCTGCTATCAGATGCAGACCATGCTCTTTGGTCAATGCTCTAGCACCCTTGAGGTAGTCGGGGTGATACATATGCATACCTCCCGCTCCCTGAATAAGCGGCTCTAGTATCAGTGCAGCTATCTCATCCCCTCTATCATCAAGAAGCTTAGAGAGTGCCTCTAGTGCCTCTTTCGCACTCTGGAGACTCTGATCTTTAGGAACTGGAGTCTGAATACACTCTATCAACAGTGGAGCATATGTCTCTTTATAGAGTGCTACATCACCCACACTCAAGGCACCTAGTGTTTCACCATGATAACTATTGGTCAGAGAGAGAAATAGTGAACGATCCTCCCCTCTGTTACGATGGTAGTGATAACTCATCTTCAAGGCAACCTCTACCGCACTAGAGCCATTATCCGCAAAAAATAGTTTCTGCAGACCATCCGGTGTCAGCTTGACCAACCTTTTAGCCAAGGTAACTGCCGGTTCATGTGTAAAACCTGCCAAAATAACATGCTCTAGCGTATCTAGCTGCTCTTTTACTCTTTGATTAATTTTGGGATTGGCATGTCCGAAGATATTGACCCACCAGCTACTGATCGCATCAATATATCGATTTCCATCAAAATCATAGAGATAGACCCCTTTACCTGATTTGATAGGTATCAATGGGAGTACTTCATGATCTTTCATCTGTGTACAGGGGTGCCAAATATAGTTTAAGTCCTCTTCTATTATCATATTATTCATAAACCTCTCCTACTTTATAAATGATTTATCTAAAATAATCAACCATATTTAACCACAAGTTGACTAAAATATTAAAAAATTTTAACCGTAGGGTACACTATAAACCCTGAAGAAGGCAGAAAAGAATGATAAGTTGGATGCAAAAACACAACAAATACCTGATCGTAACCATTTGGATCGCTACAATCGCATTTATTGGTGCAGGATTTGTTGGCTGGGGTAGCTATCAGTATGGGGCAAAAGCTGGAGCTATTGGTAAAGTTGGAGATATAGAGATAACCAAAGAGGCATTTGATTTAGCTTATGGAGATACTTATCAACGCTACAACCAGATGATGCAGGGAAAACTTGATGAGAAAAAAGCTAGAGAGATGGGACTTGCACAGCAGACATTTTCTACTTTGGCGGCACAGGCTCTACTGCTTAACTTAGCTAAAGAGTTTGGTATTGTTGTCTCTGATGAAGAGATACTCGAACAGCTGCACAAGATCGGCTCCTTTCAAAAGAGTGGGAAATTTAACAAAACCATCTATGAAGGATTTCTAAAAAGTCGTCGTCTAAAGGCAAAAACATTTGAAAAGGTCATTCACGAACAGACTATTATTCAAAAACTATTTACTCTCTTAGGTGTCAAAAGCTTACCATTTGAGAGAGAGGTGCTTAGTGCAGCGATATCAGTCTCAGACAAAATTGCATATAAGGTTCTAACCTCCAAAGATATCAACTTAACCACAGATGAGAAACAACTCAAAAGCTACTGGGAGAGTCAAAAAAGCTCATATATGACACCCAAAAAATATCTATTGGATATTCTCTGGACAGAGAGTGCCGATACTGTTGTATCCGAAGAGGAGATAGCAGAGTTCTACAAAGAGAACAGCTATAACTATATCGATCAAGAGGGCAAACAGCTTCAGCTAGAGGAGGCTAAAGAGAGAGTCATTGCTGATACAAAGATGAAAAAATCTAAAAAGAGTGCTCAAAAACAGTATATAGCTTACAAAAAAGGGAAGAGCCAAAAGAGCCAAACGCTAACTCTTGCACTAGATGATCAGGCGTTGACAGCTGAAGCTTGGAAAGAGATTCAGATCAAAGATATCAATAGTATCTTAAAGCCAAAAGCGATAGGTAGCCGATATGCTACGATCAAAGTTGTTCAAATGATAGATCCTAAAGAGATGAGTTTTGAAGAAGCTAAACCTCTAGTAACGGTAGAGTATGAAAAAACATCTACTACTGAGGCTTTGACAACACTAGCCGAGTCAACACTCAAGGGGTTTGATGAGAGCAATGCAACTCTCTCTGATTTTGTTACACTTGATAGCAGAGTTACATTAACCCCACTTGATGCTCAGGAAACTCTAAAATTTCTACAAAAACTATTTACTTCTCAGAAAGAAAAGGGTATCATAACGATAGGAAAAAAAGTGATAGTTTATAATATCATAGAACAGAAGATGGGAATGGACAATAGTAGTACAGAATTTATCAAAAATAGTACAGAGCAGATAAAAATAGAGGATTTTCAATCCAATCTTCTCAAAAGTTTAGATAAAAAATACAAAACCCAAAAATTTGTGGAAGGAATATAACTTGAATGAAAGAATTTTAGCAATTGATATCGGCTCAACTAAAAACTGTGCCATAATTGCCGAGATCAATAACAACAGAATTCAAATTATTGGTCATGGGATCTCAAGGTCTCAAGGTGTCAAGAAAGGTATCATTACAAATATCGAGCTTGCATCAAAATCGATCAAAAAAGCTATCAATGATGCAAAAAGGATCTCTGGAAGCACCATAACCACAGCAACTATCTCAATATCCAATGCTTATGCCAAGAGTATCAATGCAACTGGTATCATCAATATACCTCACAAAGATATCTCTCTCAAAGAGATAGAGAGAGTCATACATACAGCACAATATAATGCAAATGTGCCAACTGAATATGATATTGTCCATATACTTCCGTATAACTTCAAAGTAGATGATCAGGATTTCATCGAAGATCCTTATGGGATGAATGCCAGCAGGATGGAGGTCAATGTAAACATTATAATGACCCAAAAATCAAGTCTCAGCAATCTGAAAAAAGCTGTCCGCTCTGCAGGTGTAGAGATAGATGGAATTGTACTGAGTGGTTATGCATCTGCTATTGCGACTATGGGCGAAGATGAGAAAGAGTTGGGTGTAGCAGTGATAGATATGGGTGGACAGACAAGCAATCTGATCATACATACAGGAAATTCTGTCAGATACAATGACTTCCTTGGTGTAGGATCTAACCACATAACAAATGATCTCTCCATGGCACTGCATACACCTCTGCAAGCTGCAGAGAGTGTAAAACTGCAATACGGTAATCTTATCAACAGTGATACAGATACTATTGAGCTACCAGTCATAGGTGATGAAGAGAGTAAAAATGAAGTCTCTCTTGAAATTGTTCATGCTGTCATCTTTGCTAGAGTAGAGGAGGCACTTATGATTCTCTCAAAATCACTTGACAAAAGTCTCCTCAAAGAGCAGATCGGTGCAGGTCTGATTTTGACAGGGGGAATGACCAAACTCAAAGGCATGAGAGAGTTGGCACAAGCTATATTTGATGGGATGCCTGTAAGGGTAGCACAACCTGATGAGAGGGTGATAGGAGGGCTTTTTGAAGAGCTCAAAGATCCAGCTTTCTCGACGATCATCGGTCTACTCTTCTATAAGTCTAGGAAACATACTGAGTATGAGATCAACACAAACAATGAACTCCTGCACTCAAAACATATGCAGACGGACTCTCTATCTAACCTAGAGCCACCCAAGGTAGAAGAGGAGTATAGCGATGATATGTTAGCTAAAACAAATCTAGGCAATATAGAGCTGGGTGAAACTATCAAAGCTGCAGAGACCAAACAGAAACAAAAAGAGGTAGATACATTTATATTTGAACGATTGCCTAGCGATCCAACTGAGAAGAGCAGTTCTTTTAAAAAGCTTGCCAATTGGGCGAGACAATTATTTTAATGATAGAGGAGGAGAGAGAAATGGAAGAGTATTTTGAGATAGAAGTGATAGAGACATCCACAGAGACCAATGGTGCCAAGATAAAAGCTATCGGTGTAGGTGGCGGTGGCGGCAATATGATCAATCATATGATCAATGAGGGTATTCACAATATTGATATGATTGTTGCCAATACAGATGCACAAGCACTTCAGTCATCTTTGGCTCCTCTGAAACTGCAACTTGGGATAAATGCAACACGCGGTTTGGGTGCAGGAATGGTTCCAGACAAAGGAAGAGAAGCTGCTCTGGAGAGTTTCGAAGATATTAAATCTATGTTAGATGGCTCTGATATTGTTTTCATCTCTGCTGGTCTTGGCGGAGGGACTGGTACAGGAGCTGCACCTGTCATTGCACAAGCAGCAAAAGATGTCGGTGCATTGACTGTCTCTATCGTTACAAGTCCTTTTAAGTTTGAGGGTCGCAAACGAACAAAACTTGCAAAAGAGGGTCTTGAAGAGCTCAAGATGGAGAGTGATTGTATCATCGTTGTACCAAACGAAAAACTCTTGGCAGTTGTCGAAAAAAATCTAGGTATCAAGGAGAGTTTCAAGCTTGTAGATGATATCCTATCTCAGGCAGTAGGAGGGATCTCCAATGTTATCCTATCTCATGGTGAAAATGATATCAATCTTGACTTTGCAGATGTGAAAACTATTATGAGCCATAGAGGACTTGCCTTGATGGGTGTAGGATACAGTTCAGGGAGCAGTGCAGCGTATGATGCAGCAAAAGCTGCGATCGAATCACCACTGCTTGACAATATCTCTATAGATGGTGCATTGGGTGTCTTGGTACACTTTGACATTCATCCAGACTACCCGATATTGGAAATATCATCGGCTATGAATATCGTAGAAGAGCATGCTGATGAGGATGCTAGTGTTATATTTGGAACAACAACAAACCCAGATATGGATATAGAAGAGGTGAAGATCACTATTATTGCTACAGGTTTTGATGGATATATGGAGAGAGCAGCATCTGCAAATTCAAAGCCAGAAACTACAGCAGCACTTCTCAACTCTGTGGGAAAGTCATCAGCCAATCCTCTACCACCGAGAGCGATTAGTAGAAAGGTTGTAGGTGCAGACTATGGTGAACATGAAGATATACTTGATGTTCCAACATTCCTCAGAAAGCAGATGGATTAGAGATCTCCTCTCTCTTCTCCGCTTTCTCCCTCGCTTTTTCTTCTTAGGAGCAATAGGCATTTATCTGTTTTTTACTCCTTAATTAAACTTTTTTTGCTATGATTAGCTCCATAATTACTTTACAATCAATATAGAAGGAACAACAATGAAATACCTCAGAAAACTCTCTGATTATGCTCTCGTGAGTGGTGTCGGTGCCCTGCTTGCAACAGGATTGACAGGATGTCAAGATAACACTGCCGAAACTGCTCCACAAGCCGAAGCGACTGCTAAAGGAGCCTTTGTCATCATAGAAGAGACGACTGCCGGCAAATATGTAATCAAAGATGAATTTCCATCCGAAGAGACAAGAATAGTTCTCAAAACTTTAGATGGTACAGAGAAAGTATTGACCAAGGAGGAGCTAGATGCTCTCATGCAAGAGGAGAATGCCAAGATAGATAATGGCACATCCGAACTAACAAAGCCCAGAGAGGAGCAGGTCAGCTCTCAGGGGATGGGACTTGGAGAGACTATCTTGGCAAGTGCAGCAGGTGCTATGCTAGGTGCCTGGATTGGGAGTAAACTCTTTGGAAATTCAAACTATCAAAACAATAGAAAAGCAAGTTATAAATCTCCATCTACATACTCCAAGAGCAACAAGAGTTTCAACAAATCAGGCTCCTCAGGCACATCTGGCAAATCAGGTAAAAGTGGTTATTTTGGAGGCAAATCAGCCTCCAATGGTGGTTAAGCGATGGTATCCCTTCAGCAAACCCAGTCACTCGACCTTGATTATCTGGAGTCTTTAGGTTTTGCCTGGCATACGGATGAAGATGAGACACCTTATGTCTCTGACCAGCTAGTGGTACTCTCCGAAGAGGAGGCAGAGGCCTACTATGAGGCAGGCAATCTACTATATGAGATGTTTATAGAGGCTGGAGAGTATGTAGTAGAGAACAATCTATTCCATGAGATCGGTATTCCATTTAACCTAGTAGACCTCATAAAGGAGTCATGGGAAAATGATGTCCACTGGCACATCTACGGTAGATTTGACCTTGCAGGTGGTATCGACAGTAGAGATATCAAACTTTTGGAGTTCAATGCTGACACCCCTACGGCACTCTTTGAGACAGCGATAGTACAGTGGGCTATACTCAAACAGAACGATCTTGAAGAGGAGAGTCAATTCAATACTCTCTATGATTCACTTGTCGACAACTTCAAACGAACGGTTACACTCGAAGAGAGTGTAGATAATTTCGATGATCTCTATGATGGATGGAAATTTCTATTTACCTCCATCAAGGACAATATCGAAGAGGAGAATACAGTAAGACTTCTACAGCACATTGCGCATGAGGCAGGATTTGATACTGAGTTTGCCTATATTGATGATATAGAGTTTAGCGATGAGGAGGGTATTGTCTATGAGGGAGAGGAGTATGAACTCTGGTTCAAGCTCATCCCTTGGGAGGATATAGCACTAGAGGAGCCAGATTTGGCAATGCTACTCAAAAACATCATCCAAAACCAAAAAGCTATCATATTTAACCCTGCTTATACTCTCATGTTTCAAAGCAAAGGGATACTCAAGATCCTCTGGGATCTCTATCCAAACCACCCTCTTCTACTAGAGAGTTCATTTGAGCCGCTAGAGGATCAAAGACAGGTTGTCAAACCTGTCTTTGGAAGAGAGGGTGAAAGTGTTACGATACTCGATGGAGATGGCTCTATAGTCGCAGAAGCATCAGGAGCCTATGAGAATCATAAGATGCTCTATCAAGCATACACAGAACTCCCAACAGACCAGTCAGGTACCAGCTACCAAGCCGGACTCTTCTATGTCTATGAGTCATGTGCAGTAGGCTTTAGAAAAGGTGGTCTTATCTTGGATAATATGTCCAAATTCATAGGGCATATAGTCCGATCATAAGGAGTATCAGTAGATACTAGGAGTGGTGTTGCGTGTTTTGTGAAGCGTAGCTGAATGAAACAGTCGACACATGACCCCTGCTGTGCTAGTTTATGTTTCTCTAAAACATCTCTTTGAATTCATCAATATTAATCAGAGTAACTTTAGGAAAATCTGCCTCTTTTAAGACATCAAAGTGTCTACAATTAGAAACCAATACAATATTTGTATCTAAAACAACCCTAAATCTATTTTTCATTTAGCCATCTGTCCATTTCGTTGTTATCAAAATTTTTTGCATCCCAAATAGTATCTGCTTTAGGCTACCTCTCTCCTCTGATCTGATAAGTGATATCTCCTGCTCCAAATGCGGTGACTAGTCCTTCCGAGAACTCTTTGACGATATGACCATCTTTGAGTACTTTGACTATGCCATCTTCTCTAGTCACGCTATCTGCCATGGTGAGATTGTATCTGCTGAAAGCTCCCTTGAGATCTATATCTACCTTTAGCTCTCCTGCTGACCATATCGGCAGTATTACCAGCTCATCAGCTCCCTCAAAACACTCTACAAAACCAGCGAGGTTATCCATCGTTCGGCTATATTTGTGAGGTTGCCAAATGATCTTCATCTGTCTAAAGTCACGCAGTGATGCATACTCTTGAAGGGATTGCATTGTCGCTTTGATTTCAGTGGGATGGTGTCCATAGTCATCTATAACGGCTATATTTTCTCTGTTTTGTATGATATCAAATCGTTTTTTGATCCCTTTGTAGTGCAGAAGATTGAGACGGATATCTTCGGTATCGGCACCTAGCTCCATAGCTGCCAATATAGCCAGTGCAGCATCCAATGCGATATGCTCACCAAGACCAAAGAGATCAAATATGCCTAAATCCAGCAGTTCAAATCTAGTATGAGGCTCTCCATCTATGAGGATATAATGAATATTGCGTATATCTCTGCTCGGATATAGCTTGATACTATCATCGTCCAGAGAGGCTAGAAACTCATCCTCTGCATTGATCACTCGAAGTGGTGCGAGAGACAAAAACTTTCGATAGGCATTGTAAAAACGCTCTTCATCATACTCATAGTACTCCATATGCTCAGGCTCTACATTGGTCACGATCGCTAGATATGGATTGGAGTTTAGGAAGCTCTCGTCGCTCTCATCAGCTTCAAACACCACTCTATTGTTCTCATAATCTCTTACATTGGAACCAAACTCTTTGGAGATAGCACCGATGAGTGCATTGGTATAGGGCAGGATCGAAGAGAGGATTGCTGATGTTGTACTTTTGCCATGGGCACCGCCTACAGCATAGACCTCCTTCTCTCCCAAAATAGAGATGAGAGCATCTTTGCGAGAGAGTAGCTCTATACCAAGAGCTTCTGCATTTTGATACTCTGGATTGTTTTTGCGTACGGCGGCAGAGTAGATCACTCTATCAACCCCTTCAACCGCCTCCTTATGGTGAGGGATGGTGATTTTGGCATGGTAATTAGTCGCTAAGTCATTGGTGATTTCACTCTGTCTGATATCAGATCCACTGATCGTATGCCCGTCATTGGCAAGAAACTTTGCCAATGCAGAGAGTCCTATCCCGCCAATGCCGATAAAATGAATCTTCATACTATTTTTCTTCGAGAACTCTGAGCTCATCTTGTGCTTTGGTCACGAGGAGAGTGTTCTCTTGGAGGAAACGCTCTGTATTGATGTTGAAGTTGAGTAGGAAATAGGCAAGTTTATCTGTAACATCATATCTGCTCGTATCAGCAATCTCAGAGATAAAGGTATCAAAATCATTGCCTTTCATCACAGAGACAGCATGAACCATCATAGAGTCTTTGAGTCGCTGCTCATCCACCATGTAGTGCAAGACTTGAAAGAGCTCCTTTGCACCCTTCATATCATTTTCACTATATCGTTCTATCGCATGCTCATAGATCGCCCTAGCAGCAAAGAGCTCCTCCTCTTTGGAGAGATCAAAGCCTTTTTGTTGGCTAAGATACTCTGCAAGTCTATCAAATGCCTCTTTGAGTATGAAAGTAAAGACCTCATTGATCTTCTCCTCATCTTCACTGACCAGCAGAAGTGCATCGAGGAGTTGATATGCTTTTTGGATACTCTTCTCATCTCTCATCTCCTCCTCTAGCAGTACCAGATTTGCCAAAAACTCCTCATTTTTTTTCAATGCTTCTATATCTATCTCTTCTTGTTGCATGTTTTTCCTTTTTTAAACTAGATCAGATTTTAACATAAAAAAAGAGATATATCCCAACTTTAGTTAAAAATTAGCAAGATAAAGATATCATAAAACTACAATACCAAAAAAAGGATATGACGATGAGTAGCAAAGATGAAAAGATAGCACTATACAGAGAGTTTGTCACTAGCCATAAGTTGACACTTGATGATGAACTATTGGTGAAGGTCACTACAGGATTGGGACCATCTATCTACAATAAAAATTCTGAATTGATAGCATGCTCTCAAGCCACTGAGCTAGAGACAGTCAGAGAGAACTTTCTGAAGAAAAAACTTGGACTTACAGATAGTGATAGTGAACTTGACCAAGCTATAGAGGATGTATGCCAAGAGATAGGAAGCTCAGTCAAAAATAAATATAGAGCTGTATTCTATACCCTATTGGTGACTAAATTTAACAAACAGAGTGTCTACGCCTAACCTCTAAACTTCTCTGATGGAGGGAACTATATCTCATCCATCAGCAATTTGACCCTCTGCAACGCTTCGCGTGTTTTCTCCTCTTCATAGACTAGTGCCAAACGGACAAATCCCCTACCCTGCCCATCTCTGCCTAGATAACTTCCTGGGATTACTTTGAGATTGTAGTCTCTATAGAGTCGTATAGTAAAATTTATCTCATCCTCAACCCTCAACCAGATATAAAAAGTAGCTTCAGGGGTATCTACCCCCAATATCTCTCTTGCCAACTCAAAGTTACGGATATATTTTTGACGGAAAATTTCGACATGGGTCTGATCTGCCCAAGCTGCAGCAGATGCATACTGTAGCGGCAGAGGTGAAGCGGATCCCACATAGGTACGATAGACCATATAGTCTTTCAATATCCGAGCATCACCAGCTATAAATCCACTACGCAATCCAGGAGCAGAGGAGCGTTTGGAGATAGAGTTGACAACCAAAATATTTTTGAACTCCTCATTGCCCACCTCTATGCTGGCATTGAGCAGTGATGGCAATGGCTCTTTTAGATATAGATCAGCATAACACTCATCGTTGAGGAGGACAAAATCATACTTGAGTGCCAGTTTTACCCAGACTTTGAATCTCTCCATATTTATAACTGAAGAGGTGGGATTGTTGGGTGAGTTGAGGATCACAAAGTCACAACGACTCAACGCCTCTTCGTCTACCATAGGCTGAAAACCACTCTCTCTATCAAGATCGAGATAGATCACCTCTGCTCTACTCGCTTTTGCCGCCCCCTCATATATCTGATAGAATGGGTTTGGAAATGCCATTACAGGATTTGCTATATCATAGAGTAGAAACTGCGGAAAGTTAAAGAGAACTTCCCGTGTCCCAAAAGTAGGGATGATTTGACTATTGTCCAACTCCAAATCAAAACGATTTTTGAGATATGAGAGCATCCCGTCACGAAGCACTGCTTCACCTGCTGTCTTGGGATATTTGTTGAGCAGTGATGCATGCTGATCTAGAGCATCCAAGATAAATGATGGTGTCTCAAACTGAGGCTCACCAATCGTCAAACTCAATGGGGTATACTCTTCATTTGGACAGATATCGCTCAGTAGAAGATTCAATTTTTCAAAAGGGTATGTTTCAAAATTCACAACTGTTGCCTATTTTTTGAAGACATTTTAACAAAATATTCCCTTGGAGTAGCCTTACTATTGTATATTTCGTGTTTAATGCTATAATCATCTCCAGAAAACCCAAAATGGAGTTCATAATGAAAATAGTGATTTGGATACTTCTCCTACTGACACTACTCAATGCCACAGCCAAAGAGATCACAGATCCCTATCAAAATATCAACTATTTCAAGCTTGATAATGGACTGAGTGTCTATCTGTTGAGTGATGAAAAAGCAGTCAATACACAGATATCACTCACGGTCAAAGTCGGATATGATCTGGAGGATAGTGAGAACTATGGTCTCTCTCATCTGGTAGAACATATGGTATTTCGGGATCAGAGAGTCCCCCATCATGACTATCTGGACTACATCAAAGAGGAGGGAGGTACCTATGTCAACGGCTATACCAAACGCTATGAGACGGGCTATGTAGCTACTATAGAGAGTGCCAAATCCTACTGGATCACTGATATATTTGCCCAGATGATTTTCGACAAAAATGTAACAGATAGAGATTTGAGTATCGAAAAGGGAGCACTTCAGACAGAGATAGGTGAATCTCACTGGTATATCAAGCTTCTATGGTCTGTCGGAGAGTTTTTCAAGGGGATCTCTCCGGTAGCAGAGGATTTTTCAAGGGATGAATTTTCTCTTGCCAAGCTCAAAGATCTGCCGGCATCATACCACGCCCAAGAGAACAACCAAAACTTTACCCTTGATGAAGTGATGCAACACTACAGAACCTACTACTATCCTGCCAATATGACTCTCTCCATCGCAGGTAACTTCTCTACACCGAAGATGAAGAGACTCATAGAGGAGAGATATGGCAAGATCGACAGCAAAGGGACTCTATGGACTATCAAACCACCTAAAAATCCAATACTCAATCACAAACCATATCGCCGTTTTTATGAAGGAGCTGATGAAAATGCAGGATATATAGGTGCAAAATATATACTAGATGACTACAGGAAGTATCTCATCCTATCTAGCTATACAGACAATTTGGCACAACGGTTGCAACAGCAGATGCGCAACAGGGATGGTAGATCATATAGTGTCAACGCCTATATGTTTCATGACAGACATGCCGGCACCTCTACAGTATCGTTTGATGGGCTCAATAGTGAGTTTCAAAGCAACATCAACCAAGTCAAAGCGACTATCGCAGCAGATTTGGAACATCTTGATGATAGCACTATCACCGAAGCACTTAACAACTATATCCAAAAGTACTACGCATCTATCGAACATGATAGTGCCTCACTCATGGCACTTATAGGTACAGCCAAGTATCTGCGAGATGAACATAATATCACAGACAGGAGCTCATTTGAAATCTTTCGCTCTATCACGCCAGAACTCTTCAGAGAGACAATATCCAAGACATTTACCCCCGAAAACAGCTATAGTTACATCCAGAGGGATTACTACTTTTTTCCTCTTGAGATGATTGTTATCTCTATTTTATCCTTAATACTTTTTTTCTTTGTCTACTTTAGACTCTATCGTATCGATCTGATAAAAGAGGGGATTGTTTATACTCATAGAGATATCATAATGCAACGAAGACTCAGTAACCGATTTATCGGTTTTTTAGTTTTTTTGATAGTGATGATGGCTGCATCATTCTCTTGGGAGTGGATCAAGTATATACTCTTTGATGCCCTATTTGGTGACCCCTTCTACCTACTGACGATTGATGTACCATACAGCTATATCGCTACTGTAGCTGATCCTATCTGCTATATGATGATATTTGTCCTCATGTATCGCTATCTCTTTAGCTACTATGCACGCATAGATATCGTCCAAGATAACATATATGCCATAGGTAGCCGTGTAAAAGCCTACCCTAGAGATGAGATCAAAGAGATCAGCACTGTAGCTTGGCATCCGAGATACTTTGGTAAAACGCTAGGCTCTGCTATGCGATTTTGGAAACCTTTGATTCACATAGATATGATGGATGGAGGGGTCTCTTATCTCAGAGCTGATCGGGCCAAACATCTAGAGGAGGATCTCAACGGATGGCTCAACAACTCTGATAATAAGTAAGAAAAAGAAAGATGAAAAAGCTAGATAGATATGATCTCATCGTCATAGGCTCAGGTGCAGCAGGGATGATGGCGGCGATCAGAGCAGCTAGAGATGACAGGAGTGTTTTACTGCTCGAAAAACTCTCCGAGATAGGTGCCAAGCTCAAAGCGACAGGCGGTGGCAGATGCAACTTGACCAACACTCTTGACAGTGATACATTTATGGAGAGCTTTGGAAGAGAGGGGCGGTTTATGACTCCTGCTCTTGGGGCTATGGATCACCAAGCTCTTATCTCATTTTTTGAGCAGATAGGTGTCGATTGTCATGCACCGGATGGATTTCATGTCTTTCCACTAACACATAGTGCCAAGACGATCATCCATGCACTCGCAGAGGAGATGAATCGACTAGGTGTAGAGGTACTCTCTTCTCAAAAAGTAGAGAGACTACTCTATGACAAAGAGCAGATCACTGGTGTAGCGACTAAGAGGGAGGATTTTTATAGCCCAAGTGTCATCATCGCTACAGGGGGTCAAGGATACCCTATGCTCGGAGCCGAGGGTGACGGATATGCCTTGGGTAAATCCGTAGGACATAGTGTCACAGCACTATATCCTGCCATGATGCCACTCAAAACTAGAGAAAAGTGGGTAGCCTCTTGCCGAGCCGACACTATCCCAAAAGTCAAACTTATCGTCAACATCAAAAAATATAGAAAACTACAAGCCACAGGGGATCTCATATTTACCAAAGATGGGATCCGTGGACCTGTAGTACTCGATCTCTCCAGAGAGATCACACCGATCTTGAGCAGACTAGGAGAAGTTCCTCTGCTGATGAATCTAACCAGAGGTATGAATGAGGAGCAGATAAGAGTTCACATCCAGTCAGAGCTTGCTCAAAATCCACATAGAGACACCATCACACTCCTGCAAACACTCTTGCCTGAGAGGTTGGCTATGGTACTCTCCACTTTGGCCAAGATAGAGCCTACTATAGGGTGGAGCAGACTACTGGGTATCAACAGAGATAGACTGATCAAACTCTTGGCATGGACACCACTGACTATCACGGGTCATGATGGATTTAGGATGGCTATGATCACCCGTGGCGGTATCAGCCTCAAAGAGATAGACCCAGAGACTATGCAGAGCAAAAAACTCAAAGGTTTATACTTTTGCGGTGAAGTGGTAAATCTCGATGGGCCCTGCGGAGGATACAACCTACAGTGGTCATTTTCCAGCGGATATTTGGCAGGGGCTATCCTAGGATAGTCAATTTTCTGTTATACTATGAGATGATTTTATTTTGAATTAAAGGATTAGAATGTCAGCAGGTTTTTTTGCCGTATTTGATGATATAGCGATGCTTCTCGATGATGCGGCGGCGATGAGTAAAGTAGCCACCCAAAAGACAGCAGGAATACTCGGAGATGATCTCGCAGTAAACGCACAAAAAGCCTCAGGATTTGCAGCATCCAGAGAGCTGCCCGTACTCTGGGCTATCTCCAAAGGATCTATGATCAACAAATTGATCATTTTACCTTTTGCTTTTCTGCTCAGTGCTTTTGCACCTTGGTCGATCATCCCTATATTGATGATAGGTGGAGTATATCTAGCGTTTGAGGGTGCAGAGAAGATATATGAGTATTTTACTTCGCACCCCCAACACGAACGAAAACTTGACCTCACACCCCGTTCGGAGGAGGAGATACTAGAACATGAAAAGAAGAAGATCAAGTCAGCGATAGTGACAGACTTTATCCTATCTGTAGAGATCATCATCATAGCTCTAGGGACAGTTGTCGATCAAACACTTCCTATCCAGATCTTGGTCGTATCCTTCGTAGCTACTATAGCAACGATAGGTGTTTATGGTATCGTTGCTATGATCATCAGGATGGATGATGTAGGATTCAAGATGATAGAGGTGGGTGAGAGAAAGAAGAGAAGGTATATGACAAAAATCGGTCAGCATCTAGTCTTGGCACTCCCTGGAGTCATAAAGGCATTGACTGTTATCGGAACAGTAGCTATGCTCCTCGTAGCGGGAGGTATCTTTGTTCACAATGTCCCTGCCATTCATCATGCTATAGAGTTTATACCTAGTATTTTAGGAGAGCTATTGATAGGGGCTGTAGTCGGATTGATCGCCTTAGTAGCAGAAAAGGGAGTTATGAGAGTCAAAGAGAACTATGCGTAATTCGGGTTATAGCCAGATCTGCTCTTTGCCTTAGTTTGGGTAACCAAAAAAGGATTTTTAAAAATGAAAAAGATAGTAGTGATATTGATTTTGCTATGCAGTAGCATATCCGCAACCGAAGCGATCCTGCAACTAGACACTGGTGGACATACAGCCCTAATATGGGATGTTGTAGCCACCAAATCAGGAGATATAGTCACAGCAAGTGATGATAAAACAATCAGAGTATGGGATAGCAAAAGAGGCAAAGAGAAGAGAAAAATATTAGGACAAATCGGAAAAGGAAGCGAGGGCAAAATATATGCCATAGCACTGAGTCCAGATGAGAAACAGTTAGCTGTTGGGGGATATGGATTTATAAAAGGTGATCAAAAAACAATTTCAAAAGGAAAATCAGGAGGTGAAATAAAAATTTATAATTATAAAACAGGAAAATTAATTAAAAATTTAATATCACACTCGTTAGCAGTCCTTGACCTCTCCTACAGCCCAGACTCCAAATACCTAATCTCAGGTTCAGGCGACTTCACGGCAAAAATATGGGATGCCAACTCTCTAAGCCTAGAAGATACAATCACCCACCACACAAAAGAGGTATATGCAGTAAAAATAGTGAAAGATAAGAATAGATACTTAGCAATAACAGCAGGATTGGACAACCAAATAGCTATATACGATCTGAAAAAGAGAAAAACAGTAAAAAAAAAGAGATTAGACTATAAATTAAAATACTTAGCAACCACAAACAAACATATAGCACTGTGCGGATTCGATAAAGAGATACTAATCTACGATTACAACTTAAATTTAATAAAAAAAATCAACTCAAAAACAGAACCATCAGGACTCTCCTACTCCCCAAATGGAAAACTCTCAATAGCAGGAACAGGAGCATATCCATATAATATAAACATCTACAACCCAGAGCAAAACTACACCCTAACAAACACATTCCAAAAACATAAAAACCTAACCCAAGCCGTAACATTCCTAAACAACACTATGGCAGTAACAGCAGGAGGAAGTAATAATGAGATCTATATATGGAGTAGCAAATCAACAAAAACAGAAAGAAAAATAGAGGGAGCAGGAGCAATAGTCTGGAGTGTAGGAGTAAGAGGAGATGAGATAGGTTGGGGGAACAGATGGACAGCAAATTATGGAAAAAGCAGTCTCCAAAAGACCATAAATCTAAAAACCTTTAGAGTGGGTTTGGCACTGCCAAACAACAAACTCAAGAGAATAGCAACAACAAAAGGGAAATTAACCCTAACTCACACAGGCGGAGGAGATTACGGATATAGTGATGGAGTCCTAATCCTAAAAAGAGACCAAAAAGAGATAGCAAGAGTAACAAGAGGCAGTACAAATGGATATAGACATAACTGCTATGGCTTCTATAAAAACCATATCATATCAGGAGGATCAAACGGACACTTAAAGATCTATAACCAAAAAGGCATAGAGATAGCAAACTTAATAGGACATACAGGAGAGATATGGAGTATAGCCCTAGACGGAGATAGATTAGTAAGCGGGAGTAGTGACCAGACAATCAAAATATGGAACCTGCACCATATAGAAACAGAAAAAGAGATCTATCCTCTCCTGAGTCTCTTTGTCTCCAAAGACGATGAGTATGTCATCTGGAGTCAAAGCGGCTACTATGCCTCCAGTGCAGGGGGTGACAAGTATGTAGGCTATCATATCAACCAAGGGGTCGACAAAGAGGCTCGATATGTGGGGAGTGATAAATACTTCGATACACTCTACAGACCTGATATCATCCAGCTGATACTAGATACAGGCAGCCAGAAGAAAGCGATAGCGTTTGCAGACCAAAAACGAAAAGTCCGTCAAGTAGATATCGCCTCTTCTCTACCGCCTGTAGTGAGTCTGCTGAGTGCATCCCATATCAAAACAGACAAAAACAATATCACCATAGAGTACAGCGTAGAGAGTAAAGAACCCATCAGAAAAACAGTTATTGTGCTCAACGGCAAACAGCTCAACACCAGATCTATCGTACGAAAAAAGAACCAAACCAAAACTGTAATTGTCGATCTGGAGGATGGTGAAAATATCATCTCCATCAAAGCAAAGAACAAGTTTGCCCTGAGTGATGAGATACTGGTCTATGCCAACAAGACAAGCCAGACAGCCGATATCTACAAACCAACCCTATATCTGCTCAGTATCGGTGTGAGTCAATATAAAAACCCTGAATACAACCTAGGAGTAGCCGACAAGGATGCGGAGTCCATAGCTAGGATGTTTCAAAAACAGAGCGGTAAACTCTATAAAGAAGTTGTTGTAAAAACACTGGTGAACAGAGAAGCAGACAGTGACAATATACTCGATGGACTGACCTGGATAGATAGGGAAGCGACAAGTAAAGATGTCGTGATTATCTTTATCGCAGGTCACGGGATCAATGACGATAAAGGTAACTACTACTTCCTCTCCTATGAAGCCAACCTCGACAGACTCAGAAGAACAGCGGTAAAGTGGACAGAGATACAAGATACGATAGACAATCTGCCATCAAAAATCATCCTGCTAGCAGATACCTGCCATAGTGGAAACATAGCGGGGATCAGAAGAGACATCACAAGTGCTGTCAAATCTATCATCAACAGCGGTACAGGAAGTATCATTATGACAGCT
This sequence comes from Campylobacterota bacterium, assembly GCA_034722955.1. Classification (GTDB taxonomy): domain Bacteria; phylum Campylobacterota; class Campylobacteria; order Campylobacterales; family Sulfurovaceae; genus SZUA-451. The sequence goes on from JAYEOM010000069.1 coordinate 36,375, forward strand.
ACAACAGGAAGCGGATACAGCTACGAACAACCAGGGTGGGGACATGGTGCATTTACCAAAGCACTACTGGAAGGTATTGATCATACCAAAGCTGATTATGACAAGGACCAAAGTGTATCCATTAAAGAGATAGACCTCTATGTAACCTCTAGGGTCAAAGAGCTGACCAAAGGCAGACAGAAACCAACTACTATCGTACCAAGAAGCATACCAGACTTTGCTGTGGGGGTGAAGTAGATACACTGCACCCAAAAACAGACACCCAAATTGATAATAGTATTTGTCTCTTTTTTACTTTGGAATTATGTCATAAAAGTGGATATTTAACGGCAGGGGTGAATGGCTCAACGCCTGACCCTAAGGTTGAGAGGGGGCAGAAGGTAAATAGTTACGCATAGCGAAGAAAAAGTCCTATAGATAGAGATAGCAGCAGGATGATGAAAAACATCAGTGGGTTATACCACTTCTCAGGAACAGGTATCTTGCTATCTATCCATTCAGTGATCTTCATGGCAGGAAATATCATAAAGATCAGCATAACAATACTGAAAACCAGTGTCAAAACAATATTTAACATCTGTCAAATACCGTAAAAGTGGTGGACAAAATCTATCTCATCTTGACTCTCTAAAGAGATGATATTTACTCTGCTGCCATTATCATCAAGTATGATCAGTTTAGAGTTGTCAAGCTTGAGATGTTTTTTGCCCCACTCCTTTTCTAGCTCGTCAAGCCTGTGAAATAGTTCGACATTATCGGGCTTCTCCTTGAACTCTTCATCGTCTCTACTCTTGATATTTAGACCACCTACTCGTTTATCTATATAGTATGGGCTATATTTTTTGACCTCTTGGTAGACTCGTTTGTTTTTTGATTCAGGTTGACTTTTGATCAAGGTGTTGATACCTATGATCAGAAAACCGGCAGCCATTACCCAGATGAGATATTTTCGTACTGCTTTTAAGTATTTTTCCATAGTGTTGCAAAGCCTTATCTTATATTTTTTTGTAGTATAGAGAGTTTAATTTAAAGTCTGCTTGATAAATATCAATTTGCCTTGATATAAAGTATGATATTATCCAATAATACAAAAATCATAACAAAAAGATAGGAGTAGCTGGTATATGCAAAAATTTTTTATTTTAGAGGGTGGATACCTGATACTTGGTTTTATCATTATCTTGGTGACACTATTTGTTACGACTAGACCATTTATGTCTAAAGGTGCAGTAAAGAGAGGATTGATAGGGGTCACTTTGGTATTGGCTATCTTTATCGGTGGTCACTTCTATGCGACAACAAGTCGTATGACAGCAGTCAAGAGTGCATTTGAAAATGATCAAATTGTCATATGTGAGAGTCGTATGCAGCGAAAAGCAGCACAAACTGTTATGGTTCAAAAGTCAAATGAGTGGTTTATGGATGGTGATAACTTTACCTCACCCAACTACAGCAGACCGTTCTTCTCTGCGAGATGTATCGTTAAGTAATTGACCATCATCAAGAGGTGTTTTGCACCTCATTTTGTTAAGATTAGACTAACTTCTTTTTTTAAATTTCCAAAATATTCACTTTCTTGACACATATCAATTTCTTTCAAGCAGGAAACTGTCATAATTCAGAATGCTTGTGTAAATGAGTAGATGAAAGGATACATTGATGGAAAATATAGCTATACGACCAGAGATTGCATTGGATCAATTCCTACCGATTTTTGTTGAATCGACACTTGTACTTATTTTTGGAGTGGCATACGCAGCACTTATTACGCTCTCAAAAATGGGATACTTTTCCAAAAAGTGGATGCCTATCGGATATCTGTTTTGGGCATTACAAACTTACTGCTTGTACGATGTCTCTGTCATGATCCAGAGTAACGACTTTACTACCAAGGTATTGATGGTTACGATGGTTGCATATCTCTTTGTCCCTCACCTCTATTTCCATCTGATTACTGAGGCGGATAAACGATATGACTCTATAGCAGACGATACAATACAGCAACAAAAATAAAGGAGGAGACATGGCGAAGGAAAATCTTTCAGTCTGGACCAGTATACCGTTCTGGCGACGATCGGCAGGATGGGTGACAGGTTTTGCGGTTATGTTGCTGATCTGGCTATCGTTTGATACGCTAGGACAGATCAGTATGGGTACAGATGAAGATCTCAAGAATAGGGTTACCAAAAGAGTTCCTGCTGCAACGGTAATCAATTATAATATTGATTATAAGTTTAGCAAAAAAAGGGGGTCAGAAGTTCCGGTTATCGGTGAAAAAGAGCCATTTTTTGGTAAAGAGTGGAGTATAGATGAGGCGGCAGAGTTGCTGCATCTTGGAAAACTTACTTCTCAATCAAAGAACTGTATGAATTGCCATACACTCTTGGGTAATGGTGCCTATTATGCTCCAGATCTTACTAAATCATGGTTGGATCCTATGTGGAGTGCAAAAGGTCCTATGTTGGCAATGACTGGAAAAGCGACAAAAGAGGAGGCGATGGCTGAATTTTTGATCAATCCATCACAATATCCTACTCATGCTCGTATGATGCCAAATCTTGGGATTACAGCAGATGAGGCTAAAGGATTGGTTGCATTCTTGAAGCATATGAGTAGTATTGATACGAATGGTTTCCCTAGAAACTTCTCCAAAACAGTTGAACAGTTCGAACAAGGAGGAACCAATGCTCGCTAGTATTAAATCAAATCACTTGAAGACAGAATCCCAAAAATTGGGGATGATGTACTTCAGAGTAGCTATTATACTCTTTGGTGCACAGCTTTTGATGGGACTTATCGCAGCGATACAGTTTATTGTTCCTGGATTCTTATTTGAAATCTTTGACTTTTCAGTTGCTAGAATGGTGCATATCAATGCTCTCGTAGTCTGGATGCTCTATGCTATGATCGGATCAGTATATTATATGCTGCCTGACGAGACGGGAGAAGATGCTGTTGGTATAGGTCTTGGCAAACTTGGATTTTGGGTATTGACAGCAGCTGTAGCAGTTGTGGTTCTCGTCTATATCTTTGTTCAGGTTGGGCCGGGAACTGAAGCATCTATCTGGTTCATCAATGAAGGACGAGAGTATATCGAAGCACCTAGATGGGCTGATATCGGTATCGTTGTTGTAGTTCTTATCTTCTACTGGAATGTCTTTGCTACCTATATGAAGGGAACACAGACAGGTATCATGACTGTTATGGTCGCTGACTTGCTTGCACTCGCAGGTCTCTATCTGACAGGTATGTTCTTTACAGATAACATCTCAATGGATCAATTCTGGTGGTGGTGGGTAATACACCTTTGGGTTGAAGCTACCTGGGAAGTATTTGTCGGTGTATTGGCTGCTTATGCATTGATTAAAATCATTGGTGCCAAGCGAGAAATAGTTGAGATGTGGCTCTGGATCGAAGTGTTGATGCTCTTTGGTTCAGGTATCCTTGGTTTGGGTCACCACTACTTCTGGATCGGTACTCCTGAGTACTGGTGGGAGATAGGTGCACTCTTCTCAGCACTAGAGCCTGTTCCGTTGGTTGCGATGTTTGTCCATGTCCTATATGATTGGGGTAAAGAGCAAGGTATCGCAAAAGCCAAAGGTGAAGCTGGTTCTGTTATGAACAATGGTCCAGCTATGGCTTGGATCGTGACCAATGCGTTTGGTAACTTCCTAGGTGCAGGTGTTTGGGGATTCTTCCATACACTGCCACAGGTCAATATCTATACACACGGTACACAGTTTACAGCAGCGCATGGTCACTTGGCGTTCTTTGGAGCCTATGCAACGATCCTTATCGGTATGATGTATATGGGGCTACAGGGTGCATACGGGATAGAGCGTATGAAAGCTACATTTAAATCCAAGATGGGACTATTCCTGGTTACATTCGGTGTACTTGGTATGGGTGTTGCCTTAACGATTGCTGGCTATGAACAGGTTCTAGTCGAGAGAGCGGAGCTTGGTGGCGGATGGCAGGCATTCTTCACAGCGCAAGAGCTTCCTTGGTATGTGCAGGCACAGCTTTGGAGAGCCATCATGGGTGTTGTGACCTTTGTAGGATTTATCTATCTTGTCTGGGATCTTCTTACTATCGGTAAGCAAGCTGCTCAAGCACAAGAGGCCAAATAAGAGATACGGGGAGACCCGTATCTCAATACTTAAAGGAGGATACAAATGTTATTTGAACCAATGACTGATGTGGTGCCAAGTTTTTTTGCTTGGCTCAATCAGGGGCCATTGACTCTGACAATCTTTTTGCATACGGTGATCATATTGCCTATGTTCTGGATCTACTTCCAGGAGAAAAAGAAGTTAGAAGAGGGTAAATAGTCAATAGATTTTGTTGTCTAGGAAACTGGACCTATTTTTACAAAAATGAACTCTCTAAAGGGTTCATTTAAAAAAAAGGAGAAAGAATGAAGTTAAACAAGTTATTGAGTGTTGCGGCTGCAACATGTGTGGCAGCGACTATGGCAACAGCAGGTACATCAAAGATGGATATGGCTGCAAAGTATGAGAAAGAGTGTCAGGGATGTCATGGACCTATTCACCAAGGTGGTGTTGGTTCTGACTTGAGACCTGCAGCTTTGAAGAAGAAAACTAGAGAATTCTTAACAGAAGCAATTATGGAAGGTGTACCCAATACGGCAATGCCGGCATGGAATACTACATTTTCAGCTGATGATGCAGCAGGTATGATTGATTGGCTACAGGATTGGAAAAATACAGTTGAGTTGACTTTGGATCTTGATGAAGTCAAGAAGACTTGGACAAAATTGGCTGATAGAGAAGCATTGGCCAAGAAGTATCCAGTAGCAAAAGATGGTAAACTTGACTATAAAGGTGCAGAAGTCGCTAATGTAAAAGATATTACATTTGCAACTGAGAGAGATGCATCTTTGGTTGACTTCATCGATTCAACTAACGGAAAAGTTCTTTCTCGTCACAAAGCTGGATTTGCGGTACATGTTACTGTAACAAACAAAGCGAACCCTAGATATGCATACTCTATCTCTCGTTCTGGTAAACTATCTATGTTTGATATCGGAGCTCCGGGACAGCCTACATTGGCAACAGTACAGGTTGGACAAGAGTCTAGAGGTCTTGCAGTATCTCCAGATGGTAAATATGTAATCGCAGGTAACTATAACCCGGGTGGTGCAGTTCTTTGTGATGCAAATACACTTGAGCCGCTCAAAGCATATGACACTAGCCGTGTTATCGACCCTGATGGAGAGATCGGACCATCAAGAGTTGCATCTCTAGCAGATACTCCTTATGGACCATACTTCGCAATGGCACTTAAAGATGGTGGACACACTTATATCATCGATTACTCTAAAGAAGGTTTCCCAATCGTTGGAGATATTCCAAATATCGGTAAGATCCTTC
>JAYEOM010000070.1:0-13672 GCA_034722955.1 Campylobacterota bacterium
AAATCTATTTCCACATTGGCAACTTAAATATCAATGATTTTAGCAATAGGAGCCGTGTGATGGGAGACTATCAAGCACGGTTCTGTGAGAGCCTTGAAGTGTGATTCTTTGGGGCTACTCGACTGATGCCAATGCTACTATAATCTAAACTACGCTACAATCCTCACAAAGGAGTAGCCGATGCCACGAGGTTCTACACCCCTGCCGTTCAATCTCCACTTTTGTGATTTTAATTACCATGGAAATAGCCGACTTAGATAACCCAAGATAGTTAGCAATCTCAATTCGTGACTTAATGATCTGTCCATAATCAACATTTTGAATGCATTTAGACATAATTGACAAAGAATATCCAAAAGGTAAGTGGGAGTTTATACTGGTCGGAGTGACAGGACTTGAACCTGCGACCTCTTCCACCCCAAGGAAGTGCGCTAGCCAGACTGCGCTACACCCCGACATATTGGGAGGGGCAATTATAGTGCAAGGGGGCTTAAGGATAGGTACTTAGGAGCCTCCAAACAATAAATCTACTCATCTCTTGTACTCTAGCAGACCTATCTGCATGGTTTTTTTATCACTCTCTAGCTGTATCATAATCTTCTCTGACTTCTCATCTTTTGTACCATAGTGTGTGGTGAGAGTAGCGTGGATAGTGACTGGACCCGTGATACTCTGTCTTGATTCGCTAAAGTAGTTGAGATAGACGGTATACAAACCTCTGGAGGCTTCTTTGATGCTGAACTCTTCAGGTCCATAACCTTGGGTGAAATCTTTACTGATCTTGCCCCCCATTTTGGTATGAGGGTGAGAGTAAAAGCACTTCTCTCCATCGGGGTCAACTACCCATAAGTCTATATCATTTTCATTGCTGCTCCAGCTTACCGTGATGCGGATATCCAAAGGCATAGGGTAGATATATGATTTTTTGACACCTTTGAGACTCAATCGTTCTCTATGTTGTGATATGAGGGCATTGTACTCATTGAAGATCGTATCTTTGATATCATCGAATCGACCCCAATGTTTGGATAGTATATAGGTATATATGTCCAGAGCTTTTTGATACTCATGTTTCTGCTGGTAAGCGATAGCAAGATCACGATAGGATTGCGGCTCTTCGGGACGGAGGGTTTTGATCTCTTGATATATCTTGATCGCCAAGTCATACTCTCCCTCGTCCAGCAGTCTCTTTGCTACTACCTTGAGCAGTTCTGGATTTTCCAAGTCAAGCTCTAGTATATTGGTCAAGACTCGTACAGCCTTTTGATGCAGTCCTCTCTTGAATAGATAGTCAGAGACTTCTATATAGAAAGCGGGTCGATTGTAGTTGACTTTTTTGAATTGATAGTAGTGTTTATCGAAAGATTTGGTTCCAACTTTGCGTAGCTTTTTCATATAGGGAGCATCAGGCAACCAAGCCAAAACTTTGATGGAAGTATCTACGGAGTTGTTTGATAATTTTGCTTTTGCGACCGGTGCCGGCTCTGCTACTGGCATCACCATCGGGGCTATGTCACCACCCATCTCTTCACTGGGTGCTATATACTCTTCATCGTCTGTCCTAGCCTCTCTCTCTGCGGTCTCCTCAATCTCATCTTCGACTATGGGGGGATTTTTATACCATTTTTTTAGAGACTCTATTCGTTGGAGATTATGGGTATGGATACTCTGTTTTTCATCTTTGAACTCTTTTTTCTGTTGGGCTAGCAGAGTATTGTATTCTCTCCTCAGCTCTTTGGGTGGCGGTATGCCGTACTGGAGATAATCCTCGACACTATCCAAGACGATAAATGCACTCCCTTTTGTAAGGATAGAGTATTTTCTACTCAACTTCTCTATCTCTTTTTGGTTTTTTTCGCTATCTAAAGATAGGGCATCTATCTTCTGGCCTGCCCAGATGCGTGCGACAGGGGAGTCGCCCTCTCTCTTGATCTCAAAAGTTTGTTTTTGGGTTATGCCATTTTTGCCTCCGTAGTTGATCGTGATATTGGCTTTGTCTGTTTTGAGTATACCGGTGATACCAAACTCTCTACCTGTACGAGTAGGGAGATTAGGATAGACTTGAGAGATTTTGTTTTTGCTGTAACTGCAAGAGAGAAACTTCTCTTCATCTGTGAGCAGGATATCTAAAGCCTCTTGGTGGGATAGCCTGCTTAGGTTTATAAAGTCTCCGTTGCTCTTGGAGGATACTTTTTTTAGAAAATTGTAGTTGCTTCCTGCGGCAGATGTGATAGCATAGATCGGTCTTTTACCGATCTTGACCTGCTCACCGCCTATAGTGTTGATAGCGTCTGAAAATAGAAGTATCTCATCACTGCTTTGGTCAAACTCAAGAGCCAAGAGTGTAGTGCCACCATCATTTTTTGCTCTTTTTATTGTTTTGATGAGATCAGAAGTATCTTGGTCGATTTGAAATATTTTGGTTTTATGAAGTCTATAATTGAAAAATACCAAAGATACCCTCTTCGTACCTTTGATCGATTTGAGGTAAGCATCTAGCAGTGCCAACTCTTTCGTCTTATCCTGTTTGCCAGCTGAGAGTGAGTTGTCCCAATATATAGTGATATCTTTAGGAGATTTTTTATCTATCTTTTGAAGTGTCGGGGTCTTGACATTGAGATAAAAGTAGGTTTTGCCTGCGACAGTCTGCGTAAAGAGCTGCTTTCCACTATCATCAATCGTCGGTATATCAAATTTGATAGGTCGCTTTAGAGAAAAATTCTCTTTTTCAAAGTGCATCAAAAAGGCAGAGTTGTCTTGTGTGATATTGAGTTTGTTAAACTCTGAGAGTATGGATTTTCCTTTGGCACTACTCTTTATGATCTTGATATTCAGGGTAAATTTATCGATCGGTTCTTGATCTTGAATGGGTAGGATATATTGATCTGATAGGAGTCGCTCTGTGGTTGTTATGACGACTCGTTTGTGACCTTTGGCAGGGATAGGGTAGATTTTGGTATTGAAATAGTTACCTTTTGTGAGAGAGATGATGCCGGGGTCTATCTTTTTGCGTACTACTGCTTCAAAAGTCTGTCGAGCTTTGACCTTCTCAACTACCACACCCTCACGCAGTTTGCCATTGACTTCCAAGGCGTAACGGCTGATCGTCTGACCCTCTCCAAGAGGCATAGAAAACTCTCCAGTCAAGTCACGATCGTATGGATTATAGTAAATAATATCAAAAGTTGTAGTGGCGATATTGCCTACTATAACGATATCGACTCTCATTTGTGATATTTTCAAACTTTTTTGTTCTGCTTTGAGTGTGGGTAGCTCTGCGAAGAGCAGTGAAGTGAATAGTCCCATCAGTAGTATAATATACTTGACCATGATTATCTCCTTTTGTGATAAAAATCCTCTCTAAATATATCAAATTTCTCCTCTCTTATAGCTTTTCTCATCTGCCCCATCAGATCTAGATAGTAGTAGAGGTTGTGTATAGTCGCTAGTCTAAAGTAGGTGATCTCCTTGGCTCTAAATAGATGACATAGGTAGGCTCTAGAGTAAGTTTGACACACCATGCAGTCACACTCTGGATCTATAGGCAGGGGGTCTTCTTTGTATCTGGCTGCTTTGATGGATACTTTGCCAAAGCTTGTAAATAGAGTACCGTTTCTAGCATTTCTAGTGGGCATTACACAGTCGAACATATCAACACCTCTATATACATTCTCTACGAGATCTTCGGGAGTACCTACACCCATGAGATATCTTGGTTTGGCTGTGGGCATAAATTGTGTCGTCCACTCTACAGTATCATACATATCTTGATTGGCTTCGCCTACACTGAGACCTCCGATAGCAAAACCATCAAAATCCATAGCACAGAGTTCTCTGGCTGATTTCTCGCGAAATGCTCTATCGGTACCACCCTGAATAATAGCAAAGATATTTTGATCTATACCAACCCCTTTGGATTGGTTATCTCTATGATAATCTATGGATTGTTTCGCCCATCGTGTGGTTCTCTCTATCGAAGCTTTGATACGCTCTTGTGTAGCGGGCAGGGCGACAAGATCATCTAGTATCATCATGATATCAGAGCCTAGGTTGTTCTGGATATCTATCACTTTACTTGGGGTAAAGTAGTGTTTGGAGCCATCAATATGGCTTCTGAATATGATGCCATCCTCATCTATCTTGACATTGTCACTCAGAGAAAAAGCTTGAAATCCACCACTATCTGTCAAAAAACTCTTTTTGAATTGTGTAAATCCATGGAGTTTTCCCATCTTGGCAACTATCTGATCTCCAGGACGGAGATAGAGGTGATAAGTGTTGCCAAGTATGATCTCTGGCTGTATGAATCTCTCCAAGTCAGTAGCATCTAGTGCCTTGACAACGCCTACAGTTCCTACGGGCATAAAAACCGGTGTCTCTATGGTGGAGTGTTTAGTAGTTATGGTACATGCTCTGGCTTTTCCGTCACATTTATCTATCTGAAATTGCATTGTGCTATAATTCCTCTGTTTTGATATGATATTGTATCAAGGTAGTCGTAAATACTTACTGGGGTTATATGAAAAATATATTGATACTAGCGGATGGGCCTATCTCTGGATATTTTCTAGAGTTGATAAGCAAAACAAGAATTGTTGAAAATCAGTATCATGTCGCTAGATATAGGGATGGTTCGCTTCCTGAAAAGATGAGTCGTACCATCTCTATGTGCCAAACTGATCCTACAAGCTATAGCAAACTGCTCAAACTGATGTCTAAGAGCAACTTCTCTATGGTTTTTATCATTATGCAAGATAGAGAAGATGCTCTCTATACTTTGAAAAATACTAGGCTGGTAGATGAAAAAGTACGCGTTGTTCTGTTGGATAAATGGGATGAGTCTTATGATGATATAGATAACTTGACAGTTATTAGCGAGCATCAACTGATGGCTGCTCACCTATATGATCATCTGCCAAATGTACCTGTTATCGCCCAAAATGTTGGTTTGGGTGAGGGGGAGATCATGGAGATACTCGTACCATTTGGCAGTAACTACTCCTACCGTCATGTCGGTTCTATAGCACAAAGAAAATGGAAAATAGCTGCTATCTATCGTAATAAAAAACAGATCATCCCTACCTCTGCGACTACTATACATCCCAATGATATACTGTTGGCACTGGGTAAACCTATGGTGTTGGATGGTGTCTACAAGAGCATCAACAAGCGAATGGGACTCTTCCCTGAACCATTTGGCAAGAATATCTATCTTATTCTTGATTTTGACAATGATAAAGATAAGGCATTGATCTATCTCAAGGAGAGTATCTATCTGACAGATAGACTAGAGGATAAAAAACTTTTTGTCAGGATCATCAACCCCTCTGATTTTGAACTGATCAGCCTCCTGAAAGAGGAGGAGAAAGATAATGTCTCCATATATACTTGCTATGATACTGATGAGATTCAAGAGCTGATAGAGTATGATATACAAAATTTTAATATTGGTTTGATACTAAATAGTATCAAAACTTTTGAAAAGCTGGATCTGATGACAAAACTGTATGAACTGAGAAAATTAGTCTATCTATTTGGTGACAAATCACTATATAATATTACAGATAGTATCGTATTGATGACCAATGAAGCTGAGATGGAGTCTATCTCAGCTACTGCTATAGATCTCTCTGAGAGTCTCAATCTCAAGTTGCATCTCTGCAATTTTGATCCAGAAGGTGACTTGAAGAGTAAAAAGATGATCATAGAGCACTATGAGACACTCTCTCAGATTTTTAACTATGGTATCATTATCGATCAAGCGGTAGTCAATCCAATAAGAGCACTGCAAAAAATGGAAAATATCATCCAAATCTCTGCATATAATCAACATATAAAAAGAAAATCTATCTTTAACCTCATCTCTACAAAGATGAAAGATTATCTGTTGAGTACTCAAAAATATCCAAAAGTACTAGTTCCTGTTGAACTTATCGAGAACTAGAGGTGGACTTAAAGATATTAAGATAAAATAATACTTAATCTTATTTTACTGCGGAGGATTTCACTGCCATGATCGTACCTATTGAGCTCCTAAATACCACTACTGTCTCTTATGATATCACCATAGATTCACTACCTGATCTAAGCTTTGATACCAAGGTTGTCATCGTGACCAACCCAACTGTAGCAGGCTTTCATCTAGATAATGTGTTGCGAAAGATAGAGGCGATAGAGTTGTATGTAGTGACAGTACCTGATGGCGAAGAGTACAAGACCTTGCAGACAGTCGAAGATATATTGGATCAGCTTTTTGAGCATAAACTTGATAGAAAATCACTCCTCATCGCACTTGGCGGAGGAGTTATAGGTGATATGACAGGATTTACTGCGTCACTCTACCAAAGAGGCATAGAGTTTATTCAGATACCTACAACTCTACTTAGTCAAGTAGATGCTAGTGTCGGAGGCAAAACCGGTGTCAACAACTCTTATGGGAAGAACCTAATAGGGGCATTTTATCAACCTAAAGCTGTCTATATAGACCCTGCATTTCTCCATACACTCCCAGAGCGTGAATTTGCAGCTGGTGTTGCAGAGATCATAAAGATGGCTGTGATGTTTGATATTGACTATTTCAACTCTCTTGAAGAGGCCAATCTAGGAGATGAAAGTATACTCAAAGAGACGATCAAGAGAAGTGTAGAGCTCAAAGCCGAAGTTGTCAACCAAGATGAGAAAGAGGCAGGGATCAGAGCAGTCCTCAACTATGGACACACCTTTGCCCATGTGATAGAGAAAGAGACCAACTATACGACATATCTGCATGGTGAAGCTGTAGCGATCGGTATAGTGATGGCAAACCGATTGGCTGTTAAGCTGGATCTTATGACAGTCGAAGAGGAGAGCAGGGTGATTGATCTGTTGAAAAAGTTCGATCTCCCTACAGTATATGAGATCGAAGATATTGATAAGTTTTATGAACAATTTTTCTTAGACAAAAAGAGTGCAAACAATAGCATCAAGTTTATCCTTCCCCATGGGATAGGAGGCTATAGCATCCAGAAAGATATAGATGAATCCATCATCAAAGAAGTTCTCTTGTGGTTTGGGATATAGGATGATCATCCGCTCTCTTCTGATATCATCTTTTTTGATGTTGTCACTCTCTGCGGTGACAGCTCTTGGAGAAGAGAGCACTCCTATGACGCAGCTCAAAAATATCAAAGAGATCATCACCTCAACTCTATCAAGTGATGAGACCAAATCCTCTCCCATAGAGCCAAAGCAGGAGCAGAAAAACCAAAAAGAAGATCTCAATAGTAGTGAAAATATAAAAAAAGAGATTGCAGAGGATAACAAAAAGATTGTAAGACTTCTTCTTGATCGTAAAAAAGAGTTGGATAAGTCTCTAAAGAAAAATAATATTTGGTCTAAAATCTATAGTAATTACCACACTTATCTATATCTGATAGATGAGAAAAAAGAGATCAATAAAAAAATAACTTATCTAAATAATAGATTCAACTTAACCCAAAGTGAAAAGGCGGGTCTGGATATTCTCATCAATAAGGAGAGGACTATTGATGGGAAGCTGCAACTCCTAGAGGAGTATGAAAAAGATCCTTTTAAGGAGATTATCAAGCCTGGATCTATAGACGATATCCCTACCGTCAGTAATCCTATAGCTATCGTCACGGCCATCTCTTATAAAAAGAAACTTCTCTCAGAACATGAAGCATATAATGCCCGCTATCTCTCCCTCAAGCAGATAGTTAATAAGTTTCAAGAGGAGGGGAAGGTTCTCGAAGAGCTGATCAAGCTTGATCCTGAAAACCTAGAGTATAAAGAGCTACTTGTTGATATCCAAGAGAAGCTTAAAACATTTACACCTGTCTTGGATATATTTGAAACAACTCAAAGTGTTTATACCAAAAAAATAGATGAGATCAAACTAAAACTCAGAGGTGAAATCAAGAAAGAGATGGAGAAGACTCTATCTATCGGTGGTGTTGTGCTTTTTTTCCTTGCACTCTTTTTTCTAGGAAAATTTTTAGCACATAAGTATATGTCCGATAATGACCGCTTCTATATGATCAATAAAGTACTCAATATTACCTTTATAACACTGCTGGTCATCATCATTCTCTTCTCCTATATCGAAAATGTCAGTTATCTAGTGACGGTATTGGGGTTTGCCTCGGCTGGTATAGCGATCGCTATGAAAGATTGGTTTATGAGTTTGATGGGTTGGTTTGTTATCATGATAGGGGGGTCTATACATGTAGGAGACAGGGTGAAGTTTGTCCGAGGCAATGTAGCATATGTGGGAGATATAGTGGATATATCTATGATGCGGATGACGCTGCATGAGGATGTAACATTGACAACCTATATGGAAAATAGACGAGCCGGCAGGATCATCTTCATCCCCAATAACTATATCTTTACCGATATGATCGCCAACTACTCTCATGCCGGTCTCAAAACGGTCTGGGATGGTATCGATCTTGTTGTTACTTTTGATTCAGATATCAATAAGGCAACCTCTATCGTCAAAGAGGTAAGCAAAAAGTACTCCAAGGGGTATACCGATATAACAAGAAAACAGCTCAACAAACTACGAAGCAGCTATAGTATACGAAATACCAATGTTGAGCCTCGTATCTTCTCTCTTATTGAGCCTTATGGTATGAAGATAAGTGTGTGGTATCTTACCAATGCTTATGCTACACTGACCTTGAGAAGTACTATCTCCCATGAGATCATAGAGCGAATGCAGGCAGAAAAAGATATCTCTCTAGCCTATCCTACACAATCTATCTATGTAGACAAGGATGTCAGAAAACCACCTCTGCCTTCTCAAGATAGTCACAAAGATAGTGGGGCTGCCGTGTGAAGAAAAAAGTTTTTTTCAAAACATTTGGCTGTCGCACCAACCAGTTTGATACACAAGTGATGATATCTAAACTTAGTGAGTTTGAACTCTCTATGAGTGAGAAGGAGAGTGATATTGTTGTGGTCAACTCTTGTACGGTTACCAATGGTGCGGATGCCTCTGTACGCAACTATATCTCTAGCCTCAAACGCAGCAACCCTAAAGCCAAAGTGATCTTGGCAGGATGTGGCTCACACTCCAAAGGTGAATCACTCTTTGGGGATGATAAAGTTTTTGGTGTTATGGGACACTCAGAGAAAGAGAAGATAGATGAGATACTCAAAAGAGATGAGCGATTTTATGAGATCGGTGATCTAAAACATATCGATTCGACAATAGTCGAAGAGTTTGTAGGCAAAAGCAGAGCCTTTATCAAGATTCAGGAGGGGTGTGATTTTCGCTGCTCATACTGTATTATCCCCTCTGTTAGAGGAGATGCTAGGAGTCATAGAGAGGAGACTATCCTTGCACAGATAGAGAAGCTCGCTAGCAATGGTTTCGGAGAGTTTATATTGACTGGTACAAATGTCGGCAGTTATGGTAGAGATCATGGTGGCTCTATGGCGAAACTCCTCAAGAGAGTAAGCATGATCCGTGGTGTTAGACGCATCCGTATCGGAAGTTTGGAGCCTATACAGATCGATGCAGAGTTCAAAGAGATATTGAGTGAACCATGGATGGCAAAGCACCTGCATATAGCTCTACAGCATACTAGTGATAGGATGTTGGAGCTCATGAATAGGCGTAACCGTTTTGATTCAGATATCAAACTCTTTGAAGAGATAGCATCAAAGGGGTATGCACTAGGTACAGACTATATCGTTGGACATCCGGGTGAGACAGATGAGATTTGGCATGAAGCCATAGAGAGAGTCAAGAGACTTCCTTTGACCCATGTCCATGCCTTCAGCTACTCCAAACGAGACGGCACAGCCTCTGTAGGGATGCGTCCTGAGATCAGAGGCAACATAACGAAAGAGAGACATAGAGAGTTGAGAGAGACAGTGGAAGAGAAAAACCTCTCTTTTCGTAAAAGATATAATGACAATTTAGAGGTGCTGCTAGAGAGTGGAAAGGGGAGTGTTTATCATGGTTTTGATCAATACTTTAACAGGGTAGAGGTGAGATCTGACCAAGATCTTAGTAGCAATTGGGTTCTACTCAATAATGTGGAGGTAAAACATGGCGGCAATGAAGCAAAAATCTAAAGAGAAAAGTATACGAATCATATTGGGACTGGTAGTGGTACTGCTTCTACTTCTCTCTTTTGCTCTTCTTCGTGACAATAGCAAGTCTATCACAGCTGTAGAAGCAAGCTCTCTCTACAAAGAGAATGTAATCAGCAAGGTTATTATAGATGGTGAGTACCTATATCTAGTTACTAAAGATCATACCTACAAAATCTATAAAGGTTCTCTCAATACTAAAGCACTTTTTCAAAAATATCC
Organism: Campylobacterota bacterium; assembly: GCA_034722955.1. Lineage (GTDB taxonomy): Bacteria > Campylobacterota > Campylobacteria > Campylobacterales > Sulfurovaceae > SZUA-451. The sequence goes on from JAYEOM010000070.1 coordinate 10,327, forward strand.
TGTAGAGGTGGTAGAGGATAACGATAAAATATTGGATCTTCTCTACCTCCTAGTCATCATCATAGCATTTATTTTTTTCTATAGATTGATCAAAAATACCAAAAGCGGTCAACTCGAACAGCTACATCATGAACTAGATAGGGCAGAAGACATCATCAAGCCAGAGGAGGTAAAGGCGATCCAATCTACGATCAAATTTTCTGATGTTGCAGGTATCAAAGATGTCAAAGAGGAGCTTGAAGAGATCATCGATTTTCTTAAAGAGCCACAGAAGTATCGTGAACTTGATATCAAACTTCCAAAGGGTGTATTGCTGATAGGTCCTCCCGGTGTAGGCAAGACACTGATCTCCAAGGCAGTTGCAGGTGAAGCCAATGTACCGTTTTTCTATCAAAGTGGTGCCTCTTTTGTGCATATATATGTAGGCATGGGAGCCAAACGAGTAAGTGAACTGTTTAAAAAAGCCAAGCAGTCTGCACCTAGTATTATATTTATAGATGAGATCGATGCAGTAGGAAAGAGTCGTGGTGAATTTCGCAATGATGAGAGAGAAGCAACACTAAATCAACTATTGACAGAGATGGATGGATTTGAGGATAGCTCAGGTGTGATCGTCATCGGGGCTACGAACAAAGTAGATATGCTCGATGATGCATTGTTGAGGGCAGGGCGATTTGATAGACGCATCCATATCTCACTTCCAGATATGGAAGAGCGTATCAAGACACTGGAGTTATATTTAGCCAAAAAACCTCATGAGGTGGATCTGGAAGCTGTAGCCAGGATGACTGTAGGTTTCAATAGTGCGGCATTGGCTACATTGACAAATGAGGCAGCTATCCATGCGATGAGAGAGGATCGTAAAGTAGTAGAGCTTAGTGATTTTGAAGCAGTTAAAGAGAAAGTACTATTGGGCAAAAAACGCATTTTGAGTTTCAATGAAGAGGAGCGTGAGATTCAGGCAGTATATCAGGGTGCAAAGGCACTCATCGCCACTTGGCTGGATGTGGAGTTTGAAAAGATCGGTATAGTAACAACACGACTGTTAGAGCATGACCATGAGATAGTATCAAAGAGTGAAATCCTCAACCGCATCAAAGTTTACTTAGCCGGTAGTGTAGCAACGCAGATAGCTTACAATGAGAAGTTTACCAATGCAGGCAGTGATATCTCTCAGGCAAAACATTTGACACATCAATTGGTACAAAACTATGCTATGGGTGATCACTTTGGCAGTCATCCAAATGAGGAGGAGATGATTTTACAGAAGGCACAAGAGGATGTCAACACCATCCTTGATAAACTCCAAGAGACCCACACCAATATCTCTGACTATCTACTAGAAAAAGAGAATATTACACATAGTGAAGCTCAAGAGATTATTCGTGAAATTTTTTGATGGTTTTTCATTGAGAGGTGGAGAGGAGCTATTTTCTGCTTATCTTGATGAGAGTGATTTTACGATAGCAGGATTTAGCTATGGAGCTCAACAGGCATTTGAAGCGACCTATCACAGTAGAGAGCGTGTAGAAAAATTGGTACTTCTATCCCCAGCTTTTTTTCAGACAGAACAAAAGAGCTTTGTCCGTACTCAACTGCGATACTTTGACCACAATAAGGAGGCTTATATCCAACAGTTTCTAGATAATGTATCCTATCCTAGCGATATAGATCTATCTCCTTATCTAGAGGTGGGAGATAGAGATACACTAAATGCACTCTTGACATATCAATGGGATAGTGATAGGATACTGGAAGTTTTGGATAGAGGCACACAGATAGAGGTCTACATAGGAGGCAGAGACAAGATCATCCGCAGTAGTGATGCTTTTGATCTCTTCTCTACCCTTACAGTAACATATCTCATCAAAGATGTAGGGCATATTTTGAGGTGAGATACTATACCCAATCAACTTCAGCAATAATACATCTATTTTTATTTTCCATCTTTACTATTTTTGCATACTCACAAGAGCAAATCACACTTTCACAAGCCGAACAAGATTACTTAAAAGAGAAATAAAGATTTGTCTTAGCCCCAAAGGATTGCCACTTTTCTTGATTTTATGATAAACCAGATTGACTGCACTGTTCCTTTTGTAGATATATTAAACTTAATATGGGAAGACAGAGAGAGCCATGTCGCCTATAGTTCTCTTAGTCACTTAGGCTACCCAAGGAGATAAACACACAAATAGAAGCCACCAAGCGATTGCCTTGTCTATGAAAAACCTCATAAAGCTATTTGTGTGTTTATCTCCTTGGGGTAGCCTTAAGCGCCTAAAGAAAAAGCTTCCTGAGAATCTGATAGAAAATGCTTATGGAGAGGGGTATAGGATCGCATCCAAACAAAGAGATAATAACTTATAATTTTTTATTGTTCGATTGTATTTTAAATGACAATATTATGCCAATATTATGTTATAATACTGTAAAATTAAAGGAGAAAAGATGAAACAAATGAGTTCTAAGCTACTTTTAACTCTAGGTTTAAGTATAACTACTCTAGTGATGCCAACACAAATAATGGCAAAAAAACCAAATATTTTGGTAATTTGGGGTGATGATATAGGTCAGTCAAACATCTCTGCATACACAAGAGGAATGATGGGATATAAAACTCCCAATATCGATCGTCTTGCTGATGAAGGTCTTATGTTTACGGATTATTATGGTGAACAGTCCTGTACGGCTGGTCGTTCAACTTTCATACTAGGACAGTCAGTACTTAGAACAGGGCTGTCTAAAGTAGGTCTTCCAGGGGCAAAAGAAGGTATATCTGTAGAAGATCCTACTATTGCCGTACTCTTGAAAGATCAAGGGTATGCAACGGGTCAGTTTGGTAAAAACCACTTAGGGGATAGAGATGAAATGCTTCCTACCAATCATGGTTTTGATGAGTTTTTAGGGAACCTTTATCACCTGAATGCAGAAGAAGAGCCTGAAAATGTGGATTATCCAAAAGATCCTGAGTTTAAGAAAAAGTTCGGTCCTCGTGGTGTTATACACTCTAAAGCAGACGGAAGCATAGAAGACACAGGACCACTTACTAAAAAACGCATGGAGACTATCGATGATGAGACAGTAGCTGGAGCTATCGACTTCATAGAGCGTCAAACAGCTGCGAAGAAACCATGGTTTGTATGGTGGAACGGTACGCGTATGCACTTTAGAACGCATATAAAGAAAGAGAATCAGGGTATCTCTGGTCAAGACAACTATGGTGATGGTATGGTAGAGCATGATAGACATGTAGGGCAACTACTTGACACACTTGATAAGCTCAAAATTGCCGATAATACTTTTGTATTTTACTCAACAGATAATGGACCACATAAAAATACTT
>JAYEOM010000071.1:0-1140 GCA_034722955.1 Campylobacterota bacterium
AGCCGACAGTAATTTAAATACACCAACTGTATCGGTTCAAGGAAGTATAAAAGTCACATATACAAAACACTTTATGACATTTAAATACACCAACTGTATCGGTTCAAGTAAAGCTAATTGGGGCTTTGTTGATTGTGTAAATCTTATGAAGCCCCTTAAACTCTAGCTTTGGGAGTTTTTTTCCAAGTGGATTGTTCTTAACAATGATAAGTCAATGAACAAGAGTGAAAGCACTATTATAGCGTGCTTGGTGGGGGTTTAGCTTGAAAAACACTTGGAAAAATCATAAAAATATAGATTCGCTACTCTTCTCGTCAGTGCCTAGGATATCCTCTTCGTAGACATGTTTGTTTTTGAGCTTGATGATGGATACGAAGTCTAGATTGGGGTCTATGACCTTCTCTATCTCATTTTTAAATTTGATGATATTCGCAGAAGTGATATTGCCACGAAAGACAGACTTTTGATGATGCTTGAAATACTTTTTGCATATCTTGAACACCCTAGTCACTCTGTTTTTGCCCGCTTCACTCTCTTGGTCTGATATATCATAGAAGACAAAAGCATAGTTGAAATTATAGCTTGAACTCAACACTTATCCGTTAGTCTATAGGGTACAAACTCTCTATCCTCTAGCAGAAACTTCACTAACTTATAGGCATCATATTTGATAGCACTTTTGTATGTCGTCATTCGCTTGAGCTTAGGGTGTTTGAACGACTCGTTGATACGCGCCTCAAATGCATCTATAAATATCTTTTTGCCTGTCTCATTGAGCAGTGCATAGTTTAGAGACTTATCAAAATGTTTAGCCACTTGCAACTTTTTATTATTTACCAAATCAAATATGGTTTTAAAGACTATAATGGGCTTAAAGACCTCACACAAATCAAGACTTAGGCTAAAGCGTCCTTCTCTAGGAGAGTGCAGGAAGCTGATGGATTGGTTGAGGTGTGTGTGGTAGATGGCTGATATGGTTTTGGTATAGAGTAGAGTATTGCCAAAAGATATGAGAGCATTTATGGGGTTGTCTGGTGGGCGTTTGACGCGTTTGTTGAGTATGAAATCATCGGGCAAGAAGTGCTGAAAACTATCGTAAAATCTATGCCATATCTGCCCCTCTATCCAAAGTATCTGCTT
>JAYEOM010000071.1:1240-2809 GCA_034722955.1 Campylobacterota bacterium
TAAAACCTTTGTAGATCTCTAGTAAAATCCCCATAGCTTACTCGGTTTTTTTGTATTTTGAGTCCATCAAATGTAGTGATGGTAGAAGATAATTCTATATATTGTGGGAACTTGGCTATAAATATCCCGATGATTCGCTTGGCACTTTTTTTTGTTTGGAGCTTGCTGATACCTAGCCGTGCAGAGAGTTGGTAGAAAGAGTCCATAGAGATATTGCGTTTTTTACCGCCCAATGCCAGCCCTAGCTCATCGCTATCTCCTCTGTAGAGACCGTTTGATATGAGGTCATAGAGTGGCGAGAGGCGATATTTGTCTCTACCTATGTTGAGGATAGAGATATTTTTGACATGCAAATCAGCGTGTTCTATCACAAAAGCAAAGAGATAAAACTCCAAAAATCGCAGCCTCTCATCAGGAGACTTAATCACCTCTGCTATAGCGTCAAAGAGCCTCTCACTCGTAGTGTAGTATTTTTGGTCACTTTTGATATTCATAATCTGTGCAAAATCCCTCTGCTCATACTTGAAGCCATCATGTCGGTCATAGCGTTTGACCACATAGTGAAAATCCCTCTCTCCTGCGACCACTCCACTCCACGGTACATCAAAACCATAGGCATTTTTGGCAAAACTCATAAAAAGATGTTCGTTGAGTCCTAGATAGGGGAGATGTGTTTGGTTTTTGTCTCTGAAGTCATAGATAGCACTCTCCACACTGTATGGCTTGAGCAGATAGAGGGCATCATCACTCTGCTTTATCTCTCCTGTGCCGAAGTCTATGGCTACATCTATCTTGTTTTGGTATCCACTAAGCGACGAGTGCTTCCCCTTCTCCTCCAAGACTTCTCTATCTATCACCATATCCATATCCAAAATATTGAAGAAAGTATTCTCTCCCAATATATGCTCTTTGACACTCGTCCAACTTTTGCGTTGGGTATAGTCGCTCTTGTATCCATGGATTTTATCTACCGATACAAAATCAAAATCCCCATGCGTATTGCCAAGTTCTAGGAGTATCTGCACGAGATTTTTACCCTCTGCTATATAGATATTTCGCCTATCACTCTCGGGAATGAGATTTTCAAAGACAGCAAAGAGCGTAGCTGAGGCGTAACCACCTCTATCACCTCTTTCGCCCAAGCCATCCAAACTCTTGCCTCTGTAGCTCTCCTCATACTCAAAGAGATAACGCCCCACCTCATACCCCAAATACCCCAGCAACTCACCGCTCTTGAAGACAGCTATTTGCTTGGGTCTAGGTTTGTAGATGCGTTGATAGTATCGACCTCGCCCCTCACCTATGGCTTTGATATCACCTTTTTCTACGAGAATACCTAGGTACTTCTTGAGAGTTCCTTTTGGGATATTAGTCTCATATATCAACTCCATGAGAGATTGCTCAGGTATATTCTCAAATGATGCGATGATACTTTTTTCGATTCTATTCACAACAGTTCCTTTCGGCTACAATCAGCTATATTTTAAATAATTAAGATATTTTTTATATTATACCCTATATGAAACAATACTCATAATAAGCACAGCGTTTGCAGTGATTTTCAAATAT
>JAYEOM010000072.1:0-2799 GCA_034722955.1 Campylobacterota bacterium
CACAAAATTCGGTAGCTAATGGGAAAATCTTAGAAAAGACTACATTTGATAATATGTATCTTCCACCAGCGGGACACGATGCAGGTACATCTATTGGTTCAGCACTTTGGCTTTATAATCAAATCCTTGATAATCCACGTACTGAGCCGATGATGGACTCTTATTTTGGTGCTATGTTTAGTGATGATGAAGTTGAAGAGTATTTGAAGTCTGAGAATATTAGCTATCAGAAATTTAGTGATGAAGAGTTATACAACAAAGTGACGGATTGTCTTATCGATGCGGGAGTCGTAGGCTGGTTTCAGGGACGAGCAGAGTTTGGTCCGCGTGCACTAGGGCATAGAAGCATCATCTGTGACCCTACTCGTGATGATGCCAAAGAGTTGATCAACGCCAAGATAAAGAGAAGAGAGCCATTTAGACCATTCGCTCCATCTATATTGAATGAGTTTACCGGTGAGTATTTCGAAAAGGTTGACAATGTCCCGTTTATGGAAAAAGTATATCAGTTCAATGAAGACAAAAAAGAAAAATTAAAAGCTGTAGTCCATGTAGATGGTAGCGGTCGCCTGCAAACAGTTGATAAAGATATCTCTCCGAGATACTATAGCCTCATCAAAAAGTTTTACGACAAAACAGGAACACCAATTTTACTCAACACATCATTTAACGAAAATGAGCCCATAGTCAATACACCGGCAGAAGCCTATGCATGCTTTGCTAGGACAACTATGGATATGGTCGTGATGGGGAATATCTTGGTGGAGCGCTGAAGCGTTACGAAATTAACAAAATTCCTTGATTTTTCAGTCATTTTTGAGTATAATTAATTTTAATGCATCTGGTGGAGCTTGCTTCCTAAACCCGCAAAATACAGACTACCAATTTCAGAGATGGCTAAAAGAGAGAGGCAAATAGCTTGAAAGTTTCCATCATTACCGTTGTCTACAACAACAAAGATACCATTCTCGATGCTATCGACTCTGTCTTAAATCAAAACTATGATGATATCGAGTATATCATCATCGATGGCAATTCAACCGATGGAACTATCGATATCATCAAATCCTATGGAAACAAAATCTCTCAATTTATCAGTGAACCGGATAGTGGCATCTATGATGCGATGAACAAAGGGATAAGGCTGGCTACAGGTGATGTAGTGGGTATCCTGAATAGTGATGACTTCTATATCGATGATAAGGTGATCGGCAGGGTGGTCGGGGAGTTTGAAGAGAAAGGGGTGGACTCTCTCTTTGCCGATCTCGTCTATGTCAAGCCCGATAATCTCAAGAAGTATGTCAGACGATACTCATCCAAAAGCTTCAAACCGTCAAAATTTGCCTATGGATGGATGCCTGCACATCCGACATTTTTTGTCAAAAAAGAGTTCTACGACAAGCACGGTCTCTATAAAACTGACTATCAAATCGCATCGGATTACGAACTGCTAATACGATTTTTGCATAAGTACAAGCTCTCCTACAGCTATATCGATGCTGTCCTGACTGTGATGCGAATGGGGGGTGCAAGTACGAGCGGACTAAAGAGTAATTGGATACTCAACAAGGAGATTCTGCGTGGCTGTCGTGAAAATGGGATCAGAACGAGCCTCGTCAAGATCTATTCCAAATATCCAAAAAAAATACTGGAGCTTATCAAAAAATGAAACTCTTACTTACTGGTAGCTCCGGTTTCATCGGTAGCTATTTTCAAAGTAACTATAGTTACAGATACGATATAGAGACTTTCTCTTTTGCGAAGGATGACTTGGAAAACCTAGATCTATCACAGATTGACAGGGTTGTGCATCTCTCGGCACTAGTGCATCAGATGGGAGGAGCATCCAAAGAAGAGTATCACAGAGTCAATGTGGACAACACTCTGATATTGGCACAGCAGGCGAAACAGAGCGGCGTGAAACAGTTCATCTTTATGAGCAGTATCAAAGTCTATGGTGAAGAGAGTGATATACCCTATACGGAAACTACAAAATGCAAACCCGTAGATGAGTATGGCATCAGTAAATTCGAAGCTGAGAATAGGCTCAGAGAGATGGAGGATGATAACTTCACTGTCTCAATCCTCCGTACACCTGTTGTTTATGGCAGAGGGGTCAAGGCTAATATCTTGAATCTTATCAATATGATAGATAGAGTTCCGATGCTGCCTTTTGGTAACATTAAAAATAGGCGAAGCTTAGTATACATAGGCAATCTATGTGATATGATCGATAGGATCTGTTCAAATAAAATAGGTGGTACTTTTCTGGCAGGCGATGATCAATCTCTCTCTACAACTGAGCTAGTAGAGATCATCGCAAAGATGAGAGGCAGAAAAGTTATGCTGCTTACTCTTCCACTCTTCCCGCAACTGCTAAAAATAGTAAAACCATCATTTTACAAACGGCTTTATGAGAGCCTAGAGGTAGATAATAATTGGACAAAAAAGACGCTGGACTTTGAGAACATGGTGAGTACAAAAGATGGGATAAGATCCATGCTAAATGAAGAATTTTAAATGCTAAACATTTATATATCACTGTTTATATTATCATTTTTATTAACATATTTAGTGAAAAATTATGCCATCAAAAAGTCTATCGTGGATATCCCAAACGGGAGAAGTTCACATGTCATACCAGTACCGTACGGTGGAGGTATAGCTATCACCATAACCTGGCTTGCTGGTATCAGTTATCTATTTAGTATCGATCAGATCAAACAAGATCTCTTCTGTGCACTGCTAATCGGAGCAGTACTTGCTGTGACAAGCTATATCGATGACCTCTACAGACTG
>JAYEOM010000073.1:0-2768 GCA_034722955.1 Campylobacterota bacterium
CCGTTTATTCCTATAGTTGCTGCGATCGGCATACCTGCAAGAGCATGTGAAAAGTCATACTCACCAGAGATCACCTTCTGCTGAATACCAGGCCATCCACCTCCCTCTTTTGCTACATGTACATTCAATCCATACTTTTTAAAGAAACCTTTCTCTTTAGCTACTACGATTGGTGCACAGTCCGTTAATGCAATAAATCCTATTTTAAGATCTTTTTTCTCTACTTCTGCCAAGAGTGTAGTAGCTACCAACGATAGACCAACCCCAACTTTAAGAACTTTTTTCAACATTCTCGAATCCTTTTGTTTCCATTAAATTTTAAGATGTGAGAATTATACCACAAAAGTATGCTAGAAATAATCAATCTACTGTATAGTTTTTATACAGTAGATTCTTAATATTACATAAAAGTCATTGTATACTACGAAGATAATTTATAAAGGAAGTAGTACTAATGATCAGATCTGTGTGTGGCTATTGTGGCGTAGGGTGTGGACTAGAGTATGAGGAGCATACACTTATAGGAGATGTCGCCTACCCTACCAATGAGGGAAAATTATGCTCCAAGGGTATCTCAGAGCTTGTGAGTTTGCAAACAGATACAAGACTCCTGCGTCCCTCTATGAGAGAGAGCGTAGATGAGGAGTATAGAGTCAGCAGTTGGGAGGAGAGTATAGAGAGGGTTGCCCAAGCTATCAAAGGTACTACGGCCAAAAAGGTAGGCTTCTACCTCTCAGGACAGCTACTCACAGAGGACTACTATATCGCAAATAAGTTAGCCAAAGGCTTCATCAAGACAAACAATATAGATACAAACAGCAGAACTTGTATGGCGAGTGCCGTAGTAGCCTACAAAAAGGCTCTCGGTGCGGACTTTGTGCCTGTAAGAATGAACGATATATTCAAAGCAAATCTTTTGATACTGGCTGGAGCAAATACCGCAGAGGCACATGTGGTCTTCCATAACCAGATCAAAAAAGCCAAAAAGAGTGGTCTTAAAGTCGTCGTGATAGATCCTCGCTATACAGATACAGCCAAGATAGCAGACCTCTATCTGCCTCTACGAGCTGGGAGTGATATCGACTTTTTTAACCTCATCTCCAAGAGATTGATAGATGAAGAGCTCTATGACAAAACATTTGTAGCAGAGCAGACAAACAACTTCAAACTCCTCAAAAACAAGCTCAAACGCGTGCCAAAAACCAAGATGCTCAAACGCACAGGCTTATCAAGAGAGGAGTTTGAGCAGTTTTGGGAGCTCTATAGGAGCAGTGAAAACATCATCACAGCATGGACGATGGGTCTCAACCAATCCATCCAAGGAGTAGACAAGAACCTCGCCCTACTCAATACACACCTACTCACTGGCAAGATATTTAGAGCAGGCAATGGACCCTTTAGCCTCACAGGACAGCCCAATGCCATGGGTGGCAGAGAGGTGGGTGGACTCTCGACGATGCTGGCTGTGCATTTGGGATTTGATGCCAAGAGTATAGCGAAGGTAGAGGAGTTTTGGGGTACAGAGGATATATCTGATGAGGCAGGAGTCACCGCCACACAGATGCTCAAAGCAGATCTCGATGTACTTATCATCTCGCATACAGACCCCGTCTACCACCTACCCAATAGGAACTTAGTAGAGCAGTTGATAGAGAAGATACCGCTAGTCGTAGAGATCAATGCCTACCAAGCGAGCGAAACATCCAAGTATGCACATATACTCCTCCCCGCTGCTCCTTGGGGAGAAAAAGAGGGGACACAAACCAACCTCGACCGTACGATCACCAAACAGGAGAAGCTCACACGCACCTCTATAGATTGCAAACCTGACTGGCAGATATTTCAAGAGCTAGCCCAAGCTCTAGGCTACAGCAAAGCCTTCGAGTTCAACAATCCCAAAGAGATATTCCGAGAGTATCAAGAGATGAGCAAGCTCACCCCCTATATGGATATGCACAAAGCCAACTATGATGAACTCTCGCAGAGACCTTTTGTCTGGGGAGAAGGGGTACGAGAGTTTTTGACACCCGACAAGAGAGGCAATCTCTTTTTTGTAGAGAATAAGCTACAGAGTGAAAAGCCCAACCTAGAGTACCCCTTTGTGCTGTTGACAGGACGCACACGCGACCAGTGGCATAGTGGCACGAAGACCAATCTACCAGCAACCCTGCTCAAGTATAAAGCGTTGAACTTCTGTGAGATCAACCCTGTCGATGCCCAAGAGTTGGGGATAGAGGATGGTGATGCTGTGACTCTTAGCTCTAGGCGTGGAGAGATAGAGAGTGTAGCCCTCATCACAGACCATATCAGGGAGAGGACGCTCTTTGTGCCTATCAGCCACCGTGCTATCAACTACATCACAAGCGATAGACTAGACCCCGAGTCATTCGAGCCTGACTATAACCATAGTGCCGTGAAAATCAAAAAATCAGAGGAGTATTAGGTCCCAAATAAATCCAACCCAAATCCCAACCTCCGCTATATCCTAAAAAGCACTATTTTTTTGCTAAAAACCTATAGCTTATAAACTAAAGAATATCTATCTCATCACACCTCTCTCTTTTTTTGATATATTTATCTTTTTGACATCAAAATAGACCAAATTCTCTATTTTTAGTTATTGCACCTGCTGTAGGTACATCTTCTATTTTTAGTATTTTTTGCAATGCTTCATCTAGGCGTATCTCCTTGATGTCATCTAGTACTCTCCCACCACTATGGAGCATAAGTATCAGGGGATAGATAAATTCAAAAGGATTGTATGCGTT
>JAYEOM010000074.1:0-13121 GCA_034722955.1 Campylobacterota bacterium
AGCCTATTCCAGTGCTTCGCTCGTCCCAAGAAAAGGCAAGAAAGTAGAGGTGAATATACACTTTTACTCGCTCCAATCGTCCTGAGACCGTGAAAGAACTCCCTTAACCACCCCTTAAACAAGGGGTAGCTAACCTACCAAAAACCTCAAAATTATACCAAATATTCACCAACCCAACACCATAAAAACGCTATAATATGAGGACAATAGGACAATAGGGGTCAGGTGATGCTAATGCTACTCTAATCGAAACAATGATACCATTCCAAAACCTTAGGGGCAGAACACAAACCACAAATAAAATAGAGATATGTAGTGATGCCCAACACCACACCTCACCACCAACCCCAAAGCAAAAACAAGCTAAAATAAAAAATGTCACATAACCCAAAACTTATAAATAACCAAACCAATATAAACATAAGTAAAACTACAACAGAAAACTACCAACCCTACACCTACGACAAAAACAATCTCACCTCTACCATCAACCCTAAAGGAGAGACTACAACATACAGCTATGATGATATTAACCGTCTCACCACTACCACCTATGCCAATGGCAACACCATAAACTATAGCTATGATAAAAATGGCAATATAATAACCCTCACTACCCCTACACCAACTGATCACGCCTTTGCATACAATGGTGTCAACAAAAACACAAGCTACACTTCACCACTACAAAAAGCTACAACATATAGCTATGACAAACAAAGAAGAGTCACGAAAGTAACCAAACCAAGCTCCAAAGCTATAGAGTACACCTATACAGATGGCAAGCTCTCACAACTCTCTACCCCTGAGGGTAACACAGACTATGACTATAGCTGTCTAAGCAACCTAGCCTCTATCACCAAAGCAGACGAATCTCTCAATTTCACCTATGATGGCTCACTGCTTACAAAGCTAGACTATGATGGAGTAGTAGACCAAACTATCTCTTATACATATAATGATAACTTCCAAGTAGACTCTATCACCTATGCAAACAAACAACAAAGCATCACATACAATCAAGATAGCCAACCCACAGCCATAGGTGACTACACAATCCAAAGAAGCAACAAAGATAGAGTCACTACTATCAAAGACTCTACAAACCCAAGCTATCATCAAAGCACTACTAGCAATAGATACGGTGAGCTAAGCTCCATAAGTGATAATCTCCTCTCTATCAATCTCACGAGAGACAAAGCAGGACAGATCACTAAAAAAGTAGAGAAGCTCAAAAACAAAAAAAGCAAATATAGATATAGCTATGACAATATAGGCAGACTTATAGAGGCAAAACTGGGTAACAAAACTATAGAAGAGTATAGCTAGAATTTTAGTACCAGGTGACTAAAATAAATTTTCATAACTATTATGTTTACCCATCAAGCACTATCTAGCCTATTTATGCAAGCCATAGGTAAAAAATTTGAAAGATTATAAAAGTTGTATGGTAGTCTCTGAAATGGACTACAAGGTGGCAGATGATACTATCTTGCGTCCTGATATTGCATTGGTTTGTGGACAAACAACAGGTTCTTATATCAAAAAAAGTAGCTACCCAATACCAAAAAGACCAGGACTTGATCTTGATGGGTTCTCTACTTAAAGTTACTTCGTAATAATTGAGAGGTTTTTAAATCCCTTCTCTTTTAATATATCTATAATAGAGACAAACTTTTGGAACTCTGTTTTTTGATCAGTCTGTAGAGAGATGATATCCTTTTTAGGATCTAGTTTTTTCAGTTTCTCTTCCAGATTCTTAAGGCTAAGAGGGATTTTTTCATAGTAGTATTCCCCTTTTTTGTCTATAGAGATCATGATCGCTTTCTTCTTTGTGACTGCTTTGGAACTGGCAGTGGGTAGATCAACATCTACAGACTTTTTGCTGATGAACGAAGCTGTAGCCAGCACTATAACTAGAAGAACCAAAACTATATCTATGAATGGGACGACATTGATCTTGTCAAATCGTTCTCGTCTCATACTTCTCTCTCTGCTCTCTCTATCTCTAGTTTCTCATCTCTCTTCTCATCTTGCAAGATTTCCCACTCTGCTATGAGTCTATCAACTTTACCGAGCAGGGCATTGTATATCACAGTAGCAGGTATGGCAACTACGAGACCAGCGGCTGTCGCTTTGAGTGCAAGAGCCAAGTGTTTCATAATTTCACCGGTATCTACATCATTCTGTTTATCTCCGATGATATAGAAGGTCAATATGATCGCTAGTACTGTACCTAGCAGTCCGATATATGGAGCATTGCTTCCTACTGTTGCGATCGTGCCGAGCTTTCTAGTGAGATCAAGCTCTAGAGCGAGTTTGTGTCTGTATCTTGAGAGTCTCACTGAACGATAAAATAGAACTCTTTCGATAGCGAAAGCGAAAGTCATGATACTCATCAATGCGAGAAGACCTATGATCCCATAGTCTACGATATTTTTTATTTGATCTATTGGCAAAAGTTTTTCCTATTTTATTTTATGAAATTATACTAAAAATTTGTGAAAAAATGTTTATCTATCCTCTCTACCCATATGACCAATACTCTATAGCAGGCACACATAAGCGATCCTTGGATATAATATCTTCTATTTTTTGGGTCATTTATCTGTCCCATAACCCATCAAGGAGTGATATGAGCGATCTGTTTAAAGAGAGTGAAAATATAGAAGAGGTTCTGATAGAAGATAGTATCAAGAGAAGTTATCTCGACTACTCTATGAGTGTTATCATCGGTCGTGCTCTTCCTGATGCGAGAGATGGGCTCAAACCAGTTCACCGGAGAATCCTCTATGCAATGAGTGAACTCAATCTATCACACCGTAGCCCTTATAAAAAATCAGCCCGTATTGTCGGTGATGTTATCGGTAAGTATCACCCTCATGGCGATACAGCAGTTTATGATGCTCTTGTGCGTATGGCACAAGACTTCTCTATGAGAGAACCTCTTATCGATGGTCAGGGTAACTTCGGTTCTGTTGATGGGGATAATGCAGCAGCTATGCGTTATACAGAGGCGAGAATGACGAAGATCTCTGAGGAGCTTCTGCGTGATCTAGACAAAGATACGGTGGATTTTGTACCTAACTATGATGATAGTATGAGTGAACCGGATGTCCTGCCAAGTCGTGTCCCAAATCTCCTGCTCAATGGTAGCTCCGGTATCGCTGTGGGTATGGCGACCAATATTCCTCCGCATAGATTGGATGAGTTGATCGAAGCTCTGTTGATCCGTATCGACAACCCAAGCTCTACTGTCGAAGATCTGATGGGTGCGATCAAGGGACCGGACTTTCCTACTGCCGGTGTGATTTTTGGTCGCAAAGGTATCACCGATGCATATACTACAGGTAGAGGTCGTATAAAAGTACGAGCCAAGACACATATAGAAGAGAAGGGGGGCAGAGAGGTTATTGTCATTGATGAACTCCCATATATGGTCAACAAATCCCGTCTGATAGAAAATATAGCACAACTAGTACGAGAGAAGCATATAGAGGGTATCTCTGAGATCAGAGATGAGTCTGACCGTGAGGGTATCCGTGTCGTTATGGAGCTCAAGCGAGATACAATGAGTGATATAGTTCTCAATAATCTCTTCAAGTCAACTCAGATGCAGACTACTTTCGGGATCATTATGTTGGCTATCATCAACAAGGAGCCTAAAGTTTTCACTCTGATGGAGCTACTAGATCTCTTCCTAAATCACAGAAAAACAGTTATCATCAGAAGAACTATTTTTGATCTGGAAAAAGCAAGAGCAAGAGCCCATGTATTAGAGGGTTTGAAGATCGCTATTGACAATATAGATGAAGTGATCAGGATCATCCGCGAGAGTGAAGATAGCGAGAGTGCCAAAGCTGCACTGAGAGTCAACTTCAGTCTCTCTGAGATCCAAGCCGCTGCCATACTAGAGATGAGACTCAGACGACTTGTAGGGCTAGAGCGTGAAAAGATCGAAGCAGAGCTTGCTGAGCTACGAAAAACTATCGCCTATCTTGAGAGTATTCTTCAGAGTGAAGATATGATCAACAGCATCATCCGTGAAGAGCTGGTAGAGATAGGTGCATCATTTACAAGCAAACGACGCACTGAGATCGTAGATGACTATGATGATATAGATATAGAAGATCTCATACCTAATGAGCCGATGGTTGTGACTATCACACATAGAGGATATATAAAGCGTGTACCTGTCAAGCTGTATGAGAAGCAGCATCGCGGAGGAAAAGGCAAAATCGCCGTGACCACTTATGATGATGACTTTATCGAGAGATTTTTTATCTCCAATACACACGATACGCTCATGTTTGTGACCAATAGAGGACAGCTATATTGGCTCAAAGTCTATCGTATACCAGAGGGGAGTCGTACAGCCAAAGGAAAAGCAGTCGTCAACCTGATCAATCTACAGGCAGATGAAAAGATCACCGCTATCATCCCGACAACTGATTTCAATGATGACAAAGGATTGGTATTTTTCACAAAAAATGGTATCGTCAAACGAACAAACCTAAGTGAATACTCCAATATCAGAAGCAATGGTGTCCGAGCTATAAACTTGGATGAAAATGATGAGTTGGTAGAGTCCAAAATCGTAAAACCTGAAACAAAGTGGCTCTTTGTAGCGACCAAAAAAGGTCTCTGTATACGATTTAAGGTAGAAGATGCCAGAGAGATTGGTCGTGTAGCTCGTGGAGTTACTGCGATCAAGTTCAAGATCGAGGATGATTTTGTTTGTGGTGCCACTACTATCGAAGATGAAGAGGATGAGATCTTGATGATCAGCGAAAAGGGTCTAGGTAAACGAACCACTGCCCTAGAGTATCGAGAACAAAATAGAGCCGGCAAGGGTGTCATCTCTATGAAGCTTACTCCAAAGACAGGTGATGTTATCGGTGTTGTTTTTGTCGAAGATGACAAAGACTTGATGTGTCTGACGAGTATAGGAAAAATGATCCGCATAGATATGGATACGATCCGAAAAGCAGGACGCAACACTTCAGGTGTCAAAGTTGTAAATGTAGATAAGAAAGATACAGTTGTCAGTGTTGCAAAATGCCCCAAAGAAGAGAGTGAAAAATCTTCTGACGATAGTGAATAAAATAAATTTAAGGAAGTTTGTATGAGTAGATATAATGTTGCAGTTATTGGTGCAACAGGTGCTGTAGGAGAGGAGCTTTTCAGAGTGATGGAGGAGTTGGATTTTCCAGTTGGGGAGATACTCCCTTTGGCAAGTGCCAGATCAGCTGGAGATCAGATCGAGTTCAAAGGCAAGAGCTATCGCATCGAAGAGTTGACGGAGAGTGTTTTTGAAAGGAGAGATATAGATATCGCTTTCTTCTCTGCTGGAGGCAGTATCTCTGCAAAATATGCAAAATATGCCGTGGAAGCAGGTGCTGTTGTCATAGACAATACAAGTCACTTTAGGATGGATCCTCATGTACCACTGGTAGTACCTGAGGTCAATCCAAACGATATCGCACTCTGGAAAGAGACGGGTATCATCGCCAATCCCAACTGCTCAACGATCCAGATGGTTCAACTCCTCAAACCGCTGCATGACCTCTATGGGATCAAGCGTGTTGATGTGAGTACTTATCAAGCGGCAAGCGGAGCAGGCAAAGAGGGTATGGAGGAGCTGGTCAAGCAGATGCAGGCATTTTTTGCATTCAAGCTTGATGAGTACAAGGCGGAGGCTTTTGTTCATCAGATCGCACTCAATGTTATCCCTCATATCGATGTCCCTCAGCCTAACGGCTATACAAAAGAGGAGATGAAGATGATCAATGAGACGAACAAGATCATGCATAGTGATTTTGCCGTCTCTGCCACTTGTGTCCGCGTACCTGTACTGAGAAGTCATAGTGAATCGATCACGATTACCTTTGAAGATGGTGTTGATGTGGATGCAGATAGAGCTAGAGAGGTGTTGGCTAACTTTGAAAATGTTGAACTTATAGATGATATAGAGAACAATGAATATCCAATGCCTATAACCTCTACAGATACTGATCTGACTTTTGTAGGACGGATTCGTAAAGATATCTATGCTGATAATATATTGCACATATGGGGTGTGGCAGACCAGATACGAGTTGGTGCTGCGACAAACTCTATAAGAATTGCACAAAAATGGATAGAGCAGGAGTATTGATGTTAGAACAAATTTTTGAAGGTGCCATTTGGCGAAGTCGTTTTATAGTTATCTTGGCGGTTATTTTTGGATTGTTGGGTGCTGTTGTACTTTTTATTGTAGCATCACTTGATATTTGGCATGTAACCACTTTTACTTTCAGCACTATTTTTGCTGGTGAGCATCCTGAAAACTTCCATGGTGATATTGTTGCAGGCATTATCGGGGCTGTTGACCTCTATCTGATAGCGGTTGTTATGTTTATCTTCTCTTTTGGTCTCTATGAGCTCTTTATCTCTGACATTGAAGAGGCTGACGGTAAAAATGGCAGCAAACTACTCGCTATCCACTCACTCGACCAACTCAAAGACAAGATAGCCAAAGTCATAGTCATGGTCCTAGTGGTCAACTTCTTTCAACGCGTTTTACACACGAGCTTTGCGACACCACTAGAGATGCTCTACTTCGCCCTCTCTATCGCTGCCCTTGCGATCGGTCTTTACTTCTTGGGTAAAGTAGGTAAATAGCAGATAGCAAGCTACCTCATACGGGTAGAGGTAGTGGCATCAAACGAGTCTTGAGTATCAATCCTGATGTAGAGTTTGTCAATGATATTGATAATGAGGAGTTTAAATGTATTATTGCAAGAGCAATAAACTCCTCTTTTTAATCTTTTTAGAGTAATATATTCTTTTTGATAAATAATCACACTTAATAGACTTAAGTTAAAGGAACGCGATAATATGAGCAGTAAAATATTTGTAGACGCTTGTCTAGGCAAAGAGACACCCTATACTCCCGTATGGATGATGAGACAAGCAGGACGGTACCTCCCTGAGTATATGGCAGTACGAGAAGAGGCAGGTAACTTTCTCAATCTATGTCACGACCCTGAAAAAGCAGCAGAAGTTACTATTCAGCCACTAGATATCGTTGGTGTAGATGCAGCTATACTCTTTTCTGATATCTTGGTCATTCCTGATGAGATGGGCATGGATCTGGAGTTTATCAAAGGATTTGGACCAAAGTTTAACGACCCGCTAGAGTCACAAGCAGACTTGGATAGACTGATAGGCGGAGATGAAGCGGCTAGCAAGCTCACTTATGTTTTTGATACGATCAAGCTTTTGAGAGAGCAACTAGATGAGCGAGGTGACAATAAAGCACTGATCGGTTTTACTGGTGCACCTTGGACTCTGGCTACATATATGATAGAGGGGCAAGGCACCAAGACTTATAACCTCTGCAAAAAGATGATGTATAGTGATCCTGAACTTCTGCACAATATTTTGGCAAAAGTCACCGAGGTTGTCAAACTCTATATGGAGAAGCAGATCCAAGCTGGTATCGATGTCGTACAGATATTTGACTCTTGGGCAGCGGCGATAGAGCCATCCAAATATGATGAGTTTTCGTGGAAGTATATGGTTGAGATAGCTGACTACCTCAAATCAAAATATCCTAATATACCTATCATCATGTTCCCCAAAGGCATCCCAGCATTCTTAGACCAAGTTTATGGTAACTTTGATGTATTTGGTGTGGATTGGTCTACTCCAATGGAGCTAGCCAAAGAGAGACTAGGTGACAAGTATGTCCTCCAAGGCAACATGGAGCCATGTAGACTCTACAGTCAAGAGGCGACGAAAGAGAGTGTAGAGTCTCTAGCAGAGACGATGAAAGATGGTAGACATATCTTTAATCTAGGGCACGGTATCCTCCCGGATGTCCCAGTAGAAAATGCAAAATATTTTGTTAAACTTTGTCAAGAGGTATCAAAAAGAGGTTGACTTGTATCGGCATGAGAGAGAGTCTCATGCTTTAGATATGGGTTGTACTTATAGTGTAGTTGTCGATGTCCAGATTCCATGTAGGTTGCAGCCAGCTTTTGCCTTGAGTTTTTTGACACCATCTAGCTTCACGGCAAATGAAGTTGCTCCGCGTGAAATCTCTGGCTCAAGAATATTTTTGCCTACTAACTTATCGTCCGCATATAGCTCTATAAAGTCGATCCAGTGATCTGCCGTACTAGGATGGACAATCCCCCCTTGACCTATTGTGATCTCCACCAAAGTATACCCTTTGGCATCTTTATCCTTGATGGTTATCTGTGGTGTATGTTTAAGCTCGCCTTTATCCAGTTTCGACGGGTCTTTTGGTTTCATCTCCATACGATTCATATGCTCTGTTGCCATCTTGGCTTCTGCACTGACCGTTGCCATCAAGGCTGTTACGCCAGCCAATTTTAATGCTTCTCTTCTATTCATTCGATATCCTTATTATTTGATTTTGATTAATCATATCAAAATTACCATGAAAGATATATAAAAAAAGAGATATTGATTCTATACGACGATTGAGACTATTCAAATAGGAGCAAAAGAGAAGTCATATGGGTATATCTGTTTTTGGGAGACTCCTTATTATCTGTTAGTGTAATAATGTTTAAGCTGTTTGCGATCTATTTTTCCTGTTGCCCCTTTGGGCAGTTCATCAATAAATGTAATGCTCTCAGGCATCTTATAGTCAGCTAAATGTTCTCTGGCAAAGTTGAGCAACTCATCTTCACTGATAGGCTTTGTATTTGATTTCAGAGATACAAAAGCATGCACCATCTCTCCTTCAAACTTATCTGGTATACCGATGACACCCACTTCAAAGACTGCTGGATGGTGATAAAAGAGCTCTTCGATCTCCTGTGGTGAGATGTTGGAACCATCATGAAGGATCAGCTGTTTTCTGCGTCCCCTAAACCATAGATAGCCATCACCATCAAAATAGCCAAGATCACCAGTCAAAAACCACCCATCTCTAAAACTCTCTGCTGTGACTTTTGGATTGTTCAGGTAACTATGCATAACAATCTTGCCTTTGACTGCGATCTCTCCGATCTCCCCTATCTGTGACGGGTTACCCAAGTCATCTTGAGTCTCTACAGCTGTATACCCTACGGGCAAGCCCACGGAGCCTCTCTTTTTCCCATCCCCCAGAGGATTGAGAGCATAGATCTGTGTCTCTGTCATGCCTATCCCTTCACACATATCCAATCCAAATATTTTTTTGAAATTGTTTAAAACCACAAATGGGGTGGCATCGCCTGCGACTATAGCCAGACGCAATCGGTTTTCTATAGGTAGCTTCTCCTCTGATGCCTGCTTGTTGAGGATATGAAACATTACCGGCATCATATAGAGCATAGTGATACCACTATTTTTGATCTTTTCCAGCACCTCTACTGGATCAAAAGCAGAGTTGATCTCCAGTGTTGCACCTACATAAAGTGCAGAGAGCATTTGATGGCTGAATGCAAAGTTGTTGGATAGTGCTAGAGAGACCAATGTCTTGTCATCACTCGTATAATCAACCAATCTACAGTGATTTATGGTATGCATCATCATCTGGTCTTGTGCTAGCAGGGCACCTTTTGGATCTCCCGTGGTTCCTGATGTATAGAGTACTGCTGCATCTGTATTTTGCGGAATTTCACTATATTTTATCGGACTATCTATGGGATTGAGAAGATCCGAAAAAGGCAGCGTATTGTCAAACTCTTCTTTGGAGTCAATAAGGTAGATATGCTCTACAGAGGGCAGCTCCAGCATATTGCCAGCAATCCTAGAGAAGAGACTTTTCTGACTGATCAATATAGTGGGTCTACTGTGATCGATAATATAATGAGCCTCATCCTCTTTGAGTCGGTAATTGATAGGGACAACTGTCACACCGATCTTGAAGCATGCAAAATAGGTGACAATAATCTCTGTAGAGTTAAATAGATAAAATGCGAGTCTATCATCTCTCTCTAGACCAAGAGTCAAAAGAGAGTCAGCCATATGATCAGTCCAGGAGAGTAGTTCTCTGTATCTGTACTCTCTATTATCATAGACTACTGCAACTTTGTCAGGATATCGTTCGCTTCTATTTTTAAGAATTTGATACAGCACTCTTTAGCCTCCTTCCACTCACTCCAATTGGCTATTATACTCTTTTTTCCAACTATGTGCTTTAAGGTGTTCTGAAATATCTATTATATATAATTTACGAGATATCAATAAGGAATTTTATCATGTTTAAGAGAATTTTAGTATCTCTAGCAATAGTCAGTACTTTTAGCTTAGCTGATACAACCGCAGAAAGAGATATATCTAAATTCACTAATATTGGATTTGGATTAGGTATAGGTGTAGAGTATTTTGGTGATACTTATATAGACAAAGCACAGATATATGGTGATGACAAAATAGTAATAATTGAAGAAGATTCTAATATAAAACAGAGTCTATGGTTGACAATGAGTTGGAATTTTCCGGAGAAAGATTTTGCACCAAGATTGCAAAGGAGTAGCAGTAACTTTAATGTTAAGGATATTCGATACGGAATGTTCACAGGAGTTAAAGTTTTAGATACTTCAGGTGAAACTATTAACGCTTTTTCATTAGGTTTGCAAGTCTCTTTTATGACTGATCTGAGCAAAACAATTACATTAGGAGTTGGTGGAGTTTCTCATAAAATACAAATGCTACAAGATGGTATAGAGGTTGGCAAAGAGTTGCCAAATCATTTTGAAAATATTGTATACAAAAATGAGACTAGCATCGATCCAATGCTGATGCTATCAGTCAGTTTTTAGAGATGCTATCTATATAGTCCGGCACAGACAACTACCATCTTGCCATCTAGCATAACCTTTTTGACATATGTTGATTTTTGTGACTTCTCCACATCTCCTGGTCTGGGCCAGTGATAATCCACCCACCCTCTCCCCCTACTTTTGGCTACATTGATAAACTCTTTCACAAAATAGTTTCCGTTTGTATCTTTATAGTTGAGGACATTGCGGCCTTCAAGCTTCGGAAAAGCTGCATTGAACAACTCTATGCCATCTTCTGCGATTACGAAAACATAAGTATCTTGATAAATATACTGGCTACTAATACTCCTGAATATATCAAACGCTTTTGAACCTTTGCTCTCGATCAACTTCGCAGCCAAATCAACAGTATCTATGATAAATGATTTTTGAACTGGCATATCATAAGCTCCACTTCCGATAATATATACTCTTCCCAAAGGAGTTTTGGCACTCATAACATATGTACTTTTCCAGCTTGGAGTCTCTTCACCTAGTTTGGGCCATCGATAATGCATCCATCCTTTACCCTCCTTGGATGAAGTTATTTTGATAAAAAGCTCTCCTATAGGCTTGCCATCTGCATCCTTAAGGTCTCGTACCTGTTCCCCTTCAGCTCCTCTGTTTGGTGGGTAGACATATCTAAATCCACTCATATCCCAGACAAATAGATAACGGTTGCCCTGAAACCACTTGCCTCCCTTCTGCCTGAATGCATCAAATGCTTTTTCTCCTTTTTCTGCGATCAGCTCTGCACCCTGCTCAACAAAACTTTTCAAATCTGTTGCTGTATTTTGTCTTGGAACTCTATTGTCAAGATTTTCAGCATAAGTGGCTGAACAGAACAATAGAGTTGCAAATATGATGAAGATCCATTTTGGTATAAATGCTTTCATTACGATTTCTCCCTCTGCTTTTTAGTATCTTTTTATTATTTTACTCTTTTATTCTATTTTTTTCAACTCCAAGTAGAGTTATATTGATTTATCCGTTTAATACAAATCAAAGTATTTAAGTTATATAATAAAAAAAATATAGTTATTATATCAAGAAATATTAAAGGAGGATCGAATGAAAAAGTTGACACTACTACTGATGTTATCTATGGGTCTACTGTTTTTTGCCGGATGTGGCAGTTCAAATACGACTGGTGGAGGAGAGGTGGAAGTAGAAGAGTCTCTTATGCAAGCCATCAAGAGTCCGGAAGCCGATAGTTTGGCTGGTGATCAAGGTGTCTATATCATCTTTGCACAGTCACGAGACGGTGCCACAGCGGTAGAGAGTATAGAGGCACTCGATACTCTCTACCTGCTTAGTGCAGAGGGAGTAGATCAAACACATATATATGAGACAGATAGGAGTATCAATGTACTCACTGATAAACTCGTCGATAATGTCTGGATGGAGACAGAGCAATACCATCCTGCTGATCTTCCTGATATCGATCTGCAAGAAGCTTATGGATCAGTCAAAGCCGTATCAGGAGATAAACCTATCGCCAATATAGCTATCTTTTATACACTGTATAATCATCAGTTGAGAGTAGGATTTACACTTCAGGGTGACGCGACCGACTCTTGTGAGCAGTATGCCTATATCGTAGATACAGGTGAAGTCTATCAGACTGGTAGTGAAGTAAAGTGTTTTTTTGAGATTGAATAGACAAGAGTGTTGTTGACTCATAAATAGTGAAATAGTGATAAGATTTTATTGATCACAAAAAGGAGATCCTATGAAGAGAAATGGAGTCATATTCGCTCTCGTTTTAATGTTGTCTGTTTATGCACAAGCAGATAGTAGTCAGTCGCAGAGAGAGCAGCTTATCACACCTACCCTATGGGTGCAGGCACCTGATATGTTCGCATGCAATCTAACCAATGTGGATCAAAAGGTACATACCGTACAAGTTCGCATCATCACCAATGGGAAGGTACTGCTGGAGAGCAGGAAGCTCTCACTTGAGCCAAAACATACGACCAATCATGCAGTAGAGGGTTTAGTAAAAGGTGCTCCATTATACTGTGAATTTACAGTAGAAGGCTCCAAAGAGATCTATCGCGGAGCAGCCAAACTATTCCCAGCTCCTGCCAATAAAGACTTCACCGCCAGTAACTACTCTGCTGCTAGTGACTCTGTTGCCATTGCTGCATATTAAGTACCAGCTGTTTTGGGAAGTGTACAAAAGCAAATCTAAGGTAAGGCTGGTACTTAGTACAGAGCAAACAACCATAAGGATATGTAGATATGAAAAGAACAGTACAGGGGTATATCGATGAGATACCTCAGTGGTCAGATGGTACACCCTCCTCATCAGCTCCACTAACACATATGCAGTGGCTGATTTTGGTATTGGCA
>JAYEOM010000075.1:0-40230 GCA_034722955.1 Campylobacterota bacterium
AGAGCTATAGGGGTACTCTTCTAGCCTTTTTACCATCTTTGCTTTGAGTGGATTTTGCTCTATATAGAGCATAAAAGCACATCAACTCTTCAAAATATTTGTAATCTTCTGCTTCATTGAAAATAACTCTTTGCTCTACACCTCTATTGATAATATGGTAATAACCTGCTATCTCTATGTGTGGAGCTAGAGTGAGCTAGGGGGGTCTGGTAACAACTACAACTCTTTTGCTCCAAATATTAAAAGCAAAAATACTCTAAAATATAAAATGTCGCACAACCCAAGTAAAGGAGTCTTTACTTTACCTCTTCACTCTTGAGAATTTCTATTGCATATTTTGGGATAAATAGATAAAAAGCAAAAGATTTAGCCTAAAACTATATAATATATAGAGAAGATAAAAAGGTCATAAAGAAATGATAAAAATTGATGGAAACTGGAAAGCAGGATATGCCATAGACTTACATACAATAAGTAGCGTCTATCTAGGTGACGATCTTGATGGTCAGCCTCAATTTGAAAATGATAGAGGTGAGATAGGAGAGCTTATAAATAGGCTCAAGTATCATTCAGATGAGACTACTATTCCAAAAATCATTGAGTTAATCAACAAAAACCTAAAAAATATTAAAGCTGTTGATTTTATCATTCCTGTTCCTCCATCAAATCATAACCGAGCGTTTCAACCTGTCTATAAAATAGTTGAGGAGCTTAGTAAAAGTTCTTCTGTCCCTCTACTTGAAAATGTTATTTTAAAAACCAATATAGAAGAGTTGAAATCTATAACTAATCCTGCACAAAGAGAGGCACTCCTGAGAGACTCACTAAAAGTTAACTCTCAAATAAATGTCGAAAATAAAATCATACTGCTTATAGATGATGTCTATCGGTCAGGGGCTACGGTTCGAGCAGTTACTGAGTTGCTCTACAATCAAGCCAAAGTAAAAAGTGTTTATGTATTAACTATGACCAAAACAAGGAGTAAAAGATGATAAAAAACAGCGTCTTTATTTCAGGTTCAATCGCTATCAAAACCCTACCACAAGAGGTAAAAAATAGTATCCATAAAGTTGTTGATAACCAGATGGAAATCTTGATAGGGGATGCTCATGGTATTGATAGTTTGGTTCAAGACTATTGTTTGTCATTGAACTATTTTAATGTCACAGTTTACTCTATCTCGTCACCACCAAGATACAATGCAAGTGATAAGTTTGATTCCAAAACAGTGACTGTCCCTGCTGAAATAAAAGGTGGCAGAGAGAGGCAGCAAAGCAAAGACAAAGCGATGACTAAAGATAGCCAATACAGTTTTGTAATATGGGATGGAAAAAGTAAAGGAAGCTATGCCAATATAGTGCGTGCTTTTGAACAAGATAAAAAGATTAAACTCTATGCCGAAAATAGGTTTTTAGAGCAGAATGAAATCAATCAACAAAACATAGAATATATTTACCGAGAAAACAGTGGATACACAGCTTTTGAAGTAGTACAACAGTTAAAAAACATCTTTAATAGAACACAAGATTTAAATAGATATTTGGTTCAACATTCGATTATCAAAAAAGATAATAATGTCTATCAGCCGATGAGTAAGTATGAAGATTTATTTATTATTGATAGATATAGAGGACGAGTTAAAGGTATTAAATTTCGTAGTGAGTTTTTGGGGTGGATTGAGGGGAATTTGAAAAGCGATAAGATGGTTCAGAGTGGGTTGTTTTAGGCTTTGGATAAAATAAGTAAAAAAGGGAAATGATGTTTTTTTGGAATAAGGACTAAAGTGACTAAAGGCTAAAGGCAGACTAGACTAAAGAGGTGATAATGATAACCTAATAACTCTTACGCCATACTTCGTCAAGGAGTGCAACATACCAAGAAAACCACGGATAGAGATAGTAGGGTATTATCATATCATTAGCAGAGGTGTAGAACAAAGAGTAAGGCTACCCACTGCCACCTACTTATGAGACAACTCAATATGAACTACTCCATCTACTTCAATAAAAAGTATAAGCGATCAGGACACCTATGGCAAGGAAGATTCAAATGCACAAGGCTACTCTCAGCATATGATTGCTAAAGTGTTGGGTATATCACAACCTGCTGTGTTTGGGGTGATAAAGAGGAGTAGGGAGTGAGTTATCGTTATCACCTGACCCCTATGCTCCTAATCAATTAAAATAACAGGGAAAGTCAACAATGAATTCAAAAAACTATTATAATCCGCATGGAGAAAATATCCTTGATGAGAAGATCTATGGGGGGTCACCTACTGGGTTTGTGGATTTCAATCGTTCCAAGTATCAATGGGATAGCAATATTTATGATGTCATGAATGCCAATACCTGGTTCCCGTCAGAGGTGAACACATCTACAGAGAAGAAAAACTTCAATCTACTATCAGATAATGAACAGGCGATCTACAAGATGACCTTTGCACAGTTGAGCTTCAACGATAGTGCACAGGAGGAGTATCTGAGTGATTTTCGAAGATTGACAAACAATAGACTGGTCAAAGCTGTACTCAGCCTACAGATCATGCAGGAGGTCAACCACTCGAAGAGTTATGCCGTTCTGTTAGATGCCTGTGGAAACTCAGATGAAGTCTTCAATCTATACAAATACAACGATGCCCTCAATAGAAAAAATCAGAAGATTGCTGACCAGTTTGCCAGTTATATCGATGGAGGGTCTGTTGACAAAATGCTCTTGAGTGCGATGGCAAGTGTCAATCTTGAGGGGATCTATTTTCTGCTAGGCTTTAGCTATATCTATCTGCTAGGCGACAAAGTTCCCGGTGCTCGTGATATGATCAAGTTTATTGCGAGAGATGAACTCAACTCTCACCTGCCTCTCTTTTCCAATATTTTCAAAACCATCCAGAAGGAGAACAAGATCCAAACCAGCACAATGGACACAGCCTACAAGATGATACAGGATGCCGTGGATATAGAACTGGAGTATGGTAAATATCTACTGCACAGCTACCCTATCATGGGTACTACGGAGGAGTTGATGGAGAGAACTGTTCACAACTATGCCAATGACAGACTCAAAAAGATAGGACTCGACCCTATCTTCACAGAGAGTCCAACTACCTATCTGCAGAAGTTAGTCACTAAACATTTGGAGATGAATGAAGTAAAGAGTAATTTCTTTGAAAGCAATGTATCCAACTATGCCAAATCGAGTATAGATCTGGATGATTTTTAATCTTTGAAAAATTATAAAACTATTATCTTCACGGCACCATTGAGTGGTGTCATCTACCCTATAGAGAAGGTTCCTGATCCTGTCTTTTCTCAGAAGATGGTGGGTGATGGACTCTCTATAGATCCAACTACTCATCAACTCTGTGCACCTATCGATGGTATTGTCATACAGATACACGCTGCCCTACATGCTGTAACGCTGAGACATAGCTCAGGGCTTGAAGTGATGATGCATATAGGGCTGGATACAGTTGTATTAGAATCCAAAGGTTTCAAAGCAGAGATCATAGAGGGTCAACAGGTTTATGAGGGTGATACTTTGATCACATTTGATATGGACTATATAGCTACACATGCCAAAAGCCTACTCACTCAGATCATCATCCTCAATGGAGAGTTGGTCAAAGCCATAGAGAAATCCAAAGGGATGGCAGAGTGCGGTATAAGTAGGCTGTTTTCTGTGACTATCGATGACTCTCTTCAAGATTTGCACGGAGTTAAAAAGAGAGGAGAGAGTAGATCGGCAGCAACTTCCCAAACAGTGATGATCCCAAATCCTACAGGACTGCACGCTCGCCCTGCAGCTCTACTCGCCAGTATGTCCAAGGGCTTTGATGCTACAGTGAGACTCATCAAAGGGGAGGAGTCTGCCGATGCAAAGAGTATCGTGAGTATCCTCGCTCTTGATCTTCAGTATCAAGATAGTGTAAAACTTAGTGCATCAGGTAGTGATGCCAAAGAGGCGATCGATACGATCATACCACATCTCCAGAGAGGCTTTGAAGAGGAGAGTGAGTCTATCCCATCCAGAACCAAAGAAGATAGCAGGGATCATCCAGAGCCTATAGCTAGCAGTGATGACCCCAGCCTACTCATAGGTGTCGGAGCATCACCTGGTATCGCAGTAGGTGTTGCCTTCTCTATCAAAGAGAGAGAGTTCGATTTTCCAGAGGAGGCTAGAGATGCCCAAGCTGAAAGTATCCGTTTTGATAGAGCGATAGATGAGGCAAAAATAGAGCTGGAGAACTTGCACCTATCACTATCTAAACAGACGAATGGAGATGAAGCTGATATATTTATGGCTCATCTTGAGATACTCAATGATCCCCACTTGATACAGGTCAGCAGAGATATGATAGATAGAGGCAAGAGTGCTGAGTATAGCTGGCAACAAGCCTATATACTCTATGCCAAACAGCTAGAGGGGTTGCAAAACAGGCTAATAGCGCAAAGAGCCAACGATATAAATGATGTGGGTATACGGTTACTAAATATCTTGACAGGTCAGGCATCACAATCCATACAACCTCAAGAGAGTGTCATCCTCATCGCAGAAGAGCTGACTCCCTCGTCGATAGTGAAGATCGATACCCAAAAAGTAAAAGGGTTCTGCACTACTCTAGGAGGTGCAACTTCTCATGTAGCGATCATCGCTCGTTCACTGGGTATACCAGCGATCGTAGGCATAGATAGAGGTGTACTAAAGATACTTGATGGTCAACTCTTGATACTAGATGGAGATAGAGGAGAACTCAGAGTAGATCCACCCCCAACACTCATAGCCAAAGCTCTTCAAAAGCAAGAGAGCATACTCAAAGAGAGAGCCCAAAATCTAAAACTCTCTTCCAAACCTGCTGCTACAACAGATGGAAAACCTGTAGAGATATCGACCAATATATCCAGTCTGGACGATGCCATCAGATCGGTTCAATATGGGGCTGACGGTGTTGGACTGCTACGCTCAGAGCTTCTCTTCATCGATCGGTTGAGAGCTCCTACAGAGGATGAGCAGTATGAGATATATCGGGATATAGTTTTAGCACTTGAGGGGAGACCTCTAGTGATCCGTACACTGGATGTAGGTGGAGACAAACCTTTGGCTTGGCTCCCCCTTCCCAAAGAGGAGAATCCATTTCTAGGAGAGAGAGGGATTCGCATAGCTCTTGAGCAACCTGAGATCTTCAACATACAGGCTCGTGCAATACTGCGGGCAAGTATTCATGGCAAGATCCGCATCATGTTCCCGATGATCAGTATGATCGATGAACTCATAGAGATCAAGAGCATGCTAGAGCATGAGCGACAAAAGCTAGGTATCCCCCCTATAGAGGTAGGTATCATGGTGGAGGTTCCATCTACTGCAATCATGGCAGAACAGTTTGCCAAAGAGGTGGACTTCTTCTCCATCGGAACCAATGACTTGACCCAGTATACTCTGGCGATGGATAGGGATCACCCCAAGCTCGCCACTAAGATAGATACTCTAAATCCTGCTGTACTTCGTCTCATCAAGCAGACAGCCGATGGAGCACACATAGAGGGCAAATGGGTAGGTATCTGCGGTAGTATCGCCTCTGATCCTCAGGCACTCCCTATCCTGCTGGGGTTAGGGATCGATGAACTCAGTGTAACTATACCGATATTAGCAGACATCAAAGCCCAAGTGAGGCGATTATCGATGGGTTCGTCTCAAGAGATAGCACAAAAGTGTTTGGATTGTCAGAGTGCCAAAGAGGTACACAAGCTTCTAAGGCTACCCCAATGAAATAAACAAGGAGAGTCAATGAGACAACTATGGCAAAAACTACTCAGTATCATCAGTCCAAACAAGAGTGAGAAGATAGAAGGTAGTATCGCAGAAGAGTTGATAGTGGCATTCGGCGGAGAGCAAAATATAAAAAATCTCTCCTCATGTATCACAAGACTCAGAGTTGAACTATATGAACTAGATCAAGCTTACCCTGAGAGACTCAAAGCACTAGGAGCAGCTGGTGTCATAACAGTAGAGAACAATATGCAAGCTATTTTTGGTACAAACTCCCAGAAGCTGATGGAGGATATGAAGCTATCTCTCTCACGAGAGAAGATATCGGCTTGGATCGCAGCACTAGGCAACCAAGAGAATATCTCTACTCTCAAATCATCTGCTTTGACACGCATAAGAGTTGAACTGATCAGCATAGATGATATAGATGAAGAGAGGCTCATAGAGGAGGGGGTAGAGGCAGTAGTGCGGATAGACCATAGCCATATCCATCTACTTGTCGGACTCAATGCAGACTACTATGCTACAGAGATAAATGCCCGACTCGGTCAGCTGTAAAATTTTATCAATTTCTTCCTATACAGTTGAGGTCTTTAAAAGCCTCTTCAAGTCTAGTAACCATTGAGGTTTCAGCAGCTCTGAGCCATTTGCGTGGATCGTATTGGCTCTTGTTTGGCTTGTCGTCACCATCAGGATTCCCTATCTGACTCTGGAGATAGTCATGGTTTTTCTGATCATAAACTCTCACTCCATCCCAAAATGCCCACTGAGTATCTGTATCAATATTCATCTTGATAGCACCATAGCTGATCGCCTCCTTGATCTCTTCGGGTGCAGAACCAGAGCCACCGTGGAAGACGAAGTTTACAGGTTTTTCAACAGTGTTATGTTTCTCCTGAATATATTTTTGT
Source organism: Campylobacterota bacterium (assembly GCA_034722955.1). GTDB lineage: Bacteria > Campylobacterota > Campylobacteria > Campylobacterales > Sulfurovaceae > SZUA-451. The sequence goes on from JAYEOM010000075.1 coordinate 6,672, forward strand.
GAATTATCGAGTATTTTTGGAGTGAGTACAACATTGCCCGGCTTGTAGACACCATGCACATTTCCAAAGGATGCAGCGATGGTAAACCTATCACTCACTTGGCTCAACTCCTCATAAGCGTAGTTCACCTCTTCGGGTTGTGTATAGAGCAGAGAGTTGTCTATATGGCTATTATCTACACCATCCTCTTCTCCGCCAGTAACACCCAGCTCTATCTCTAGCGTCATTCCCATCCTGCTCATGCGTTCGAGATAACTTTTGCAAGTTGCGATATTCTCTTCGATCGGCTCTTCTGAGAGATCTATCATATGAGAAGAGAAGAGCGGTGACCCATATTTTTCAAAGTGTGCTTCACTTGCATCTAGCAGTTTGTCGATCCAAGGGAGCAGTTTGCGTGCAGCATGATCTGTATGGAGGATGACAGGTACACCATAAGCAGCAGCTAGAGTATGAACATGTTTGGCACCAGAGATAGCACCCAATACTGCTGCCTTATCAGATGGCAAATGTTTACCGCCATAAAATACTGCACCACCATTGCTAAACTGAACAATCACTGGAGATTTAACTTTTGCTGCACTCTCAAGTACTGCATTTATTGAGTTTGTTCCTACTGCATTGACAGCAGGGATAGCAAACCCCTCCTCTTTTGCGATAGCAAATATTTTCTGGACATCATCACCTGTCACTACACCTGTTGGAACAGCATCGAGAACTCTCTTAGACATATTTGGTTCCTTTATCTATTTATTTTATGATTACTTTAGCATTTTTCATCAACTCTTTGTTGAATCTCTCTTGTTTTACCTGCATCTTGACATATTGAGCAACCTTGTCATACTCCAGCTGCTTGCCATCTTTGCCTTTGAATACCTTCTTGTTTTTATCATAAAAGGCTTTTGCATCTTCATCACTGACCTTTATTTTTGACATCTCCTGTTCTGCCCAGTATCTAGCTGCCAATTTATTTTTGACATCAGCAGGAACCTCTTTTTTAGATCTCTCTTCGATGATCACTGATGATGCCATACCATTGAGCAGTGCTTTTTTCTGAGCTTTTGGGAGAAGATCAAGATCTGTCACTTGACCTTTGCTGGCAAGTGCTACAAACTTATCAGCATCAGCTTTTTTGATAGGAAGACCATCTACTGTAGCTACTATAGCTGTAGCGGGTCTGCTTTTTGGCTTGGCATCTATATTTAGATTGTCTAGATCCACTGATGGTTTCTCTTTTTGGGCTGTAGGCATCAAAGAGCTTTTGAGCGGATCAGTTGCACTGGCATATACTGAAGTTAAAGCGAGTGCTACAGTCAGACTCAAGAGTAATTTTTTCATTTATGTTCCTTTGGGTTTGTTTGATGTAGATAGTATCAAATATTTCTATATAGCTGGATTAATAGAGCCTTGAGATGACAAGACTCTACTAGAAGTGTGGGAGTACTATTGTGCTTTAGGTGCAACTTTCATATCAATCTTTGCTTTTGATCTCAACTCTTTGGCAGCCTCAGTTAGCTTGACCTGGAACTGTTTTTGCTTTAGAGTTTGAATGATCTTCTCTTTGACTTGCTCGTATGGCATTGGTGATGCCTCTTTTTTCTCCTCAAGGAGGATAACATGATAACCAAACTGAGTCTTGACAGGCACGACAGTGACTTCTCCTGTTTTTAGCTTGAAGACAGCCTCTTCAAACTCTGGAACCATCTGTCCTCTGCTGAAGCTACCTAGATCTCCCCCTTTTTTGCCTGTAGGACCAGTTGATTCACTCTTTGCCAATTCGATAAATTTAACTTTAAGTGCTTCACCGTTAAGTGTTTTCAGCTGATCTATGACAGCTATAGCACTCTTCTCATCATTGACAAGAATATGTCTTGCTCTTACACTCTCAGGCATTTTAAACTTATCTTTGTTATCTTCATAAAACTCTTTGGCTTCACTATCACTCACGATTGCATTTGCCATCTGCTCCTTCATCCAGAGACTCACCATCAACTCATCTTGGAGTTTTACTATATTCTCTTTGTACTCAGAACTCTTCTCTATCCCCTCTTTTTTTGCTGCTTCGATAAAGAGAACTCTCTCTATTAGACGATTGGTTATCATCTCTTTTTGCTCTGGATTTAACTCTTCATAGTTAGCACCGGGTGCTGTAGCACGCACAAACGCTTGTGCATCTTGTTTTGTGACATTTTTGCCATCTACAGTTGCCAAAATATCTGATGCCATGAGACTTGTTGCCATCATTGCTGCTACCACTGAGACTTTTATCATTTTATTCACTTCTGTTTCCTTTGTGTTACATAGTTTTAAGATTAGTGAAAGTATATCGCTCAAGAGTAAATCATTTGTTAACAGTAGATGACTCAAGTTTATCTATCAAGAGTAACTATGATACTATACTGCTAAACCTTTAGAAAGTATGATAATAGATCAATGAAAAAACCCATCAAAAAACCCAAACGAGTCAAAGCCGCAACCAAGATAGAGATAGAGAAGATAAAAGCACTCTTCTTAGCACACTACCCAGACTCTGTGACTGAGCTACAGTATCAAAACCTCTATGAGCTGCTCATCTCTGTTATGCTCTCAGCACAGTGTACCGATAGACGCGTCAACATCATCACCCCTCCACTCTTTGAAGCCTATCCTGCTCCTATCGATTTGGCAAATGCCAACCTAGAGGAGGTCAAAGATCATATAAAGTCATGTTCATTCTTTAACAATAAAGCAAAAAACCTTATCAAGATGGCACAATCTGTAGTTGATAACTATAGTGGAGAGATCCCTTTAGAACAGGAGGAGCTGGTCAAGCTTGCAGGTGTAGGACAAAAGACAGCCAATGTAGTGATGATAGAGTATACCGGTGCCAACCTTATGGCTGTTGATACTCATGTCTTTCGTGTCGCCCATAGACTTGGTCTCAGCTCTGCTGCAACAGCAGTCAAAACAGAAGATGAACTGAGCAGAAAATTTAAAACAGATCTTCATCTCCTGCATCAAGCTATGGTACTCTTCGGAAGGTACCGCTGCAAAGCACTCAAGCCTGAATGTGAAGCGTGTTTTATGGAGCAGTACTGCAAGAGCAAGGAGAGGTTTAAAGTCTAGTGCTGCTTGCTGCTTGTGCTTAAGAAAAGGGAAAGAACGCTACGGGTCTGGCGTTGAATATGCACTTATTGAAAAAGTATAAAAAAGTAACACTGTTGCCAGGTAGAGGTCTATAGCAACAACTAAAACCCTCCTCGTTAATGCCTTGTGGTTGCCCTAAATCCACTCACACTGTGAGTTGATTTTTTTAATGTCGAGCTTTAGTTAACTTGCCACATGCATCTCTAGAAAATTGTTGGAATGCAAAATCTCTTCAATTACACAGGAGATATCTGATTTTTTGAATGGCTTAGGTATATGGTAGTCATAGAGTACTTTTTGTTTCTCTATGGATTTGGGGTCATTGGTGATGGAAATTATAAATATTTTATTTTTTAAGTCCCTGTTTTGTCGTATCTGATCTACTACTTCAGATCCAAGTTTTTTGGGCATATGGTGATCTAGGAAGAGTATATTTATATGGTTGTTATTTTTGATAGAGTGCTCTATCTTGTTGAGTGCCTGATCGCCATCATAGGCAAATAATATGTCATCTATGCTCTCCTGCCGTATCATAGCATCAAGTATCTTGACATTCATGTGGACATCATCAGCGATAAGTACTCTTGCTTTCGTGCTAGTGAGTTTTTTGTGTGCGATACTCTTTTCGGATGTGATAGAGTCTATATAGCTACTCAAATTTTCTACATCTTCATTGAGTCTGTTTACGAGTTTTTGAATTTCTGGATTGTTTATAGTGAAACGACCAAGGTGTTTTTTGATATTATCAATTGTTTTATATGTTACAGAGACATCAAAACCACAATTTCTATTGATATTTATTTTTTTACTGCTACTCTTATCTATTAGATTGATAAAAATTTCTTTTAATATATTTGAAATATTTAATATTACCTCTATATCTTCATCATGATAAGTGTAATTACTTTTAGAAAAACGAACTACTCCTATCACTTGATTATCTACAACGATAGGTAGTATAATTTGAGAATTTATCTTTAAATTAAATGGATTATCTAATGCGATATTATATTTGAGATCAAATGGTATATATTGACTAAAATATATTTTTTTACTTCTATATGCTTCAGCAATAAGACTTGTAGAACTACTCTTGAGTATATTCAATGAAATTTTGTGATTTTTTTGATACTCACAAAGTTGTATCTCTTCTGCATCATATAGAAGCAGATCTACATCATCAGAGAGTGTTATATCTTTCAATATGGATACAATTTTTGATTGATGGTTCATTGCTTTAATCAAACGCTCTTCTATCTTCTTGATATCTTCAGTTAAATTTAAATACATGATTATCCTCTAGTCAAAATTTTTAAAATTGTAGTAAGAATATATAACAAATATATAACAGGTCATAACCTTCAGCAAAAGTTATAGACTGATTCAAAGTTCAGAGCTTTGAATTTTGAATGCAAAAAGGCTCCTAAAAAAGCTGCCTAACCACAAGAGATAGAAACTCTTCTATCTCTGTTCCTCCGTGTATAAAAATGATTTTATAGTTCAAATGGCATTTTCGAATACTCCTTTAAGATACAAGATGTCGCAGGCAAATTATATGTTGAAGTGATAACAAAAAGGTTACTGATTTTGCTATTGATAAAGATCTTTAGGAGTTGTACAAAAACAATATGCCCAAATGACGCAGGAATTTTGTTTTTTGTTTTTGGGAGATTCCTTAGGCACCAAGTTCCCCCAATATATCTTCACCCTTTTTTATATGCAGTACAATAATCGACAGCTCCTCTTTCAAATCAGCAAGCTCATTTTCATTTATGCTTTTTTCTGATTTTTGAATGAGCATCTCTTTGCGAGATCTCAGTTTTATTAAAATATTCCGTATAGACTCTTTTTTTCCTGTTTTTTGAAACAGATTCAATACAAAAGATCTTTTTAGATCTATTGTAGATTTTTCTATATCCATTGAGTACCCTTTTTTATAGCATATTATTTACATCTTCACTGTGGCTAGGTCTCTAAACTAGCCTAGTCAAAATCCATAGCTGTTATGAACACCTAGGTTAATCATGAGGGTTCATTCATGTATATTAGTATTAATAAGCGACAAAATGGTAACACTATTTCTACGGATATGTTACAGAAATGTTATCATCTCTTATTATGATTTCATATCAATCAATGGAGATACGGATGAATAATGAAAATGAAATGGTTATATCGGAAAAGAAATTGGCAAAGCTTGCGAAAAGACTCTCCAAAACATTTACCATAAACGAGGAAGAGGCACTAGAAGTCATCTATGAAGAGTGGGAGCTTGTCGAATATCTTTTCCACGCACATACGAAAGTCAAAGCGGTACACGCACACCTCATAGATGAAATAAATTACACATATCGTATAGCATAATTCTGTGGGAAAATCATATGGTACACCACTACTCTGAGCAAAGGAGAGATACTCAAATCTAGATTACCAATTAGGCTTGGATTGTGGAAAACACTCATTTTATGGTTGCGAAAATGGGGACCTGATAGCAGAAATGTGGATTTCTTTTGATACAAGGCACCCAAAATATTGTTTTGTGTAGAATATGGGATAAATTTTTAATCCAAATTATGCAATGATAAGTGCTTGTTTAGTAAACTCTACTGCGTATTTCGGGTTCAACAAAGGGTTTTAATGAAGCAAAATATATTTGACTGCCATCTTCCTGATGACAATGGTTATTTTGGTGAGTATGGAGGGAGTTTTATCCCGCCAGAGCTACAGACTATCATGGATGAGATCTCTGCCTCTTATGATGCTATACGCAAGGATCCGGAGTTTTTGTCTGAGCTGACCGATCTCTATCAGCACTATGTAGGACGACCAAGCCCTATATTTCATGCCAAAAACTTATCGGCTAAATATGGTGCAGATATATATGAAACGAGAAGACCTCAACCATACTGGTGCACACAAGATAAATCACTGCCTAGGTGAAGCTCTGCTCGCCAAAAAAATGGGCAAAAAGAGGCTCATCGCTGAGACAGGAGCAGGTCAACATGGTGTGGCACTCGCTACTGCTGCTGCACTTGTCGGACTCGAATGTGATATCTATATGGGTGAAGTAGATATGGTCAAAGAGCGTCCCAATGTAGTACGCATGCATATCCTAGGAGCCAATGTCATTCCAGCAACACATGGGAGACGGACACTCAAAGAGGCTGTCGATACTGCATTTGAAAACTATATGAAAGATCCAGTCACACAGTTCTATGCGATCGGCTCTATCGTGGGACCTCATCCATTTCCACGCATGGTGAGAGATTTTCAAACTATAGTCGGTGTCGAAGCTAGAGAACAGTTCTGGCAAATGACAGGTAGACTCCCTGACAATCTAGTCGCTTGTGTCGGAGGTGGCTCCAATGCTATAGGACTCTTTACTGCATTTATAGATGATAAAGATATCACGATGTACGGAGTTGAACCCTCAGGCAGAAGCCTAGATATCCCAGGTGAGAATGCAGCAACCATGACACTGGGCAAACCTGGTGTTATGCATGGCTTTAGATCCTATATGCTCCAAGATGAGGATGGCGAACCACAAGAAGTTTACTCTGTAGCGAGCGGACTAGACTACCCCTCCGTAGGACCTCAGCATAGCTACCTCAAAGATATAGGGCGGGTCAACTATGTCACGATCAATGATGAAGAGGCGATCCATGCATTTTTTGAACTCTCCAGAGAAGAGGGTATCATCCCTGCCCTAGAGTCATCTCACGCTGTCGCTTATGCACTCAAGTTAGCAAAAGAGCCAAATGTCGGTACGATCCTTATCAACCTATCAGGCAGAGGGGACAAAGATATCGATTTTGTTGTAGAGAGTTATGGCGAGGAGTATGGTATTACGAACATCTAATGGTGTTCGCAGATAGTGGAACAAGACCGACTATATCTTTGGTTTCTCATTGTATATTTCTCATTTAAAGAAACCTTGGTATAATAGTTTATAGAAAGGAGGGTTTTACAATGATAAAACGATTGATTATTCCTACGATTCTTTTGAGTAGTGCAGTTATGGCAAAAAGTACATATAAGCCACTGAAGTCAATATTGCTAAACAACAATAAAACTATCAGTGTCAATCTCAAGGAGATTGGAAACACCTCTTATACTATCAGAGAGGGTGACACTATCGCTTCAGTTGCGAGCAGTCACCATGTCACCATCAAAAAACTCAGAAAGAGCAATGCCCTATCTGCAAAACAGCAGCTGGTCGCAGGAACCAAACTCAATATACCAGACCAATCTATCCCACTCAGCCAGATACTGGCATTTATCAATAGTGCCGGTCCTGCAATCAAAGAGGCTCAAAAGCATCTCGGCAAAAAATATGTTTGGGGAGCCAATGGACCAAAGACCTTTGACTGTTCAGGATTTACATGTTATATCTCCAACAAAAATGGTATTCGACTACCCCGTACCTCAGTCAGGCAAGCCGAAGTTGGCAAGAGGGTCACCAAATCCAAACTAAAAGCGGGAGATCTCATATTTTTCGATACCTCCAAAACCAGAAAAGGGGTAGTCAACCATGTAGGCATCTATATCGGTAACAACAAATTTATCCATGCTAGCTCAGGAGCCAACAAAGTAGTCATCTCTAGTCTAAACCAAGGCTTTTATAGACAACGATTTATGTGGGGACGAAGGATTTCAAACAATGAAAAAACATTTCGATACTCCTTACAAAACCGTTAACTGTCCGCAGTGCGGTGCTGCACTGCCACTCTATTTTGTCCATGCCAAGCTGGCACAGTGCCAATCATGCGGATCCTCTATATTTCTCGATGATGAGGCAGCTAGAGTTGCCGGAGAGTCCTCGGTACTAGCTCCTGAACCTTCACTCATCACACTCAACCACTCTTTTGGATATGCAGGAAAAAACTATCTGCCTGTGGGGATGGTTCGATACTCTTATGGGCGAGGTTTCTGGGAAGAGTGGTGGATCAAAGACAACTCAGGAGAGGAGTTTTGGCTCAGTGTTGATGAGGGAGATATGGTACTTGAACAACTAGTAGACAATGAAGAGGATCCCTCTATATTCAAGTCACCATCTATCGGACAACGCATAGGGTCAGAGTGGATCATCACAGAGATAGGTACAGGTGAGTGTGAAGGCTTTTCAGGTTCACTGCCTATGATCATTACCCAAGGTCAAAAACATAAATATTTGCACCTCTCAGGCTACAATGCATCACTCAAGACGATCGAGGTGGATCCTTCAGGAATACGAACCTATATAGGCAGATGGATTGACCCATTTGATATCAAAGGTTAATGGTATGAGCTCTTCAGTATTCTCTATCAAGTGTACCAACTGTGCCGCACCCCTGAAGATATTGGGTGGAGGTCGTGTCACTACTGTCACCTGCTCCTACTGTAACTCTCTGTTGGATATGACAGATCACTACAAAGTCGTTTCACAGTTTCATCACAAATACCGTCCGCCTGTCCCTTTTACCCTAGGTATGAGAGGCAAGATCAAAGGTGTTGAGTGGACGATCATAGGTTGGGTTGCATATAAAACTGTGGATTTTCCTATAGAGCGATGGAGTGAATTTTTTCTCTACTCTCCACTCTATGGATATGGATGGCTCATCTATGAAAACGGAGAGATATCTTTTAGCAAACGGGTGCGTGATTTTCCTCTACGGGAGTGGCAAGACAAAAACCATCCAAAAACAGTTTTTTATAGAGGCGGACACTTTCTAGCTGCTGAAGATCCCTATATAGTAGAGATAGATTTTGTCCAAGGAGAGCTGAGCTGGATAGCCAAAGCTGATGACCAAATAGAGTGCTGGGACTACAAAGGGGTCAACCGCAAATCTCTCTCTATCGAAAAATCCAAACAAGAGGTAGAGGTCTATACCAATGAAAAGCTAGATAGCAAACAGATCTATGAGAGCTTTGGTGTCAAAAAATCCAAACAGACAAAAGCCAAGCAGACAGTGAGAGATAAGATCTTTGAAGAGGATAGCCTAGATAAAACAGAAGAGGCAATATCTATATTTAACAAAGGGATCTTTGTCTTGGTTGCGATACTTTTTGTTGCGGTTGTACTCTCCTTTGTAACAAGCAAAACTTTAGTAGAGAACAAAACTAGCCAGCCATTTGAACAGATGTTTACCGTAAGTTCCAGTGCTTTCTTGTCTCAGATAGAGATCAAAGCACCCTCTCCTGCTACGCTCAATGCTTGTCGTTTTACTCTCTATAAATCAGACAAAAAGATACTCTCCATCGATAAGACAAATCTATTCTCTACGGTTAACAATCTAGGATATACTTGGCATCGAGGAGATGATGAAGTCATGATCTATCTCAAACTAGAAGAGGGGCTATATCGTGCTTCACTAGAACATCTCAGCCCTATTGCAAAGAGTCAAAAGGTAGTCGTCACTGTCAAAGAGAAGATAATACGGCTCATCTATATCTTGCCTCTTTTTGTTTTGATGATCATCATGCTGCTTCCTACTATCAAAAACAATCTCATACCTCAAAAACAGAAAAAATTCTTCTGGTGGGGCTTGGCAGGTGTAGCAGCTTTTGCTATCTTTGGGATAGGTATGGTGCTATTTATAGTCGTATTTTACTTCTTGGTGCAACCCATTATCGATGCACAGAGACTCAAAGGAGATGAGTAGATGAGCAAAATAATTTTGACACTCTTTTCCATCTTGACAATAGGGAGTTTGATAATGACCTATAGAGGGACAGGACTGCAAGGTGTCCACACACACTCAACGATCAAACAGGTTAGATCTAGCCGTGCTGGTGCCTGGCTAGGCAGCAGTAGCGGTAGTGGATTTAGCTCAGGTAAATAAACAGAAAAAGGAAAAACATGCAAACGACACTCTTGGGAGATATGGCAGCGACACTCATATATGCCGTTTTAGGTACAATTATCTTCGTCTCGGTGATTCTACTCATCGAAAAGATCACAAAGTTCTCGATCCACAAACAGGTTGTAGAGGAGGGCAATATTGCCGTATCTATAGTGCTAGCAGCGATCATAGCATCATTAGGGATGATAGTCTCAGCAGCGATTCATTAGGGATTGAAAATTTTTAACCCAAAATATGTAATAGAATTGCTAAAAATAGCGTTTATGCTTGTGCCTAGGGTTTTGGTGAAAAATTTGAGGTTAACCAAAAGGTTAATCGATGATTTTCTCACAAATGCCCTAGGTGCAATGGTAAGTGCTAGTTTGGTAATCTCTATTGCATATTTAGGGTTTAAATACAGGAATTGGTATGTATCACCCTGCTAAAGCCAAAGAGATCACACTCCTTTTTAGTACTTTCATCATCGCAATATGTGGTCTAGTCTATGAGTTGCTTGAGGGGACTATATCTTCATATCTGCTAGGTGACTCTATCTATCACTTTTCGCTTGTTATTGGGCTTTTTATGAGTTCTATGGGGATTGGGGCTTGGCTATCTAGGTTTATCGAGGAGAGGCTGGAGAGGGCTTTTGTACTGCTGCAGATGACGATCTCACTGGTCGGAGGGTTCTCAGCTCTGATACTCTTTTATGCTTTTGCCTATATCCAAAACTACCAAGCCTTTCTCTACCTAGTGACTATATCGCTAGGTACCATGCTCGGTATAGAGATACCCCTCATTATCCGTATCCTAAAGGAGAGCTTCTCTCTCAAAACCAATATCTCCAATGTTTTTGCACTAGACTACATAGGAGCTCTATTTGCTGCTCTTATATTTCCTCTTGTGCTTGTCCCTCAGCTGGGGTTAATGCAGACTAGTTTTGTATTTGGACTGCTCAATCTTTTCGTGGGAGTGATGGCTTGGTCTACCTTTCGGGAGATATTAGGGTGGAGATATCTAGTCACTATGGTATCCATCGCAGCTATACTCATAACTGGACTACTGCAATCCAACAGACTCATCAGTATCATCGAAAATAGACTCTATCAGCATAGTGTGATATACTCAGAACAGACACCCTACCAGAAGCTCATAGTTACCTCTCGAAAGGGACGCATACAACTCTATATCAATGGAGCCATACAGTTTGACAGTATAGATGAATACCGCTACCATGAGTCACTTGTCCACCCCGTAATGAATCTCGCCAAAGCACATGAAAATATCCTCATTATTGGAGGTGGAGACGGGATGGCACTCAGAGAGGTTCTCAAGTACAAGAGTGTTGAGAAGATCACTTTAGTAGACTTAGACCCTGCTATCACCAAACTCTTCAAGGAGCATGAACTCCTTAGCCGACTCAATGATCATGCCTACAGAAGTGACAAAGTGACTGTAGTCAACCAAGATGCTTGGAAATTTATAGAAGAGAGTGATGAACTCTATGATGTCATCATCATCGATCTTCCAGACCCCAATAACCTCTCTATAGGCAGACTCTACTCCCAAACCTTCTATAGACTTCTTGGCTCTCACCTCTCACGAGCAGGAGCTATAGCTACACAATCCACCTCACCTATGTTTTCACACAAAGCCTTCTGGTGCATCAACCGTACTATGAGTGATGCAGGACTTCACACTATAGCTTATCACACCTATATCCCCAGCTTTGGCGAATGGGGGTTCAATATCGGGTCACACCTCAATATGGAGATAAAACCTATAGACTCTGCGATAAAACTCAGATATATCAATGATAGAGTCATAGAGAAGATGAGATTTTTTCCTCCAGATATGGCCAAGATCGATGTAGATAGCAACCGGCTCAGCACACACAAACTCATATACTACTACGACAAAGGGTGGAGCAAGTGGTATGATAGATAAGAGCCACACTCCACTATTTGTGATGGAGAGAGATAGACTCGAAACAAACTTAACAAAATTAGCCTACCTCCAAGAGCAGACTGGTGTCAAGATACTCCATACACTCAAGAGCTTTCATGAGAGAGAGGGGTTGGAGATCATAGGAGAGTATCTGAGTGGATTTAGTACCGGCAATCAGTCAGAGTTAGAGAGAGTATCGCAGATAGATACTCAACATATACACAGCTATGCTCCTGCATTTCATAGCAGTGAGATCAAACTCATCGCCCAAAAAAGCACAACTATGAGTTTCAACTCTCTATATCTCTGGGAACACTATGCAGCTACAGCCTCTGCATACTGCTCTATGGGTCTACGAATAAACCCAAAACTCACCATCAAACAACCAAAATACTGCAACCCCAACTACACTATGAGACTAGGAGTACCCTACCAAGCTTTTCTGCAAACTAGAGAGCAGAACCCTGCACTATTCAAAGATCTGAAGGGTTTGCATTTTCATGTTTTTTGTGGGCAGGGTCTCTCAGGACTCAAATATCTACTCAACCATATAAGCCAAAACTACCAAGATATCCTGCCCAATCTCAGATGGCTCAATCTAGGAGGTGGACAGCAGTATACCGATGAGCAGTATGATCATGAGGGTTTCATCAGACTCATCAATAGATTCAAATCAGACTACCCCAACCTCACACTCATCTTTGAACCTGGAGAGAGTGTCATCAAAAATACAGGCTATTTTATCACAACCATACTAGATATTATTCCTGCAGAGAGACCTATCGTTATCTTGGATACCTCTATCGAAGCCCATCTTCTAGATATCGCTATTACAGGGCAGAGACCTAGAGTCAGAGGAGCAGTTGATCACAAAACCCCATATCACTATCAACTCTCAGGAGTGAGCTGTATAGCAGGGGATATCATAGGGGATTGGTACTTTCAGAGAGCTCTACAGGTAGGTGAGAGCATTATATTTGAGGATATGATGGGTTACACTCTAGTCAAACAGACAGAGTTCAACGGCATAGCAAAAGCCAAATTCAGCTTGACTGATCTCTAGCCATACCCCTATTATTGAATCTTATCATAGCTAAAGATAACAGAGAGACCAAAGAGTTGTAGTTAGGATCTATCTCTATCTGAAAAAATATATTAGGCTACCCCAAGTTGAATTTAGAACCCAAAACCAAGCTAAAGTAAATCCCTACTCCAGATAATCCGTAAATACTCCATTCACGCCCCAGAGAAAGAGCTCTTGTTGACGCAAGGGGTCATTCACGGTATAGGCATTGACAAAATAGCCGGCTTTACGCAGTTTTTTGACAGTCTCTTCGTTGAGATACTGCTCATCAGGATGATAAGCATCTGCTTGAAGTGCTTTTAGATAGGCAATGAGATTTTCCGGTGCCTCCTCCTCTGTCAAAACAGCAGTAGGTATATCCGGCAAGAGCTCCTTGCAAATGGGCAGATAGTTATGATAAAAAGAGGAGAGCAGAACCAATGGCTCCGCCTGAAGCCTTTTGATGAGGTTCGCAATAGTGATGACAACATCTCTATCTGGCATCCAGTTATGCATATCTTTGATCTCAATATTGATAAAAATATTTTTTTCTTTCACAAAAAGTAAGACTCTTTCCAGGGTCAGCAGCGGCTCATGTCTATCCTCTGATTTTGACAGGTAGTCGTTTCTCGCATCGATGCAACCGAAAGGATCCTCTTTGTAAAACCAGCTACCAAAATCCAGACGCTCCAGCTCATTCAAAGTAAAATCTCTGACTGCCCATGGGTAGCGTTCGGCAAAAGAGCCTATCTCTTTGACATTGCTGGTACGACCAAGTGTATCATCATGCAGTACAATCGGTACTCCATCTCTGCTGAACTGTACATCAATCTCGATAAAATCGCATTTACCTATGCTTGAACGAAGTGCCAAAAGCGTATTCTCCGGCTTGATCGACCGATCTCCACGATGGGCTATAGTGAGATCAGGTTTTGCAAAAAGTTCCAAAAAGTTCATTTCTTATTTTATCCTAAGTATCAGCGATCTACTTATCAGGAGAAGCATATATCTTATTCATATAATCCTCTACAACACCTCTCTTGATATGTTTGATATTTAAAACTTCTCCTTTGATATCAATATTTGGCATATATTTACTAATAATATTTGTTACAAGCTTACTCTGCTCTATATCTCTTGTATGTTTGAGAAAATCTCTATCTTCTCTCTCTCCTAGCCAGTTTTTATAAATGGCGTACTCTAGAGGATGTATGGTAGTAATATTGGCTGATTTTCCATCCAATCCTATGATAGTCTCCTTGAAAAGTCTAGCATTTTCTATCCATTGTAATCCATCCATCACCAAAGGCAATACATCTGAGAAAAAATCACTCTTTATATTCTCATGCATCGTATCTATTGAAGAGGTGATAAGTTCTATCCATACTCCATCGTTATTGATAAATCGGTATGGGACTTTTGGACTTTGGTAAAAACTTTTATCTATTGATTGCAAAAATTCCAATGCTGTAGAAGTTTCACTTAATCTGCTGAACATAAAAGAGATGCCTTTATCTTTACGGTTTAAGATATCTATGTCTAGTGTAGCTAGATGAGACTCTTCTATCATAACTCCTATCTTTGCTTCATAGGCATAGAGGCTATTTGTTCCTATGACAATCAATTTGTTATCTAAATCCAATTCATTTATTTTGCGAAAAAGTGCTACTAGTTCTCTAGGTGTTCTTGCTATATCTTCTAGTTTATTGAGTTTTTCATCCCTCTTGAGCCTCTCTTTCAAGATTTTGAGACGCTCTTTAATCTTTAATTTTGAATTTCTAAAATTATTAATAATCTCTTCTGTATTCTCATCTCTGCGACCAAGATACTCTCTCTTTCCTGTTTTTAGATTTTGCTTTGCAAGCAATTGGTATCCATCTTTATGTTTTTGCCACAGCATTTTATATCGAAACTGAAGATTATAGATATGAAGTACCTCCAGATATGACTCATAAAGCATTTTTGAATTGTGCTTTTGTTTGATCTGTAGATCACTGTATTCATGAAATTCAAACATAAACAACTCCTCTATTTTCTTAGTATACCTATTTTATTTGAAATGTAAATTTTAGGTATACTAAGCAAACTCTGCTCATTTAGTTTTTGGATATAATGAGGTCAGGTTTTGCAAAAAGTTCCAAAAAATTCATTTCTCATTGTATCCTAATAATGAAATAGATATCATAAATATATGGATAACAGAAAGAGTATTTATGCATGGGCGTTTTATGATTGGGCAAACTCTGCCTATGCTACGACAATCATGGCAGGATTTTTCCCACTCTTTTTCAAGTCCTATTTCAGTGCAGAGAGTGATGTGACTATAAGTACGGCTCAACTGGGTTTTGCCAATGCACTCTCAAGCTTGGTCATAGTCCTCATCGCCCCACTTCTTGGTGCTATAGCCGATGTCGGAAGTATCAAAAAACGCTTTCTCTTCCTCTTCGCCTATCTGGGTATTTTGATGAGTGCTTCTCTTGCTTTTGTCGGCAGAGGTGAGTGGGAGATGGCTATATTTGTCTATATACTAGGCAATATCGGCTTTATGGGTTCAAACAACTTCTATGATGCCCTCCTCCCTTCTGTAGCTGGAGGCAGGCAGCTTGATCGTGTCTCAGGACTCGGTTTTGCACTGGGGTATCTAGGTGGCGGCACTCTTTTTGCCCTCAATGTAGCGATGGTACAGTTCCCAGATTTTTTCTCACTCTCAGGGAAAGCTGAAGCCGTCAAAGTCTCATTTGTCTCCGTGGCACTCTGGTGGGCACTCTTTTCGCTGCCGCTTCTGCTCTTTGTCAAAGAGCCTAAGAGTAGAGAAAAAATGGGAAGTTTCCAAACAGCACTGCTTGGCTACAGGCGGCTGATCGGTACACTGAAAAAGATACGATCCCTCAAAGGATTACTACTCTTTCTTGTCGCCTATTGGCTCTATATTGATGGAGTCGATACCATCATCCGTATGGCGGTTGATTATGGTATGGCGATCGGGTTTGACCCAAATAGCCTTATTGTTGCCCTACTTATCGTTCAATTTGTCGGATTTCCCGCTACACTCTTTTTTGCCCACCTAGCTCAGCACTGGGATACCAAAAAAGCACTCTACTTGGCTATAGGTATCTATCTGATCATCACATTTTGGGCAACAGTCATGGATCAGATTTATGAGTTTTACCTGCTTGCACTCCTCATCGCACTGGTGCAAGGCGGTATTCAGGCACTGAGCCGCTCCTACTATGCCAGAATGATTCCCGAAGAGTACGCTGCCGAGTTTTTCGGTTTTTATAATTTTCTGGGAAAATTTGCCGCTATTCTTGGGCCGGCACTGGTGGGAATCGTTGCAGTGATGACAGAGAGTTCCCGTGCGGGGATCGCATCTGTTGCCATCTTCTTTCTGTTGGGTGGAGTGCTGTTGATGCGAGTTGATGAGAGAGAGATCGCCCAAGAGGTACGATCAGCATTGGGTTAAAAGTCATTGTAGCTCTGCTCGAAGGGTATTTTTGACCCGATCGCTCAACTCATCATAACTCATACCATTAGGATAAACCGGTTTGAGGTACTTTATGGTCACTTTTGTTCGCTTTGGAAATATCTTTCCTGCAGGCATTGCCTCAAAAGTACCCTGAAGCAGAGTCGGAACAATAGGAGCATTGATCTCTTTGGAAAGGATAGCAAAAAACTTTTTAAACTCAAGCAGTTTTCCATCCCGTGAGCGGGCATTTTCAGGAAAAAGAACCAGATTTTGAGACTCTATAAGCGGAAGTGCCGTTCGCTGAAGTGATGCTTTGAGATTTTTATCGATATCGATCAAAAGCATCTGGGAATATTTGGCGATGGGCTTGAGCCATGGTGTACCAAACTCCCCTTCATAAGCCAGAAAGAAGCTCTTTTTTAAAATAGGTGACGGAAGAGTAGCAAGCACAATAAAACCGTCAAGCATACTGTAGTGTGTCGGTGCAATGATAAAAGGTTCACTAGGCAAGTTCTCTCTTCCGGTAACCTCCAGACGAAAATAGAGTTTGAAAAACGGTAATAGAGCTATTTTCCACGCCATCATGATATTGGGTGAATAGATAAGCTTCTCTCTGCTCTTCTCCTCTAGGATATCACTCCAACTTATCTGGGTTCTATTGTATGTTTTCTTATGTTTGTAGACCCAGAGATAGAGATCGTGCACTATCATCAGCTCTGCAAAGAGAGCCTCATCCATATGGAGACCAAAACTTTTTTCTAAAAAGATAAAGAGCATCACATAATCCAACGAGTCTAGCCCCAGATCCAACTCCAAGTGTGATGCAGGGCAAACCGGCTCTGTTGTTACGCTCTGGAGGTAAGCTTTGATCTCTCTATACACTTCATCATACGGTTCGTCGATAGAGACCTTTTCTTTTTTTTCTCCCGCTGCTGCTGTAGATAATGACTCCTGCACTATCCTGTATCCATCAAGTTTGATACCATCAATATGGTCAAGATTGTAGAGTTCTACTGCATACCATTTGATATTGCTTTCGATATTGATGATATGATGCTTTTTCATCGCATCAAAATCTGGATAGATCAATGCGATCATCTCTTCATCTATCTTTTGGACACTTATCTCTTTAACGAAAGGCGAAAGATACAAAACCCGTTTTTCAATCTCAACTAAATTCTCTCTCTCCCTCCTCCCCATTCTCTTCTCCTTCGTTATATATTTCCAAAACCTTTAGATAGTCATTATACCAAAATCTCAAAAAAGCTACGAAACAGAAGATATTAGCTGTATAATAGGGATGATCCTAAAATTTAGATGGATAGGAAGACAATATGGCAGAGAGAGCATGGCTAAGCAAACAACTAGGTAGCGGCAAGATTTTGTGTCAAGCGTGTGCACAGGCATGCAGACTTGATGAGGGCGAATATGGCATCTGTGGTGTCAGAAAAGTTGAAAACGGTGAACTCAAACTACTCGTCTACGGAGTTGCCGCCGCAGTCAACATCGATCCGGTGGAGAAGAAACCGATGTTCCATTTTTTGCCGAAGAGTACCGCATTTTCAGTTGGAACAGTAGGATGCAATTTCTCCTGCAAATTTTGTCAAAATTACGATATCTCCCAATACCCTAAAGAGCATAAGCATCAGATCATCGGTCAGGAACTTCCGCCTGATCGGATTGTCGATCTTGCACTGGAGAGGGGGTGCGAATCGATCGCTTACACTTACAATGAACCGATCGTCTTTTTTGAGTACACTTATGATACGGCAAAACTGGCACATGAAAAAGGGTTGAAAAACATCTATGTCACCAGTGGATTTGAGACACACAAAGCCATAGATCTGCTTGAGCCATATATCGATGGGATGAATATTGACATCAAAGCTTTCACGGATAAATTTTACAAAGAGATCTGTGGTGCAAGATTGAAACCGGTACTTGAGTGTGTCAAATATGCCCACAAAAAAGGGATCTGGATTGAGGTGACTACGCTGCTGATCCCCGGAAAAAATGACTCTGATGAAGAGATCAGGAACATTGCCAGATTTATTGCAGAGGTAGATCCCTCCATACCGTGGCATCTCTCTGCGTTCTATCCGATGTACAAGATGCTTGATCTCCCCCCTACACCGGGATCAACACTACTCAGAGCTTACGAGATAGGAAAAGAAGAGGGGCTAAAATACCTCTATCTTGGCAATATAGATGACGAGGATCATGAGTCAACCTACTGTCCAAAGTGCTTCAAGAGAGTAATTGACCGAGAAGGACATATTGGACAGTATGTCACCAATAGACTCGACGGGAACGGTCTCTGCCCATATTGCGGCTACTCTCTTGAAGGGGTATGGCGATAAACCCGAAATATGTAATATAGATTACTAGGGCTAAACAGGGGGAGAGACAATATGCCGAAAATTGAGCCGTTTGAAAAAGATCCAAAACTCTATGATACTGAGATCGTGGCAATCAACAAGCTTTTGCCCCCTATCAGGGAAAAACGAAAAAGGCGACTGCCGTTTCTGTACGAATGATTCGCGTGAAGTGTAAAATTACTCTTTTGTCTCTCCTCTAAAAAATTTGCTTAAATCTGTCGGGAACGGGAAAACCAGTGTATTGGTTCTGTCTCCTGAAATATCACTCATAGTCTGCAGATAGCGTAGCTGAATTCCAAGAGGATTTTTGCCGAGAATATTAGCTGCTTCAAGAAGATTTTCGCTAGCTTCGAGTTCTCCTTTGGCATTGATCACTTTGGCGCGCCGCTCCCGCTCTGCTTCTGCCTGTTTGGCAATGGCTCGCACCATACTCTCATCGAGATCGACATGCTTGATCTCGACATTTGCGATCTTGATACCCCAAGCATCGGTCTGCTTGTCTAGTATCTCCTGGATATCAAAGTTCAACTGTTCCCGCTCTGAGAGCATCTCATCAAGTTCATGTCTGCCTAGAACGGAACGCAGGGTTGTCTGTGAAAGCTGACTGGTGGCATCATAAAAGTTCTCTACCTGAATGATCGCCTTTTCGGGGTCGAGCACGCGAAAATAGACGACAGCATTGACATGCACAGAGACATTGTCATGGGAGATGACATCTTGCGTCGGAACATCCAAAACGATGGTACGCAGATCGACCCGTACCATCTTCTGGATAAATGGGATCAGGATGATCAGCCCAGGACCCTTCACTCCGGTGAAGCGACCAAGGGTAAAGACCACTCCTCGCTCGTATTCACGCAAAATACGGATGGCAAACACCAGCAAAACAGCCAATATTACTACAAGATAGATGGTAGTTATCGGTAAAACAGAATACATTTTTTACTCCTCAATAGGTACAATATGCAGGGTCAATCCGGATAGACTCTCTACCCGGACATTTTGACCGACCTCTAGCTGGACATCAGACTTGGCATACCATATCTCACCATGACAGCGGACGCGATACCCCTTGTTCGTCACCTCAAGTACTTCGGCACTACTATCGATCATCTCCTCTGCACCACTGACTATTTTCTCAGATCTGGAGTGCAGAATAGAGTGCATCACAAAGATGAAAAACCCCAAACTGACCAGAGAGAAAGCGATGACAAGAGGGGTGGAAACCCCGCTCCCGAGTGTTTGTGCATCGAACAGCAGCAGTGACCCAAAAGCAAAAGCGATAGCACCACCTATCCCCAAAATACCAAATCCTACGACAAATACTTCCGAGATCATAAAGGCTATACCCAAAATAATCAGCAGTAATCCTGCATAATTAAAAGGGATCATGTTTAATGCATAGAGTGCGATCACCCCAGAGATCAACCCTATCACTCCAGGAAATATACCACCTGGGTTCATCAACTCAAAAAAGATACCGTATATGGCAATGATCAGAAGAATATAGGCGATATTGGGATCGGTAATGATAGATAGCAAACGGGTTTTCCAATCTGCCTCAAAGTGCTCTATCAAAGCACCTTGAGTTTTGAGTATGATATTTCTGTCCGAAACCATAACGCTTCTCCCCTCAAGTTTACTCAAAAGTTCTGTAGTATCTTCTGCCATCAGGTCGATGACACCATAGTGCAGTGCATCTTTCGCAGAGATGCTCTTGGACTCTTTCACAGCTTCCAGAGCCCAAGAGATGTTACGATCATTCAACTCAGCCAAACTTTTGATATAAGCCATGGCATCATTGATCACTTTTTTCTCTAGAGTACTGCTGCTGCTGGCATTTGAATCTCCTATATTCGGTGTCGGCATCATACTGACTGGTGTGGCTGCACCCAGATTGGTTCCCGGTGCCATAGCTGCTATATGGGAAGCGTAAATAAGATAAGTTCCGGCACTGGCAGCATGTGCACCTTTGGGAAAAACATAGACGATAACAGGGATAGAGCTGTTTGTGATCTCTTGGATCATCTCCCTCATAGAGGTAGAGAGACCTCCGGGCGTATCAAGTTCGATAAGTATCATCTGGGCATTTTGACGCTCTGCAACTGCTATCCCATCTTTGAGATAGCTGCTGCTGGCAGGACCAATGATGCCTTTTATCTCCAATTTTATGACAACAGAAGCAGTGGCAAAAATCGGTACAAATACCAAAAGCAACAAAAGAAGTAAGCGTTTCATCCTATCCACCTCTCATCCTATCTTAAAGATAAAGATAACTCATCATAGCGAATAAAGGAAAGGAAAGTCAAGGGTGCGTTTCCAACGCACCACATATAACATTTGCACAAAACAAATCATTCCGCCGAAAGGCTTGATAATCAGCCATTCACCCCTGTCGTTCAATCTCCACTTTTAAAAGCTAGGGATGCTAGGAGGAGTAGCTAGGGCTTTAGAGATTCTCTTAAGGCTACCCCAAGGCGTTCAAAATAGCTACTCACACCATGAAGGGTCTCTCTGCTAGTATAGGTGCTATAGGTCTATCTGTCATAGACAAAGAGTTAGGAATGCAAATTAAATAAGTGCCAAGTTTCATAGGTAAATAAGAGTGCAGATTTAGCTATAGTTTGACGCAGGACTACTCCCCGTAATTCAAGGAAAACTAGAGTTAAAAATGTACTTTTAGTTGCCTTTGAAAGTTGGTAGTTATTTAATTTGCATTCCTTAGATGAGACACAAGATAGAAGCCTAGTAGAGGCTCTTTACGCAGAGTTACAGATAGTACTAGATGAACTTGAGGTACTAAATAAGCAAGATGACAAATCAGATATATCTAAAATAGATTTGGATATTATAACAAAAAATAGACTGCTTAAAACACTGAAAGAGTCTGCTTCAAAAAGAGAGTCAAGAGGTTGCAATGATGTATTTGAAGAGGCAGAGAAGTATACTATGACAGCAGAGGACAGGGAGCTTTTCACTGCCATTAAAGAGCTACTGCGGAAGAGAAAATACAAAGATATTGTAAGGATGATATAGATGAAAGACAAAACGATACTAGTAGTAGATGATGTAGCTGCAAACCTTGATATACTTGTTGGTCTTTTAAACCTTCTATATGAGTAAAAACATTATAGAAGAACACTGTTATGGCACACTAAGTGTTAAAAATGGCAGAGAGGGTGCAATCTTCAAGATAGTACTGGAGATGGAGATGAATTCACTACAGGAATGAGAGAAATCGTTGGTGTAGCCTAAACCTTCAAAGCCTCAACATCGCGTCCATCACTCAATATGATATAACTACACAGAGACTCTAGCTCTTTGATCTCATCGAGGTTTTTGTAAGACTCTATCTGCTCTATACCCTCTGCTATCTTCTTTTCTCTATCTTGTGATTTACTTTTTTTGTAGTATTTTAGCTCAAAAAGAAACTGATACTTTAGCTTGTATGGACTCCTAAAGAGTAGCATAATATCAGGGTATCTCCCCTCATACTCTGGTTCACTCTTTATGAAGTAGGCGTTGACACTGTATAGCATCGTCAACATTATGGATTTTATATGCTTCTCATCCATCCTAATGAAGTCTCTATTGCTTAGAAGCTTTAGTACATTGCGAAACTCAGCTACAAATGGCTGTATGTCATTCTGCATCACCATGCTCTTGATAGACTCCTTGATCTCTCTGCTCGAAAACTGCATATCTGCTCTCTTCTCTACTTCAACTTTGAAGTAGTCAAAATAGAGCTGCTTGATGACTGCATTGGGTATCATAAACTTGGTATCAGAGAGGTCACACTCTTTGATAGTGATAAATCCCATATAGTAGAGGAGGTTAATGAAATCCCTCGTTTCAAAATCTCTATCAAAATCAAATCTATCGACTATCTCTTCTGTGACTTCATTGTTGTTGATGAGTGCTTCTAGTATCTTGAAGTTCTCATCTGCATCACCTAGGGTAAAGAGTCTCATTATCTTGCCATAATCACTTGCTATATTGGTATCAAGCATTTTTTGGGGATTTTCACATCTAATATAATCAAATTTCAAGAGAAAATATAGGAGCATATTTGGATTGAATACTCTGTTTTTTGATTGTGCATTAAACTTATATCCATTGTACCATTTGGTTACTGTGGTCAACAGTGCATCTCGTGATATGTCACACTCATCGTAGATCATCTCTAGTGTAGAGCGTGTCTCTTCTCTAGTAAATCCTAACAGATTATTATATTTTTCATCATTGGTGATGTTGGTCGCTATGTTGAATCCACTAGTCATACTATCCATGGTAATAGGTGTAACTCCAGTGATAAATATCCTATCTACTACCCCTGTAAATGTAGCTGTTTTCAACGCCTCATAAAAACTTCTCACAAAGCCACCTTTGCCTACTATATCACCAAAAAGTTTCAAGTCATCAGCCATGATGGAGTTGGCGAAGTGGTCATACTCATCTATCAGGAGATATATTTTTGAGCTCTTGACTATAGCAAAAAAACTCATCATCATAGTCTGTGCAGGTTCGATGGCTATGGTTTCGGTGTAGTTATATTTTTTGAGAAACTCATTGAGAGTACTCCTCACTATAGAGTCGAAGTCTCTACGGATAGTCTCTACGCTCTCTGTCTCTACCTTGGAGAACTCAAACAGTAAGATTTTGTAGCTATTTTTCAGTGCTGTAGGCTCTCTACTGATATCCAAACCTCCAAAGAGCATATCAAACTGCTCTTTTTTGTTCTGGTCATAGTAGTGTGCTAGTGTAGAGAGCAGTAGAGATTTGCCAAATCTCCTAGGGCGTAGCATGATCAGGTAGGCACTATCAGACTCTATCTCTCTGATAAATCCTGTCTTCTCTATATAGAGCTGTCTCTCCTCTCTGATCTTCTTGAAGTTGCTGATACCATATGGGATACTTCTCACCTATCTACCTTTGTCTCTTCTGTTCATGCTAAGCTTAAACTCTATTTGGGTGTTTAAGGCTACCCGACAATCAACAATTTTAGCTTGATTGATCCCCATACCTCTCGATCACGACTTTGACCTCTTGATAGCAGGCACTTTCACCCTCTTCGCTGGTGATAGATGGTGTCAAACAGTTGACACCTATCGTGTTGGCATGGATCAATATGGAGTCACTTCGCAGATCAAAATTGACATGTACTATAAAAGTGTGCTGACCATATTGTGAGCTAACCAAGACTCTCTCTCTGTTGACAAAGCCTAGATTTGGATGAACCTCTACTGTGTTGCCTCTCTTAAATTGTGTATTTAGAGAGTGTTTTGCTTTGGGTGTAAGGAGCCAATACTCTCTCTTTTTTATCTTTTTGTCACCGAGTTTTCTATACTTGCGAAGGTATTTTATATTTTCAAAATCATCATAAAAATCATCAATAAATAGAAACTCATCCTCACTATCTTCACCAAATCCATCACTATATGGATGCTCTTCATAAGCAGGAGAGCGATACTCTCCATCACTCTCTTCGCACTGATCTAGCCAAAAATCTATATAATACTCCTCGTCACGAAGCCCACTAAGCCCCAATCTTTGAAATATCTCTTGAGTGAAGTCATACTCACTGATACCATACTCACTCTCTACTACTCTGTTCATTTTACGAACTGTATGGTCTCCATAACTGAGTCTTACATCATCTTTTTCAAAAAAGCTCTTGGCAGGGATCACGATCCTAGCTCTCTTGCTCGTCTCGTTTTCATAAAGACCAAAATAGATGAGATTTTCCACCCCATCTAAAGAGTCCGCAACTCGCAAGCTATCAGGCATACTCTCAGCAGGATTTCCACCCTGCACAAGTACAGTTTTGAAGTCGCTAAACTTAGTCGCCACTTTGGAGACACGCTGACACTTTACCGCAAAAGGGTTATCGAACCCTAGCTTGGAATCTCCTAGATAGCCAACACCGCACCCCTCTCTGCCAAAGAGTCCAAGTGTCGCAGCTAGTGAATCTATAGCCCACATAGTAAAGTGACCTGTACTATATTTCTGGACACCATTGCCTACTAGAAACACTACTCTGCTTTCATGCAGATAGCTTAGCAACTCTCCCATATCATTGAGACTTAGCCCTATATACTCCAAGATAGCCTTGATGCGGAACTCTTTGGTAAAGTCATAAAAATCCTCATATTCAGATGCAAACTCCTCCATCCACTCCGTATCTTGCTTATCCTCCATAAAGGTAAAACGGGCAAGCATAATAGCCAGATAAAAATCACTCCGAGGCTTGATCTGTAGGTGCAAGTTGGCTTTTTTTGCCAGTAGAGTCGATACCGGATCGATAACTACGATCTTTTTACCCTCCAGATATGGCATGATATGTGTATTGGTTATCTCGGGATTTCGACCCCATACAATGATCACTTCAGCCTTCTTGATCTCTTCTAGTGGCAGAGTACGATTGATACTTCGCCCCTCCCTTATGCCTGCATCTCCTGCACCGTCACAAAGACTTCCTTTCGTGAGAGTCCCTCCTATCTGCTCAAAGAGTAGATTGCTAACCTCTTGCATCACACCAAAGTTCCCTGACCCTCGCCAGAGCAGTGCACCCTCATCCAACACCTCAGCTACAGCATCTAGTGCCTCCTTCATCGTCACCTCTACACCATCTATAGAGGGATTTTCGATACGAGGATACTTGAACATATCTCTATTGAGCAGAGTGCAGAGTGCTCCTGTATTGGTATCTCCGGCCAACTTCGGGAAGTGAGCAGGATCAGCAGTAATCCCACATGCATCAGGACAGTCCAATCCGCAAGCTGTTCTGATCATTTGAGTTCTACTTTCACGAGTCTAGAGAAGTGGCTCTCGGGCGTATCTATATAGATCTCCGCTCGATAAGATGAGATAAATTTATCGTCAGCACTGCTCCATACTTTATCAACCTTGTAGTTTGTCTCTTTGCCATCGATAAAAACCCGTTTTGCTTGGATACCCTTCAGCTCTGATGGTTCTAGAAAGAGTATCAACTTGGCACGAGAGTGGTCCTGGATGGTTGCTAGAGCTGATCCGGGATTGACAAAGTCCCCTTTTCTCACTGCCAAACGATAGAGATAACGACCCTTTAGAGTGATATTTTTCTTTTTGATGCTATCTTCAAGTTTAGTGATCCTGTACTCTATATCAAGAATCTGATTTTTGAGAGTCTCTATCTTCTCTTTGGTAGAGAGGTACTGATTTTTTGCTGATACAAAACTGTTGAATGCACTATCTTTTTGTGTTTTTGAGGCAGTTGATAGACGATTAAGCCGTTCATAATAACCCTTTTGGCGCTTGAGTGTATCTCCCAAACTACTAACTATCTCTCGGTTGATTCCCAATATTGTCTCTGTTGTCTCTAGATTTTTTTTCGACGACATAAGCTCTCTCTTGTCGAGATGGTCATCTAGATGGATCACCTCTTTATCTCCGATCATCTTCCCCTCAGCATCCAAATCAACCTCTATCACTTGTCCGCTTACTGCTGATTTGAGTACCACACTCTCATATGGTTCCACCTTGGCATAGTGTATTTTGGCACAGATCACCATAGGTATAAAAAATATCACTGCATACTTCATAAAACTCTCTTTTCTCATAATTGATTGTTACATTATACCAAAAAGAGTATAATAGTGTATATGGGAGGTGAATGATGAGTGACAATATCAAAAAAGAGGTTTTTTCAACCATAGACTCCATCAATGAGAGAGTAATAGAGATGCGTCATGATCTACATGCATATCCTGAACTATCCGGACATGAGGAGCATACCAAATATTTCGTCAAAGGGATACTAGAGATGCTAGGCTACAAGATCACGGAGTTTGATGATCATTATGGATTGATAGCTGATATAACTATAGATAGAGATGCGAAACGCGTAGCAATCCGTGCAGATATGGATGCTCTTCCTATCACTGAGCAGACAGAAGAGCCATATCGTTCCAGAGTCGAGGGGGTTATGCATGCTTGCGGACATGATAGCCATACTGCTATCGCACTTGGAAGTGCAATAGCTATGGCAAAAAATAGAGAGCATCTTCCCGGAAATATCCGCTTTATCTTTCAGCCATCCGAAGAGAGCAAAGAGGGAGGAAGTCTCCAGATGATCGAAGGTGCTGCTCTTCAAGATGTAGATGCGATCTTTGGTCTGCATGCTTATCCATATCTGCTTACAGGACAAATCGGATATAAATATGGTGTCATGATGGCATCAGCTGATATCTTTACGATAGAGATATTTGGAAAAGCTGCCCATGGAGCTAGACCACATGAGGGTGTTGATGCTATCCTTGTCACTTCGCTGGCGATCAATTCACTCAACCATATCGTCTCAAGAAAGATCGATCCTCTTCACCCAGCGGTCATATCTATGGGTACCATAGAGGGTGGAAAGGCTGCCAACATCATCTGTGATCATGTTCTAGTCAAAGGAACAGTACGCACGATCAACGAATCGATACGCAAAAATATTCCAGATATGATAGAGGAAGCTATCAGGGGAATTTGCAAATCGATGGGAGCCACTTATAACTTCTCTTATCAATTTGGTCAACCAGAGCTGATCAACGATACGAAAATAGTTGATATCCTCAGGGGAGAAGCAGAAAAAATTATCGGTGTCGAAAACTCTATCGATCTGGTCGATCCTGTCATGGGAGGGGAAGATTTCTCTGAGTATCTACAGATTGTTCCGGGTACCTTCTTTCGGCTGGGCACATGCAATACTGACAAACATACCTGTGTACCTCAACACAACAGCCGGTTCAATGTTGATGATGATGCCTTGCAGTATGGGATGAAGATTCTATCTGCATCAGCGATAGAGTTTCTCTCCCAAAAAGAGATATGATGAAGAAAGATATATGATGAAGAAAGATATATATTGAAGGAAAATCATGAAAAATAGCATCTCTCTCAAGATACCAAGTGATCTTAATAATTGTCCTATAGTCTTAGCGGTTACAACCAATCTTTGCAAAAAAGTTAAATTTAGTGAAAATGACTGTAGAGCATTGACAGAGGCCACAAGAGCTCTAGTGCATAATGCGGTAAGACATGCTTATCCTAGAGAAGATGGGCCGATAGAGATCTTACTCCATACATTTAGTAGCGGCATACGCATCGATGTTAGGGATTGGGGAGTGCCTATGGCAAAGAGTCATTTCACTCCAGCAAACCCAGACACCCCCACAGAAGGAGGATTTAGACTTATAGAGGGACTTGTTGATGATTTTCACTACAAAAATCTAGGCAGAGAGGGGAAGATCTTTACTGTTATCAAGCGCACATCACTCCCTCTATCTGTCTGTGACCCTATCTACAGAAGAGAAGTATCGATAGCAGACAAAGAGAGTATCGAGATCTGTGTATCTGACTTTAGTGATGGTGATGAAGAGAGTATCTCTAGACTCATATACCAAAACTATGGTCTTAGTTTTGCAAATGAGGATTTCTACTATCCTAAAAGGATTCTTGCAAAACAGGGGAAAAAATATCTCTCAATTGTCGCAAAATCAGATGATATCATTGTTGGGCATTTTGCTCTGATCTTGATGCCGGACAGTAACATGGCTGAAGTGGGTGTGGTTGTTGTGGACCCTGCCTATAAAGGGATGGGCATTATGAACAAAATGTTCACCTCTCTTATAGAAAAAGCCAAGAGCATAGAGCTGAGTGCTATCTTTGGTAGTGCCGTAATGTATCATATCTTTAGTCAAAAAAGCAATCTATCTTATGGTTTTTGCGAATCAGCCCTACTGATGGGCAAGACACTTGACTCTATACATATAAAGGGAAATGAGTTGACCCAAAAGAGTGAGAGAGGCTCTACCCTTATAGGATACCTTATGTTTGATCTTCGGAGCCGATCTCTCTTTTTGCCAAAGAGATACCGAGAGTATATACTCAGCTCTTATCAACACTGCACGATCCCATATACCCTCTCTGCCAAAGATGAGAGCAGTACAGAGCCATATGCTGATCTGAGTTATATCTATCACCCCCTGACCAATTTAGGTGAGATAACTATCAACAGTTTTGGAGAAGACTTTAAATACAAGTTTCTTCTCATTCTCAATCAACTTCGAGAAAAACACTGCGATATGATATATGCTGATATCAATCTTGAGACGATACCTCAAATTGACAGCATTATCAAAATCCTCAACAACAGAGGTTTCTTCTATGCCGGTATCCTCTTTCTTAAACATAATGATCAAGATTATCTACGATTGCAAAATCACCACAGTGATAAGGTAGGAAAACAAAATATGGTCTGCTACTCTGACTATTGCAGTGCGTTGCTTGATTATATACACCAAGATGAGGAGAGTGTAAAAAAAGGAAATATTCAACAATGATAACATCAGCAGTATATTTGGAGGTGAAACAACTTGAATCTTTCAATAGTTGATCAGATACTGATAGGCTGTCAGATACCGGCTGTATTGCTGTTTCTATTTTTTCTCTATAGTTATGCCAAACGCTATGGTATGGGAGATCATATCGGTTCAATATCACCGCAATATTATCCTCCTAAAGGGTTAACACTCCTGCAATCGGGTCTCATCTATGATAAATTTGCAGACAAGAGGGATTTTTCAGCTGCTATTTTAGAACTTGCACAAGATGGTTATCTGGAGATCTTTGACAAAGAGGGAGATACCAACCCATATTCAAAGAACAATCACAAAGAGACCTCTCTCTTAGGTGAAGAGCAGAAGTATATACTTGACAATATTTTATTTGCCAACTCTGATATACATATGCTAGAAAAAGATAGTTATACTACAAAGGATATAAGCGATCATCTTGACACTGTAAATGAAATGTTATATCGATGGACAGTAGCCAATGGCTATATGCATAAAAATCCATCAAAATTGAGAGATACTTATCTCAATATAGCCATGCTTGCTATGCTTCCTTTGGTTCTATTGTCAGTTTATCTATCATACAAAATTTATGGTTTTGAAGAGACGATCAAACTATTTATGGGATCTATCTTTATCTTCTTGGGACTTCTAGTCACAGTCGCTGCTCTGATGAAACAAGGCTATGTCTTGGCACTCTTTGGTGCTACATGGATGTCGTTTAGTATATGGGGAGTCTTTTATACTACAAAAGCTGATGCATATATCATCTACACCCCTGTCGTCATATTTCCTCTGCTTGTTACAACTATCTGGTATTTTTTTAGAAAGATCGGCCCCTTTACACAGAAAGGTTTAGATGCTTATCGTCATCTTTTGGGATACAGAGAGTTTATCAAAAAAGCAGAAAAAGATAAAATGCAACATCTCCTCAAAGAGGATCCATTTTTTCTTGACAAAATTCTCCCTTATGCTATCTTATTTGATCTGACCAAACATTGGCTCAATTTTTACAGTATACTTGATGCTGATAAACCGACATGGTATCATGGAGATATAGAGCATATGGACAGTCTATCCAAGGAAGAGGAGTGGAACTAAACATAGAACTATTTCAAGTTTATTAAAAAAGTTTGATGAGAAATAATGAACCCTATCGATTGATATAAAGTCAGTATTAATTTTTCATACTCGCAATAGAAGATATATCTTTTAGCATATATCTTGGTTTTGCTCGTCCAACCTGAGTAGTATTTAATTTAATTGTAACAGGCTTATGTAAATATTCCCTATTTAGAATATCAGGATCTTTTATATCTGAACCAATTTTCCCTACAATTATCTCTTTTTTACTTGTTAAAAACTCAAATGTTCTTCTTCCCAGTAAAACACCTTGAAATTCACCAGAATAAGTCTCTTCGTCTTCTTTAATATTGTCTTTATTTAATATTGATATGACCTTATCAGCATCAGAAATATTTTTAAAAAATACTTTTCTTTCTTTAAATTCATAAGCAAACCAAGCCTGATTAGATTTTAATATGTCTAAAAACCCAACTACCTTATTTTGAGATTACACCCTTTTATCTGTCTCATAGTGATTTCGTCTCAGCTAAGGCTAGTCCTGCAAACGATTGCCTTGTCTATGAAAAACCTCATAAAGCTATTTGGGTGTTTATTTCATTGGGGTAGCCTTATCTTTGAATGATTGGTTTTAAAACTGGATTGAGATGGTTTCGAGAGTGTCAATTTTGTTAGTAGTAGGGTATTAATGATGAATTGTAGCTCTTATGGGGTGTGATATAGTTGGAGCTATGTGACAAGAAAAGTTATGTAATGAGAAAAAGAGTGCGTTATATGAGATATGCTCTATTTGGCTTTGAGTCAATTTTTGATATACTTGGTTTAGCATATAATACAAGAGGTTAAAGTGGCAGATGGAGAAGAAAAAATTGCATAGTGTCTATCCTAAGCTAATGGTGTCAAGGGTATACCGTTACGCCAATGTAGCATTTGACAGCTGGAGCTGTCAAACGAGGAAAAGAGTTGTGCTTGTTACCAGACCCCTCCTCCTCCTATCTTATTTGTGGTTTGTGTCCTGACCCTAAGGTTCCCTTTATCACTCTATTTTATAAATTCCCTTTATCTTTAAGATATATTAAGTCTTTAATGGTTCCATCTAAACAACTTTTAGCCGCATTAGTTTTTTCTTTCTTTAAAGCTTTGTTTAATGATTTAATGATGAGATTATAATTATTTTTATTTGCTAAATAGTAAAGCATACTAGATGTTGCACATCTAACCCTATAATTCTTATGTCTCAACATTTTGATTAATTTCTTGAAATATTTTTTTTCTCCAAACTTAACTAATGCATAATAAATGCGTACTAAAACTTCATTATTTTTATTTTTTTTCATAAGTTTTTTAATTTTAGGATGATATTTTTTTGCATTATTATCAGCTAATGCCTCTATAGCATAAGCTCTTACTAGCCAACTTTTATCATTTAACCGTTTTGCTATTTTATTTAGAACATTATCTATATTTTGTGGTAACATAATTGCTTCTAATGCACTTACTCTTACAAGGCTATCCTTATCTTCTAATCCATTTAATATTACATTATCAATATTTGCATCATAAAAAAGTGATAGCACTTCAATAGCTTTTGAACGAGTTGAATAGTCTTTATCATTTGTATAATTTATTAGTTTATTTTTAAAACTTTTAATTTTATTCTCTATATTATCAATCTCTTTAATTTTTTTATCAATTTTCATGAAATTTAATAACCTCTACTTTTTCGTTTTTGTTCATTTCGTTTTTGTCTACTTTTTTGTTCTTTCTCATATCTTTTTTTATCCTTACCTTTTGCCTTATCAAGTAAATCTTGAATGTTAGGGGTCTGGTGTTGAGTGTTTTGTGAAGCGTAGCTGAATGAAACAGTCGACACCTGACCTCGGCTAAAACAAGGCTACCGTGCTTACTTCATTGGCATTGCCGAGGAGGGATGGGAACGAGCAACGAGTAAGTGAGAAAACTAGTATTTCCACAGTTCATATTTTTTCCATAATTCTTGTGCCTTTGTATTATTTTGATCTTTTGCTTTTTGTATCCAATACTTCGCTTTTTTCATATCTTTTTCTACATCATCGCCCCTAATGTAGCCATTCCCTAATATTAATTGAGCTTTGTCAAATTTACCAATTGCTGATTTAGTAAGAAGTTTTAGAACTTCTTTTTTATATTTATTTGTATCTTTTTTATCAAGTAACTCTGCTAAATAATATTGAGCTTGAAAATGGTTGTTGTTAGATGCTCTTTGTAAACATACTCTAGCTTTTGTCAAATTCTTATCGACACCAATTCCATTATAATATATAATGCCTAAATTATATAAGGCTGGTACATAATTTTCATCTGCAGATTCTTGATACAATTCTACTGCTTTAGTCAAATTTTTATCAACACCTTCTCCAAATAAATACATATGTGCAATTTTTGATTTGATAATAGAGTTTATATCTTCACCAACGAAAATTCTTACATATAAATCGGATGCTTTGGTATAATTTTGCTCTATACCTTCGCCCCAATAATACATTTCTGCCAATGGATACCTTGCAAGTGAATAGCCTTTTTCTGATTTGGAAAAATATTCAAAAGCTTTTGTTAAATTTTTTTCATAACCAAGACCATTTTGATGTACAATACCCATAACATATTGACTATATGAGTCGCCATTTTTTGCTTTCATTTCAATTTTTTTTAAATTTTCTTCATAGTTATTACCTATTGTATTTGCTGTAAACAGTAGAAATAATAACAAATAAAATAAAATATATTTATTTTTCACAATTTTCACCTTTTAGTATAGGATTTTATATTTTCTTTAGAGTCTAGGATTTGGTCTACTAGTGCTATGAAGTTATCTTGTGAGATTGACTTTTGATTTAAATTTTGATATGCTTTATCTGTGATATTCAAATGATGCCAGAAAGGTTCCGCTGGACTCAGGATGGAGAAGTAACCACCCTCCCGTTTGGATATTATCTCAAACTTTTTATTTACATAATTCACAACTCCCCCTCCACAATCAAAATCTCATCCTCACTCAATCCATAAAGCCTATACACCATATCATATATCTGCTTATCTGTTGTGTTTATTGGACTTTATAGATGAAAAGAGTTTTTTGAGCCACATAGTATAATATCAATCAACTCCATAAATTTATCATAGATATCATCATCTATATTTAATCTAAGTGTATGCATACTCCCCTACTCCTTATTTTATTCAAATTATAGCAGGATTTGTTGATGGAATTTATAATAGTGTTCGCTCGTCCCCATCCGTCCTCGGCAATGCCAATAAAATAA
>JAYEOM010000076.1:0-2596 GCA_034722955.1 Campylobacterota bacterium
TATTTAAAGTCGCTATAATGACAATATATTGTCAAAAGGAGTTATTATGCAAGCAGTTTTTTATTCACAAGCCAGAAATAATTTAAGAGATATTATCAACAAGGTGTGTGATGATTTTGATGAATATATCATTACCACAAAAGATAAAAAGTCAGCAGTTCTGATATCGTATGATGAATATAGTGCCATAAAGGAGACTATGTATCTCCTCTCATCCAAAAATAATAGAGATAGACTAAGTGAGGCGATAGAGCAGATAGAAAACTCCAAGTTTACAAAAAGAGAGATTGATGTATGATCGTCGGATTTGCTGACTGGGGCTGGGAGGATTATCAGTATTGGGTGCAAAATGATACAAAAATAGTCGAGAGAATAAACAGATTGCTTCAAGATATAAAAAGAAACCCCATAGATTCAAATGGACTCGGCAAGCCGAAAAGATTGAAAGAAAATTATCAAGGATATCTCTCCAGAAGAGTCACGGCAGAGCATAGATTGGTTTACAAGATCATAGATGATTTAATAGTGTTTGCACAGTGCAGGTATCACTATTAGGCATATTAGGCTACAAGCAGAGGAGAGAAGAGTGGGAACTCTATGAAGGTTTATAATGACAAATGTACTATACTTAGATGAAAACTTCAGCACCACGCAATTGCTAACCAAAGAGAAGCCAACGATAGAAAATCATCCGGATGACAAACTCCACTCTGCTCTGTCTCTGCCGGAAAACAGAGAACGACAAGGAGAAGGGGGTCTCAGAACAAAAGGATATTTCAAGCAATCCTATACCGAAAAGCCTCTCATCACAGTAGTCACAGTGGTTTATAATGGCGAAGAGCATTTAGAGCAGACGATCAAAAGTGTCATTGAGCAGAGTTATGTCAATGTAGAGTATATCATTGTAGATGGTGGCTCTAGTGATGGGACATTGGACATCATCAAGAAGTATGAAGAGCAGATAGACTATTGGGTGAGTGAGCCTGATGAGGGGATTTATGATGCTATGAATAAGGGGATATCCTTATCTACAGGAGATTATGTCAATTTTATGAATGCTGATGATTGGTTTGAGCCAAAGAGCCTTGAGTTGGTTGCTAATAGTAGCCTAGCAACTAATTCTAGATATATATTTGGAGACCTTAACCGATTGGGAGTTGACAACAAGACCGAGATACACAAAGGAGACCTAAAGACATATCATAAATATACCCCAATTGGACATCAAGCACTATTTGTTGCAAAAGATGTTTTAAAAAAGATACCATTCGATACAAAATATAGAATCATGGCAGATTATGACTCAATGGTCAAACTTATAAAGCAAAATTTTACATATATATATATAAATAAACCTATCGCAACCTTTAGATTAGGAGGAGTATCCACAATAGATAACTATAAGGATATTGAGAGGTTTAAAATACAATATGAGAATTTTGGTTTGACTAGTGCTTTACTAGGGTATCTCAAGGGAACAAAACAGCCGATTATCTATGCACTGACTAGTAGACTTTTAAGGATAAAGAAGAAATATGAATAGTGAAATTGATGCAGTTATCACTTGGGTGGATGGTTCTGATCTGGCATGGAAAAGAGAGTTAGATAGTTTCAAGCCCCCTACTATTGGAGATGAATCAAAAATGCAAAAATTTAGAGATTGGGATACTCTACGATATATATTTCGAGGCATTGAGGAGTTTATGCCTTGGATACGCAAGATACACTTTGTGACCGCAGGACATTTACCAAAATGGATAGATACCAGCAACCCCAAATTGAATATAGTGACACACTCTGATATATTTGAAAATAGATCTGATTTGCCTACATTTAACTCTAACTCTATAGAGTTTAATTTTTTAAATATTGATGATTTGAGTGAGCAATTTATATATTTTAATGATGATATGCTAGTACTAAAACCGACAGCTCAGGAACGAATGTTTATGAATGGGAAGCCTAGAGACTATCTGATACAGACGATACCTAGGAGGGGATGGATATATTATAAATTTTTTTCAAATGTAGCATGGCGATACAATCTCAACAATAATGTTGCATTGATCAATCGTCACTTTTCCAAAAAAGAGAGTATCAAAAAGTATAGAGAACTTTATTATAATGATACATATAGTATCTCTGCTAATATCAAAAATCGCATATCCAATCTATTTAGAAAATATCATTACTTTGAACACTATCATCAAGCACAGCCATTTCTGAAGAGTGTTTGGGAAGAGGCTACTCTCGCTTGTAAAGATGAAATAGATATGACTATCTCTCAGAGATTTAGAGAGAGGAGTGGGGTAACGGCATATTTGTTCAGGTATTGGCACTTGGTGAGTGGTCATTTTGTGCCACATAATGAGAAAGATTTTATTATAAGAAATTTGCAAAATATTGACAACATAAAAGAGATTGCAAATCTCTTGAAAGAGAAAAGATTTAGATTTGTTTGTCTCAATGATGAATCTTTTGAGATGGATAATGAAGAGTTTATTCAAGGAAAAAAAATCATAAATGAAGCATTGGACAGAGTATTACCCTTGCCATCTAGTTATGAAAAGAGTAGTAGCAACCTTATACCAGAACC
>JAYEOM010000077.1:0-2579 GCA_034722955.1 Campylobacterota bacterium
TAACTACAGCTATAACAATAACTTCATCCCCAATAGTCTCACCTATGCAGGAGAGACAACAAACTTCATTTACAACAAAGATAACCTCCTTATCCAGAGCGGAGAGTTCACACTGACAAGAGATATCGACAGTGGACAGGTAAAACAACTTAAAGATGGAACAATAACGCAAAAGAGAAAACACAACAACTACGGAGAGCTAAATGAAATAGAAGATGATCTCTTTGAGTATAGACTTAAAAGAGATAACCTAAAGATATCATCCAAAACAGAGACTATCACAAAAGAGATACCTAAGCAAAACGGTAAAGGTACTCAGAAAGTAAAAGAGAGAACTAAATATGGAATCTTAGGGTCAGAATCTTAGGGTCAGGTGATGAAAATAAACTTTAAGAAAAAAATAGCCACAACACCAAACCCTAAAACAAGGAGCAACTAAATGGCAAGAAGACCAGGGCTAGATATTACTGCTTCGACTATTGCTAAGGTTAGGAAAAAGTTTGAATAAAAGTTTATTTTCATCACCTGACCCTAAAAGTTCTAAAAGTTTTACCATAAGAACAAATTAACGGCTATAACCCCATCAGCCATCTAAAAAAATCCTCAATAGGATCAGGGAAGTATTTATTGGATTGATAACTGCCTATTGATAAGGGAGCAAGTCTTTGATAGTTCTGGATCTTTATCTCTCCGCCTACTTTTTTCCACTCAAAAATCTGATGCAGCTCTCCTCCATCTAGCCAGATGCCATGTTGGCTACACTGGTCTATGATGACACCACTGACCGCTCTGTAGTTGATCCTCTGCATCATTATGTTACAGTAGGGACATCGACGATAAAATCGCTCTTTTTGCTTCTCTTGGCGTGGATTGTCGAGGACAAATCGTATTATTTTTGGATTTATAGTTGTGACATTTTTTCCTATATTATCGATGGATTTTTGCAGATGATGGGATTGGATGAAGAGACCATCGCATGTATCACAATGGTGAACGATCATCTTCTCTTTGAGTCCAATATCCATTCTTCCTAATTGTGTCTCACAAACAGGACAGTTGATCTTCTCTTCACTGTCGAGTTTTTGGATAGAGAAAGTACGAAGATTGACTGCATTGCGTTGACCACAATAGGCACAAACCAGACTATTTGGAGGCAGAGGAGCTGCACAGTAAGTACACTGCATCAGTTATTGACTTGACTTTCTATGATCATCATCTCTCCTTGGGTAGAGATCCATGATACTAAAAAAGAGCTTAAGCCATATACTACCTGTGTGGTGTAAGATCTTTGATAATCTCTTTACCCTTCATAGGAATGATAATGATCTTCTCTGCATCAAGATTCATCTTGTTGAGATCTACCATTCGAATTTGAGAATTTTCATAAGTACGAAAGTAGAATCGTTTAGCCTTGAGGTCACTGGCACTTGTCCAAGCAGTATAGTCAACCAATATGTTACCATGTTTGTCTTTTTTGCCCTCCTGTGCGGATCCTTTGGGAATGTCAAAGTTGTTCAGGATATGGAATGCCTCTAGTATGGCATCATATCCGGTTTTGGAAGGAAATACTGTTTGACTAAATAATGCAGCTCTCACAAATCTTGATGGAGGAGTAGAGTCACCTGGAATCCCAAGAAATCCAGAACCCATACCAAGAGGTTTCAACTTGATGGATTTTAGCTGCATTTGGGGTGCTGGTGCAGCTGTAAGGTTGATATAGTTACGCAAATTTGTCATATGCCAATCAAATGCCGGTGAGTTTGTGAGCACACCTAGTGGATTGTCATATATGACAAGTTTACCATCTATAAATTCAATCACAATACTCCCTCCAGAGGCATCCTGAACGGTATAGTGAACCTGAGGAGAGAAACCCCAAGCTGCAAATACAACTTCAGGCACAACAATTTTGCTGATATTTGCTTTGACCTCTTCAACATTGGCAAAGTTTTCAAGTATCCATGAGCCAAGCTCCCAAGGAGCTAGAGTTTTGTCCAAGTCGGCACTATTGTACTTCATATATTTGGCAGTATCCGGATGATAAAGGAGACCTATAGCCAGACCTTTTTCGTTGAAACCATCGAAAAGGAACGGCACTCCAAGCCCATTGGCTCCCAAGCTGGCATACTTTGATCTCCATTTAAGCCCTTTTTTACCATCTTGTGCAGTTCCTGTACGACTGTATCCTCGTGGAACCACCATCACATTTGATTTTAGATCAATGGCAAACTCCAGTGTTCGTGCGTGGACAACAGAGCTATCTTCAGCCGTTAGGGATATACCTGTGCAGGCATTGGCACTGTTGACTCCTATGGCTACTATTGCTAAGGTGATCAAGCCTACTGTTTTTCTCTTTAGGTTCATTTTATTTTCCTTCTATTTTGTTTGCTACGATTAATTTTTTTACTTTTGGGAGGTTCCTTGCCCTTGTTCAGGGCATTATACAATATAATACTTTAAAAAAGTAGAAAATGTTCATGTGTGATAAGTGGTAGTAAAATAGGAGCAAATATAAGCAGGAGTTGTTTGAAGTTATCTCAAGTTGAGTCATTTGGCAAGGTGCAACGATAAGCCGGGTT
>JAYEOM010000078.1:0-30527 GCA_034722955.1 Campylobacterota bacterium
TTTCCTATGACAAGGGCTACTTTATGCTCTTTACTGTATTTTTGTCTATATATGGATCTATCACTACTAGATTCCAAGTAGAGTGTGAGGATGAGAAAGAGAAGAGTGATTTTTATATATTTCATCTCCTCTTATCCTTTTTATCCCTATTTGTCATTTTATATTTTTGTTTCATTATTTCTGCTTGAGATTTCATACCTAACTGCTCGAAGACATCTTGCATACTTTGATAGTAGAGTAATCTGTACTTCTTTTTTGCTTTTATATCTTTCATACTGTCAACCTCTTGCATGATACCGCCATAGTAGCTCTTTGCCTCACGATAGTTGCCGTTGTCATAGCTATGATCACCTTGACGCAACAATTTAGCTGCCTTAACCTCTGGAGTATAGCAACTTGCCAAGGATGCATCCAAAAATTTGATCTGCTGAAGATATGATTGGGTTTGAAAAACCTGTCGATACAATCGGCTTGCCATACTCTGCTCCTCAAGCGTGCATTCAGCCGAAGCAGTTTGTAGTAAAAATATGTTTACTATGATAATGATACTATGTTTCAAGGGGTACTCCTGAGTTAAGATTTTTCTTCAAGAAGTCTCTTCGTATCTTTGCTAGTAATCTGTTTACTATAAGTAGTATCCTTATACTTCTCATTATGGAAAAAATTATAATAATTTATAATTATATGTATATAAAAATATTATATAATTTTGTGCCTATTATTTTGTATATTTCTATATATAGATATCTACCACTTACAGCAGATGGGGGGAAAAGTTACAAAATCATAAAATTTTGATTTGGGTGTTTATCTCCTTGGGTAGCCTAAGTGCTACTTCTCTCCAGATTTTTTTCATCGATCTTGTTCAAACTCATCTCTCCTTGGCTATCTAAAACTGCCTGATAGAGAGTAACATTATCCAACTCTGATCCACTAGAGTCAGAGGTATTTAGGATAACACAAGTACCGCTCAATGCTCCATCATTTAGATATTGACTATCTACCCAAGTTCCTGTATTGGCATAGACATTATCAAGAGTCTCCCAATTTTGTTTGAGCATGGCATGATGTGTATGTCCGAACACTACAATATTTATTTTGGGGTCTTGCGTAAAATATTGTGCAATTGCTGAGTACTCAAGTGTCCCAAACCAGAAGAATTTACCACTTCCATTCATGATCCCGACGATGACTGAGTTTGGTACACGAACACCATTTTTTATCTGCCTCTCCTTCCAGTGTGAGCCTATATCTGCTCTATAGATATCCCTTGCCTCATTTGATGAGTAGAGCTGAGTATATCCATCTAGATATGTCTGTATCTGAGCTTTGTTAGGATCAAATCCCGGTATATTTATGGATGCGACTGCAATATCCCAGCTAGTTGTATAGATAAGCTCCGAACTCATATCTTCTGTTGACTGCACCTCCATAGGTAACTTTTCGGTCGACTTAAGATTGCCTGTTGCATAGATCCTAGTGATAAAGTATCCCGGTGGCAACAGACTTCCTGCGGTTGTCACAGAATCAGGTGCATTATATAGATCATAGTTGTGACCATGCTCTAAGACAACACTTGGCTCAGGCGAGTAGATACCTGTGCCGGGGTTTTCTCCTCTCCATTGACCTTTGGGAAAGATTGTATAGAAGATATCTTCACTCAAAAGCATGTCATGATTGCCAGGCACATAGCTGAAATGGATCAACCCCTCATCTGCTATCTGATTGATTTTATCGATCACATTTTTATTTACCTTGGCATTTGCAACACTTTGGAAATAGGCTTTGGTATCTGTGATGTTGTCGCGGAGAGTATCATATGCCATAGGGATAACCCACATATCCAACAGATCGCCCAAAATCACCAACTCTTTGATCTGATCACTTGTTCTGACATACTCTAGAAAATCCTCTAGCAGTTGACCATTTTGGGTAAAAAGACTATAACCATCTGCACAAGCTCTCTCTTCATTCATATGCAGATCACTAATAACTACTATCTTGGTACGATCGGTTTCACCAGACTCCAAGAGACCAAATGGATGCCTGCTTGTCGTAGTAAACTCAAGTGAACTGCCATTTTGCATAGATCTGCCATAAGTTGACTCAACTCTATCTGTAACAACTATCCTGTATCTCCAAGACTCCCTCAGAGTAAAATCTTCATGCAGCAGGATAAGTACTCTATCTTGAATAGGCTCTTCAGGATTGATGGTCACACTGTATTTTTCCATGAGAGTGCCTGATTTGTCACTGAGATATATATTTCCAGTAAGAGTATCAGGGTTGATCGGTTTACTGAATTTGAGAGTGATCTGCCTAGCATCACACTCTATCATAGAGTCAGGCGGATATATACTCACCTCTAGCTGATCAGGAGCTGATCCACCTTCATCATTATCATCTCCACATCCACCCACTACCAAACTTACTGCGGCAACAACGGAAAGCTTGATTAAATTACGCTTAGAAACATCCATAAGATATCCTTCTCATCATAATCTCTCTCCTCGGAGGAGGCTATGCATATATATATTTACAACATAGCACATTTTAGTTGATAATATACTTTAACTCTTCTATTTAGATTTTGATCTCTCTTTCCATAAATGGCTCTAACTTAAGTCCTAGAAATTTTAAGATTAATTTTGTATAATTATCCACTAAAAGCAAATTAAGGAAAGTGTGTTTATGCAAAAAAATTCGCTAGTTTTTTTGGCTATCGGTATTGTGCTTGTCTCTATTCTTTTAAGCTTCTTTTTAAGGATTGGAGATATAGATGAAAATGATATAGCTATTGGAGATAAATCTTATCACCAAAAAAATATCATTGGACAGACAATTCTTGTCTTTAGTGGTGGAACTTTTCAAAGAAAGTTTCTCGTATGGAAGAGGAGTCCGCTACATCAAGATTTTTTAGATCATTTTCCTAATTTTGAAGAGATGAAAGCGTTTATTCAAGACCGTATAGATGACCCTGCTTTTCAACGAAAACTAACTGCACATATCGATAAAATAGAGGGTGCCTACTTCTCTGGTGCCATATCAGATGTAGATGCAAAAGAGATGATTGATGATTTTAAGGAATTTGATTAATGAAAAATGAGCTGTTGATTCTTGCTATAGTTGGTCTACTGTTTGGCTACTTCTTTTTGGGATATGTCTACGAGAGTGAAGGGATAGAGGATAAGACTATTTTGGGTCACACCATTGTTCCTGTGAAGGGTACTCGATCTGAAGCTGTTCCCATCAGGAGTGATGCTCTTCTACAGACTGAAAATAGACAAGGGGAGAGCTCATTGGATCTCAGCACTACTTATGAAGCGGGTCAACTGAGAATTTGGCTTAGAAGTTCCCTGCACAGGGAGTATCTGGATCTATTCTCAAATTTTTCAGCTATGAGAGATCTCCTCAATGATCGTCTTTTGGGTGAACCTATCAAGCAGAAGCTTTTAAAAAAGCTCGACTCCGTCGAGGATGATTTCTACTCAGGCACAATTACTCCAATCGAAGCAAAAAAAGAGTTAGATCAAATAGATCGATTTTAGTGCTCTCTACCTTTGATCCTCTCAGACCACTCAGATAGATTTTTCTCAAATCCTACTCCCCTGCTTTCGTAAAAGGTAAAATCCTTATCCATATATGACTGAGCTACCCATCCACCTCTATCATGTGGGTAGAGATAGTTTCTGGCATCTGTTTTGATATGTACTGGGACAGGATAGATCTCTCCCTCTTGGATGATCTTTTGTGCTTTGTTGATCGCCATATAAGCACTATTTGACTTTGGAGATGAAGCTAGATAGATCAGTAGCTGCGATAGAGGTATGCGTGCCTCAGGATATCCTATGTGCTTGACGATATTGAGTGTGGAGCTAGCTAGATTGAGAGCATTTGGGTTGGCATTGCCTATATCTTCACTGGCTAGTATGGCTAGTCTGCGTGCGATAAACTCTGCTGGTTCTCCTCCACTGATAAGCCGTGCCAAATAGTAGAGTCCTGCATCAATATCACTCCCGCGAATACTTTTGATCATAGCTGATGTAAGCTCGTAGTGGCTATCATCTTCGCTGCTGCCTGCCTGTAGAGCATGAGGGCGTATCTGATGCAGGGTCTCTAGCCTAAGAGGGGACTCTATAGCAACTCCACTCTCCAATAGGTTGAGCATAGCTCTAGCATCACCCAAACTTGAAGTGATCAAAAATGCTTTTGCCTCCTCCTCCACACTAAGAGACTCAGACTCTATAACTTGTTGCAGATACTCTCTCAGGGCTCCATCCTCTATAGCTCTAAGCTCAAACAGGTGCGAACGGGAACGCATAGAAGCACTCATAGAGTAGTATGGGTTCTCTGTAGAAGCACCGATAACCAGAGCTGCATTGATCTCCATAAATGGCAACAAGACCTCTTGTTGATTTTTACTAAGGCGATGGACTTCATCGATAAAGATCAGTGGTTTTTGCAGTGCATTATTGTACTCTTTAAATATCTTTCGTAACTCATCTACCTTGAGTGTAGTGGCATTCATCTCATAAAACGGTCTCTGGAGAGTTGTTGCAATGATTCGAGCAAGGGTTGTTTTGCCCGAACCAGGAGGACCATAAAAAAAGGCATGGGGAAGCATCCCAGACTCCATCAGTAGGCGCAGAGGAGCATTAGGCGATAGAAGATGCTCTTGACCAACAAGTTGATCTACTGTTTTAGGACGATATTTAAGAGCTAGATTCATAAATGCTATCTCTTTTTAGCTGCTTTTTTTGCCTCTTTTCTGGCTTCTCTTTTTCTATCTATCTTGGCTTTTCGTCTCTTCTCTTCATAATCAGCTTTGAGTTCCTCTTTGATCTTATCCTCTTTTTTCTGCTCTGCTCTGCTCTCTTGCTTGAGATAGCTGTATAGATCACTATACTCACGACGAGTGTAATAACGAGTTTTGTTTGTCGGAAGATTATTGAGGCCTATATCACCAAATGCTACCCGTTTCAGGTCGAGAACCTCTGCTCCAAAGTGAGCAAAAAATCGTCTCAACTCTCTATTTTTGCCTTCACTGATGGTCACTCTGATTTTTGTAAAATTCTTGCCGGCCAAACGCAACTCAAAATTCTCAAAAGGAGCAAACTCCATAGAGGTTATGCGACTATTTGCATGTGCACCTGCTCTTGCATCATTGAGAACAAGCCCTTCTCTCATAGCAACCATCATATCATCACTCAAAGGTTTGTCCAATTTTAAATTGTAGGTTCGCAGTATATTGCTCCTCATCAACTTGTCTGCAACACTAGGTGAGTCTGTAAGAATAAGTAGTCCCTCTGAAGCATAGTCGAGCCTGCCTACAGGGATAAAGTGCCTAAACTTGCCAGGTAGTTTATGGTAAATTGTTGTTCGTTCTCTATCGTCTCTTTTGGTGACAAGTACCCCTTTTGGTTTGTTGTAGACTATCATTGTCAACTCTGTACGCTTCTTGACAGCTCTACCATTGACTGCTACATAATCATCATCTTCTACTTCATAGGCAAACTCTTTGATAACTTTACGATTGATAGTTACTTCACCCTCTTCTATCAATCTATCAGCATCTCTTCTGGAGTATTTGCTATTGTGTGATATATATTTATTGAGTCTCATTTTTCCTCTTATCTATTTTTTGATCCCTGCTGTCACCAAATCATGAATATGCAGTACCCCTACTATTTTGTTCTCATTATCTGTAATAATGAGCAGTTGAATACGATCCTCTTCGATGATCTCTAGAGCTTCACTCGCCAATAGTTCGCTATTGTGATAACTTCTTGGATCTCTACTAGCATAACGAAGAGCTGTATGCTCCATATCAAAATCACTACGCATAAGAGCTCTTCTGAGGTCACCATCACTGAGAAGTGCTACCAGCCTCTCTCTCTCATCTACGATAAGTACTGTTCCTATCTTACCCTCACTCATCATAAAGATAGCATCTTTTAGTGTAGTCTCTCTGTCGATAATAGGAAGATTTTCAGTTCTCATCAAATCCTTAATCTTTACAAAAAGCTTTTTGCCTAGTGTGCCGCCTGGATGAAAAGAG
The DNA here is from genome assembly GCA_034722955.1 of Campylobacterota bacterium. GTDB lineage: Bacteria > Campylobacterota > Campylobacteria > Campylobacterales > Sulfurovaceae > SZUA-451. The sequence continues at coordinate 6,059 of JAYEOM010000078.1, forward strand.
GCAAAATCTTCTGCTTTAAAGCCTATCTTGTTCATCAGGGTGACTGCCAAAGCATCTCCCATAGCCATAGTGAGTGTTGTAGATGTTGTCGGTGCAACTCCTAGTGGGCAAGCCTCTTTCTCTACAGTGATAGAGAGTATAACATCTGCATATCTCCCTAGTGTAGAGTCGGGGTATGCCGTAAGTCCGATCAAGGGGATATCAAAGCGTTTAATATGCGGCAGTATCTTTATCAACTCTTCACTCTCTCCGCTATAGCTAATAGCCAGCAGGGTATCTCCTTTGCTGATCATACCTAGATCACCATGTAGTGCCTCTGTAGGATGCAAAAAAAAGCTAGAGGTACCTGTACTTGCAAAAGTTGCTGCTATCTTGGCACCCACAAGTCCTGATTTGCCTACACCTGTCACTACGAGCTTGCCTGTTGTCTCTTCTATGTATGACACAGCATCTAAAAATTCTTGATTTAGCATATCTCCAGCTTGCAACAGTGACTTGGCTTCAATACGAAATGTCTCTCTAGCGATAGCGATACTATCCATCTGCTCTGCTACTTTCTTAACTGTTAGACATAAAAGAGTGTTGGTATGATAATAGGATAGAGTTTCTTGATCCTGATTACATGCTTTCTCACTGCTAGTCTGATCTCATTTTCTGCTATTTGAGAAGTCAATACCTGATCTGGTTTTGCATTGAGCAGAAAGTTTTCGATCAACTGTATCACATCTTCAGAGAACCTCTTATCTTCTCTGTCTGGTACAAGACCATGTGTCATAACAATAGGTTTTCCTACCAATTTATGTGTCTGCTCTGAAATCTGAACGATAACATTTACGATACCATCAGATGCCAACTTCTGTCTATCGACAATAACATCATCTTGGATCTCTCTATTGTTTTGGTTGTCAATAAAACTCTTCCCTGTCTTGACTGTTTTGACCTTCTTTAGATACTTTGGTGTGATCTCCACCTGATCACCATCACTCATCAGCAAGATATTTCTCTCATTAACCCCACACTTTACAGCAGTTTTGGCATGCTGTGCTATATGGTTGTACTCACCATGAACTGGCAAGAAAAATTTGGGCTGTACCAATCTTAGGATCAACTTCTGCTCCTCTTGTGCTGCATGCCCCGATACATGGATATCAGCAAAATCCTGATAACGAACTGTGGCTCCTGTCTTGACAATATAGTTCATCATTCTTGATACAGAGGCTTCATTGCCGGGAATCGCTTTGGCTGATATGATGATAGTATCTGTTGGCTTTAGTTTGATATGCCTATGTTCATTGGTCGACATCCTGAAGAGTGCTGCCATATCTTCACCTTGCGAACCGGTTGTCACTATCATGATCTCATTGTCTGCATATTTATTGATCTCGTGAGGTTCTATGAAGTGCTTGTCAGGTATATCAACATACCCCAATGCTCTAGTCACTTCAATATTGCGTTCCATCGATCGTCCTATCACACATATCTTTCTATTGTGCTTGATTGCTCTCTCCATCGCCTGATAAATACGGTGAATATTTGAAGAGAAGGTTGACATCAGCAATCTCCCTTTTGCTAACATATAAAGTGTATCAAATGTGTTGCCCACAACTGCTTCACTTTTAGTAAATCCTGTATTGTAGGAGTTGGTACTATCACTAAATAGACAGAGTACCCCTTTGGCACCATAGTGAGCAAAACGCTGAAGGTCTGCTGTATATCCATCTATAGGAGTATGATCAATTTTGAAATCTCCTGTATGGATCAGTGTACCCGCAGGTGTCTCTATCGCTAATGAAGATGCATCAATAATTGAGTGCGTCATATGCATCCACTCAACTTTAAAATCTCCTATATCATACTGTTCTCTCTTGGATATGTAGCGGAAATAACTGGTATCATTTTTTAAGCCATGTTCATTGAACTTATTTTCGATCATAGCCAATGATAGAGGAGTACCATAAATTGGGAACTTTAACTCCTTAAAGAGATAAGGGACAGCACCGATATGATCTTCGTGTGCATGGGTAATGATAATCGCTTTTATTTTATCTTTTATCGCATGCAGATAGCTAAAGTCAGGAACTAAGATATCTACTCCATGCATACTCTCATCGGGGAAACTCATCCCAACATCTATGATGATAGCCATACTCTCTGTCTCAAGAACAGCAATATTGCCACCGATCTCACCTAACCCACCCAATGGAGTAAAGCGTACTCTCCCCTTGGAGCTGATATCTATCTGTTTCCAAGGGTTCATTCTCGCCTCTTGGATCTCTCTGTTTGCTTGTAGTGATTGCTTCATCTTGTCGCTAACATTGGTCGGTTCATTTTTTCTGCGTCTTCCACTGCTTTTGTTCCCACTACTTCTGTTGGCACTGTTTTTATTTTGGTTATTAGGCTTCTTATTATTGTTTGGTCGTCTGTTTTGATTTGGATTTGGTTTTCTGTTTGGATTTGACTGGTTATCTCTTCGCTCTCCGTTTTGCCCCTGAGATCCACTGCTCTGATTGCGATTTGGATTTGGCTTACGATTTGGATTTGGCTTACGACTACTGTTCGTATTGTTTGCCTGCTGCCCATCACTACTGTTAGTTCTGTGAGGGTTAGGTCTTCTGTTTGGATTGGCTGGTTTTGGGTTTTGTCCACTGTTTTGACTGTTGTCCATCTAAAATATCCTTTAGTTCATAATATATGTGATGATAGATAGATGTCCCAGCTTCATGAGGTCGTAAGTTTGGATCTAGATCCAGCTTCTCAAAGAGATTTATAATTTTATTTTTTTCAAATTTAACCATTAAATTTTTTGAGAGTTTTTTGCGTGGTTGACTAAACGCGACTCGTAGTAGTCTTTCAAAACTCTCACTATTTTCAGTATGGTCTTTTTCGATCAAGAGTACTGCAGAAGTGACTTTCGGCGGAGGCACAAATGCCTCAGGCTCCACCTCAAAACAGAGTGTCGCTTCTCCTGCTATCTGTGCTAAAACAGAGAGAGCTGAAAACTCTTTCTGTCCAGCAACAGCAGAGAACTTCACTGCTACTTCTTTTTGGACCATCACCAGTATAGAGTGGCATTGCTGATCCTTTAGTGCTCTTAAAATAATATTGGTTGCTATATAATAGGGCAGATTTGCTACTAAATGATAAGGCTCATTTAGCAGACTACTCTCACCCCAACGCTCAAGCACATCTCCGCATTTGAGGTCTAAGCTTCCCTGTTGGAGAGGCTCCTCAAATGCTGTCTTCAGATGCTCACATAATCTCTTATCAACCTCAAATGCTGTGACATTTCTAACTCTTACGAGTTCTTTGGTTAAATCACCTAAGCCAGGTCCAATCTCTGCAATATGCAGAGTGTCATTGGGCATCGCTTGGATGATCTGATGGATATAGTAATCATTTTTTAAAAAGTTCTGACCATATCGTTTGTTGGCAAATTCAGTTAAATTCGTATCTATCATACTCTAAAATATCTTAATTTTGGGATAATTTCTGTATAATCTTACCATAAAATTGTAATGTGCTTGTTAAGAGTATCTATAAATGGAGTCAAATGGATTATTTTGCAAAACGGATCATACCCTGCCTAGATGTAAACAATGGTCGTGTTGTCAAGGGAGTTAACTTTGTAGGACTTCGTGATGCTGGTGATCCGGTAGAGGTTGCCAAGCGATATAATGTTGAAGGAGCTGATGAGATCACTTTTCTGGATATAGGAGCTACTCATGAAGGACGCGATACTATAGTCGATGTAGTGAGAGAGGTAGCTAGAGAGGTATTCATACCTCTCACTGTAGGTGGTGGCATACGAGAACTTCCCGATATCTACAATCTCCTTAATGTAGGGTGTGACAAAGTCAGCATCAACTCTGCAGCTATAAAACGCCCAGAGTTCATCGACGAGAGTGCTAAAAGATTTGGCTCTCAGTGTATAGTTGTTGCCATCGATGCCAAACGAGTGAGTGAAAATAGATGGCATATATTTACCCATGGTGGACGCAATGATACAGGAGTAGATGCCATAACATGGGCTAAAGAGGCTTATGATAGAGGGGCGGGTGAACTACTCATCACCTCGATGGATGCAGATGGCACCAAAGCAGGTTTTGACAATGAACTAAACTATCGCATCAATGAAGTGGTCAATATCCCCATCATAGCTAGCGGTGGAGCAGGTACGATGAAGCATATAGAGGAGGCATTTACTCTAGGCAATGCAGATGCTGCACTCGCTGCTTCGATATTTCACTTCAGAGAGATAGATATAATGGATCTCAAAAACTATCTACACAAAAACAATATTCCCGTGAGACGCTAAATGATAATCTGTGCCGGAGATATAGAACAGTTTGATTTTGCTACTCCTATAGGTATAGGTTTGGTCAATACAGCTATCAATCTAACTAAACTCTGCCTACTAAGCCCACCAGAGTTTATCCTCTTTGTAGGAACAGCTGGAAGTTATGGCAGACATGAGATATTTGATATCGTAGAGTCTAGAACTGCTGCCAACATAGAAAATGGATTCTTTACTCACGGAGCCTACACTCCATTAGACAATGTCATAAGCACAGCCGAACCTTCACGACTCTACTTCACTCCGACCGCTTCGGCTCCAAGTCTACAAGCGAGAGACAGTTCTTATTTGATTTATGATCCTGATGTTTCACGTGAAACTATAGTAAACTCCAGCAACTACATCACAACCGACCCTACCCTATCCTCTCACTATCTCAAACAAAATATCAAATTGGAAAACATGGAATTCTTCTCTATACTCAAAGTTGCTCAAGAGCTAAACATACCAGCTGGTGGGGTTTTTATAGTAACCAACTACTGCGACAATGATGCTCACAAGAGTTTTGTGACCAATCACAAAGAGGCTATAGAGAAGTTGACTCTCTACATGAGAGATAGACTGGGAAGGATGCAATAAAGTATATAGAGTATCAAATAGGAGCAAAAGGAGAAGTCAGATGGGTAGAATTGTTCTTGGAAGTTCCTTAGTATTCCTTAGCAATATAAAAAATCCGATATAATCTAACACTAACAACTCCAAATAAACATAAAGAGAGGATTTTACAGATGAAAGTTATATTGCTTATCATTGTTATTGCATTTGGCGGATGGTATTATCTCGTAAATTTTCACTATGCACCAAGTAGTGATGAATTTCTAGATAACTATCTAGCAAAAGAGGCAAACAGCAGCGAAGAGGAGGATGAGTTTTTAGCAGGAGCACCCAATGAATATAACCAGCAGTTAATGCAAATTAAAAAGCAGGCAGTTCAAGAGAAAAATCAAGAAGTTCAAGAGAAAAAATCTGTAAAACCTGATTCGGCATCAAAGATAAGATATAGTGCTTATGAAGAGTCTGCTGCAACATACAGATGTGACGGTCGCACTAGATGTACCCAGATGCACTCATGTCAAGAGGCTAAATTTTTTCAAAAAAACTGCCCGGATGTTATAATGGATGGAGATGGAGATGGCATACCATGTGAATCCCAGTGGTGTGGTGGTGGGGTATATTAACTCAACAAGGAGAATTATATGTTAACAAAAAACTTAAAAGAGGATTTTGACCCTTCGGAATTAAATGATCCCGTTGCACTAAAAACTTATTGGACTAGCGTGGGAAGATCTTCTAGTCGTCATAGAACACATAAACTTGTTCAAATTAACTCTAACAGAGTAGAGTTTAAGGCATCTCTCCAAGAAAAGTTGGGTTCACTTTTATTTTTCATCATTGGTTCATTGGTTTTCTTTCTTCCTGTTTATGGATTTATATTTCATGTTTATGGACTCATTTCACATACTTCTACAGTATTTTTTATGATGGGCTTTGGTCTTATTTTTATGTCTGTAGGTGCTTATCTATTTTATAGTGCCACAAAACCTATAGTTTTTGACAAAAATGATGGATATTTTTGGAGAGGAAGAGTAGAACCTAAAAATGTATTAATGAAAAATTCAATTGAGGATGATTGGGCAGTGATAGACAAAATACATGCCCTCCAACTTATTAACAAATATATCAGCGGTAGCACAGATGCAGACGGACACCACTCTAGTTCATACTATAGTTATGAATTAAATCTTGTACTAGATGATGGAAAACGACTAAATGTACTATCACATGGTCATCACAACTCTATCATTAAAGATACAAAAATTTTATCTAATTTTTTACAAAAACCTATTTGGAATACTACCAATACAGTAATGGAATGGGAATAAACAATAAAGAAAATAAATGAAAAAAATCCTACAAGACTACACAAAACAAGAGCTATCAACAATGATAAAACCCTCATTCCGTGCCAAGCAGATATGGGGGTGGAGTTATCATAAGTATGCCACCTCTTTTGATGAGATGAAAAACTTGCCAAAGGCACTGCGTGAGGAGTTAAAAGAGGAGTTTACACTCACTCCTTTGAAGACTCTACTAGTACAAGATAGCAAGGATGGGAGTCGTAAATATCTCTTTGAACTTCACGATGGACATACAGTAGAGGTAGTACTACTGCTGATGCGAGACAAAGAGTATCACGAAGATGGCTCTGTAAAGCATCAGGAGCGTTATACAGTCTGTATCTCCTCTCAGGTAGGGTGCAAGGTAGGGTGTGCCTTTTGTTTGACTGCAAAGGGTGGTTTTATGCGTGATTTGAGTGCCGGTGAGATAGTCGAACAGCTCCGTATGGTCAAAAAGCATAATGAGATAGAAGCCAACCGTAGACTCAATATCGTCTTTATGGGTATGGGTGAACCACTTGATAATTTAGACAGCGTAGTAAAAGCTGTGGAGATATTTGCTGATCCTGATGGGATGGCTATAGCTACACATAGACAGACTATATCTACGAGTGGACTCAGCTCCAAGATAGTGAAGCTAGGAGAGATGGATCTAGGTATCAATCTAGCCATATCCCTACACGCTGTAGATGATGATCTCCGTCAAACTCTAATGCCTATCAACAGAGCCTACAATATCAAATCGATCATAGATGCAGTCAAAAACTTCCCTATCAACGCTAGAAAGAGAGTGATGTTCGAGTACCTAGTCATCAAGGATATCAATGATCAAATGAGTGCTGCCAAAAAGCTACTCTCCCTGCTAGACGGGATCAAAGCCAAAGTAAACCTCATATATTTTAACCCTTATGGTGGAACTCAGTTCAAGAGACCTAGCGATAAAGATATGCTCAAATTTCAAGAGTATCTAACCAAAAGAGGGCTACACTGCACCATCAGAGAGTCCAAAGGTTTGGATATATCAGCAGCCTGCGGACAGCTTAGAGAACAAGAGAAGGGAGGGGTATAAATGCCATTAATTGATATGTTTTTACTGTTATTTATCATCGCAGTCGTCGTCATAGGCGGAGGATGGTTCATCAAAGAGGCTCGGAGTGATGATGAAAAATAGACATGTTGTAGGTTCGATTTTATCGAACTTCTTCTAGTAGTCCTATGTACATTGTTCGATAAAATCGAACCTACGGGCTATGTAATTTTTTAACTTTTATAAAACACTCTATCATTCTTCCCGATTATCTCCCTCTTCATCCCCTCAAAATCTACCCTACTCTCTATATAAAAGTCCGATTTATGTTGAAATCTAAGGCTTTGTGCATGAAGCATAAGCCGTGATGCTCCTGTAGATACAAGTCTATCGCGGTCAGAGAGTCTCCCCTCTAGGTACTCATCACTTGCCTTAAAATCTGTACCATATATAGGATCACCCAATATCGGATGTTTCACGTGAAACAAATGGACTCTTATCTGATGAGTTCTACCTGTATGTGGATGACACGCTATCAGCGTAGCATCTAACTCTTCATCATATTTGAGTGGTTTGAAGTGCGTGAGTGATGCTTTGCCCTCTGTATGCACTTCTACTTTATGTTTGCACTGGCTATAGTCATCTCTCACCCTAAGAGGTTCATTGACTTCAAAAGAGTCTGTTACCTTGCCATCGACCCATGCTAAGTATGACTTTTTGATGGCTCTCTTTTCAAAGAGCATCTTGAGTGACCGCTCTGCACTTTTGTGCTTGCTTGCCATCAGTAGTCCAGAGGTCTCCATATCTATACGGTGTACTGCGTTGGAGTATCTACCCGCTATATGACGAATCTCATCTAGCATAGAGTACTCTGTAGCCATAGTGTTGGGATGAACCAATAGACCACTCTGCTTTTCAAATATCATAAAGTCAAGGGTTGAAAATAGAGGTGAGACTCCCCTACTCTTTGGTTCAAAATAAACCAACTCTATCTCTCCATGGATAATCTGTGAACTATCCCTCATAGATTCACCATCTATCAGTAACCGTCCTTTAGCGATGAGTCTCTGTGCATCTCCCTGAGAGAGATTGTGTCTGTTAATAAGATAGAGGAATGCTTTTATCTCCTCTTGTATATAGAATATTTTTTTGACAAATGGCATAAAGATCCCTTTGCATTTTATGTAATTATAGCGTGTTTGTGAATATCACTGTATCATGTATGGTCGATTTATAAACCGTTTATTTCTATCAATATCATTTGACAAATAGTATCTTTCACCTCTCCATAACTGCTATTTTGATAAGATTACGGTATAAGGCTACCCCAATGAAATAAACATCCAAATAGCTTTAGGCTACCCCAAGGAGATAAACACACAAATAGCTTTATGAGGTTTTTCATAGACAAGGCAATTGTTTGAAGGACTAGCCTTAGCTAATTCAAAAACGATTAACGCCGTATATGGGAAACCTCATAAAGCCCGTAGGGTAGCCTAACATATATCGTTTGGTGATGCCAAACCTACAAATCAAAAATCAATCATATAACAATAAAGGTAAAACAATGGTAGAGAGATACGCACGAGAAGAGATGAGTCAGCACTGGACACAACATGCTAGATATGCAGCTTGGCTAGAGGTAGAGAAAGCAGCTGTGAAAGCTTGGAATAAGATAGGGCTTATTCCCGATGATGATTGCAAAAAGATTGTAGAGAATGCTTCATTTTCTGTAGAGAGAATCGAAGAGATAGAGGCTGTAACAAAACATGACCTAATAGCCTTTAATACAAGCGTGAGTGAGAGCTTGGGTGATGAGTCACGGTGGTTTCACTATGGTATGACAAGCTCTGACGCAGTTGATACAGGTGTAGCCCTACAGATGAGAGACTCTCTCAAGATAGTGATCAAAGATGTGAAAATGCTGATGAAGTCTATAAAAAAGAGAGCCAAAGAGCATAAGTACACTCTTATGGTAGGAAGGTCTCATGGTATACATGGAGAGCCTATCACTTTTGGTTTGACTCTAGCTGTCTGGTATGATGAGATGCAAAGACACCTTGACAACCTCAAAGATACCCTCAAAGTCATCTCAGTAGGTCAAATCTCAGGTGCTATGGGCAACTTCGCTCATGCTCCACTCAAGCTAGAGGAGTACGCTATGAAAGAGCTAGGACTCAAGCCTGAGCCATGCTCCAATCAAGTAGTCCATAGAGATAGATATGCACGCCTTGCAACTGCTCTAGCTTTGATGGCATCTACTATCGAGAAGTTTGCTGTTCAGGTGCGACATCTACAGAGAACAGAGGTGTATGAGTGTGAAGAGTTTTTTGCCAAAGGTCAAAAGGGAAGCTCAGCTATGCCTCACAAGAGAAACCCAATCTTGACTGAAAATATCACTGGATTAGCTCGTACTATACGAGCATATGCCGTACCTGCTATGGAAAATGTAGCTCTATGGCACGAGAGAGATATATCACACTCTTCCAATGAGAGATTTTGGCTGCCTGATGCATTTATCACAACTGACTTTATGCTACATAGAATGAATAGTGTCATAGCCAACCTCACAGTTATGCCAGAGAACATGATGAAAAACCTCAACCTTACAGGTGGACTAGTATTTTCTCAACGAGTACTGCTCGAACTGCCAAAGGCTGGAGTGAGTCGTGAGGATGCGTACAAAATAGTCCAGAGAAATGCAATGAAGGTATGGGAAGAGATACAACAAGGCAAACCAACTACTAACAAAAAAGGCGAATCACTCTATCTAGGTCACCTATTATCAGATGAAGAACTTAGAGAGTCTCTCAGTGAAAAACAGATAAGAGAGTGCTTCAATTATGACTACTATACCAAGAGTGTAAAATATATATTTAAAAGAGTTTTTAAATAAGGCTTCCAATAGTACTATTTTTCAGCTGTTATATAGTGAGACGATGGATATAAAAATCGTTTCTCTATCAAGTGCCAAGAGAAAAATGATACTAAAAATAGAGAGATACTCAGTGCTATCAATCCCAAAGCAAGATCAGCAAACAGATCATAAAAAACAAAAGTCTGAATGATCGGAAAGTGCCAAATATATAGACCAAATGATAGATCTCCAAATCTTCCAAAATCTCCAAGATACTTCATCATCGTAGCAAAATAGACAATAACTACAGCCAATGCAGCTGGATATATAAAATAGATATCCATCAGAAAAAAGTGGGTTACAACTACTGCTGAAGCTACCGAAAATATAAGCAGAGATCTCTTCTCAAAAATATCATAAAAATAATATAGAAAAGCACCAGAGATAAAAAATGCCAATTGACCTGGTATCTGCTTTTCCAATACTATATACACCACTGAACCAGTAGATATGAAAAACTCCATCATAACTAATGAATAGATAATAGAGAGTATATATATTGTAGCCATTGTCAAAAATCTATAACCCTTGGAGAGGATATAGCCAATAAGTGGTACAAGTATATAGAAAGCTACCTCTATCTTGATCGTCCAGAGTGCCCCATTGACCGCTTGCATATAATTTGTCTCAAATAGTCCAGGGAGTGTAGGCTGCATAAAATTGAGTGTGAGTAGATTGAAAAAAATATAACGAAAAAACTCTATCGTGAAATAATCCATAAAATTTTCTGTAGAGACAAAAAATAGAGATATCGCAGATATAAGTATCACTGCACTATAAGCAGGAGATATTCTCCTAACTCTTTTTGAGATGAACCTACCCAATGATCTACTCTTGTCAAAACTCATAAAAATAAGAAAACCGCTAACAACAAAAAATGAATCAACTGCAATATCAGCACTAAAAAATTTACTCATACTCTTTACAACTTCTATCTGAGTCAATTCAGCAGTATGTGACACTACTACTATGATAGCAAGTATCAATCTCAAAAGATCGAAGTTATTTAATCTACCGCTCATCAACTAAATGAAAGTCCATAAATCTCTTGATAAGTCTTCAGAGCATACCTATCTGTCATAGATGCGATATAGTCGGCAATAACTCTCTGCTCGTTACGAATCGACATTAAATTTTTCCCTTTTTTAGGCAATAGGTCGTTATCGTCACGAAATGCCCTATATAAGCCTTTTATGCACTGTTTCCCAGCATACATCTTCTGAGAAATTTTTTGATGCCTATAAAGCGTTGTATGGAGATGTTTTTTTAGCTTTTTGAGTTGTGTTGTTGTATTTGAGCTGAAACCTAAAGGTAGTTTCTCTTTTGCATCGATGTAGCCTGACGACGGGAGCTTAGTGTGATATCGATCTGCTCCTACTTTAGAGTACTCTATAAAGTCTTCTACCAATAGTTTGATAAGAGCTGCTACAAAACGATGACGGTAGAGACTCTCCTCTCTCTCTACACCCTCCTCTCTCACCATCTCATCTACACGAATAGCAAGTTCACAATCCATAAGATCATCAAAGTTTATCAATCCATACTTGATACCATCATCTATATCATGACTAGTATATGCAATCTCATCAGCATGATCTACTACCATCGCTTCTAGTGATGGGTGTCTATCTAGATCAAATGAAGCATCAATACCTGCTAAAAAATCCTTCTTGTATGGATAGGAGTGTTTCAGTACACCCTCCAAACTAGCAAAAGTCAGATTTAGTCCATCGAAATCTTTGTATCGTTTCTCTAACTTTGTCAAGACTCTAAAGGATTGAAAGTTATGTTCAAAACCCAATGGATGATCATCAGCACAGAGCAGACCATCCAATACATCTCCACCGATATGACCAAATGGTGTATGACCTAAATCATGAGAGAGAGCTATCACTTCTGAAAGTGTCTCATTGAGATTTAACATCCTTGAGAGTGTTCTTGCTATTTGGCTCACCTCTAGAGAGTGTGTCAAGCGTGTACGAAAATAGTCTCCTTCATGGTTGAGAAAGACTTGAGTCTTATACTCCAACCTCCGAAAAGAGCTACAGTGCAGCACCCTATCTCTATCTCTTGCAAAAGGTTCACGAAAATCCTCTTCAAAACCAAAAAATCGTTCTGTTGGTTTCATTGGCATAATCTCCTTATAGTATAATCTTAACATTGTATCCAAATAGAAATGTTTCATAGCCATACATACTAAACAAAACTTGTTAACTATTCTACCTTTTTATTAATGATTTTATTTAATATAGCTATAGTACTTACTATATAATACAAAAGGAGCTATATATTTATGAAAATCACCCTCCTCCACTACACACCACTGGATGTTTGTGCCCATGCTATCCGTACTTGCTGGCAGAGTTTTGACAAGAGTGACGAAGGAGGAGAGAGAGACAAGGCACTGATAGATAGAGTTGGTAACAAATTTAAACATGCATCTACTATGGAACACTTAGTCTATACCTTCTATATACAAGGGGTCAGCAGAGCCCTGCTACAGGAGTTGGCACGCCACAGGATAGCAAGTCCTAGTGTAAAAAGCACTCGATACACCCTCAAAGAGCTCAAAGAGAGTGAACCCCTTGAAGATGATGACTACAGTGGTGCAGAGAGATTTATAGTACTCACCAACAACAACTTGGTAGATAGTGCATCTATAAAAGCTCTCAACAACCTCCAAGCTATTCTCAAAAGCGGAATTAGCAATGATATTGCCAAATACTGTCTGCCTGAGAGCTATAAAACAGAGCTTACCTGGACTATCAATGCACGCTCTTTGCAAAACTTCATCTCACTTCGCAGCAACAAAGCAGCACTCTGGGAGATTAGAGATATCGCTTATGCTATCTATGATATCCTTCCTCAGGAGCATCAATATCTCTTTGAAGCATCTCTATATAAAGAGTGATTTTATCTTTTTATTAACTTTTTATTAACTTTTTATTAAAATCCCTTGACATATCTATAGACATCATGCTAGAATATCACATATCAAAATTAAAAACAAGGAGATATTTATGAAAAATATCGTTTTATCAGCAGTAACAGTAATCGCAATGAGTTCATTCGCAGTAGCAGGAGGAGATATCGCTCCAATCGAAGAGCCAATAGTAGAAGTACCTGAAGTAGTAGAAGTAGTAGTAGATGCAGGTTTCTATCTTGGTCTTGGTTATGGTTCGATGAAAGGTGAAGAGACATATCACTATGACAATGCTCTCGGTAACAGAGTATCTATAGAGATAGATACTAGAGATTTTGATCAACTTTTGCTTCAAGCTGGTTACAAGTTTAACTCATATGTAGCGATCGAAGGTAGATACTGGATCGGTATGAATGATCTTAGTGATACATCTTACTACTTTGACAATCCATTCAATACAGATGCTACTCTAAATGCATTTGGTATCTATGTTAAACCAATGTACCCAGTAACAGAAGAGTTTGATGTATATGCACTACTTGGATATGGAAAAACTTCACTAGAAGAAGATATCTTCATTCCTGGCGGAACATTTACAGAGACTACAGATCTTGATGGTTTCTCTTGGGGTCTTGGTGTATCTTATACATTTAATGGCAATGTCTCTATCTTTGCTGACTATGTAGTTCTTTATGATGATAACTATGATGAGTATCAAGATTATTTAGATACCGGTGCTTCAAGTGACTTCGTCATCGATACATTCAATGTTGGTGTCTCTTACAAGTTCTAAGAGTACCCTCTACTGAGCCTTCGGGCTTGGTCAATCTGCTATATTTTTTATTTAAACTCTCTTCTACTTTACCCTTTAATATTTTTTCACTATAATAACTCTATTCTATATTGATAGAATATATCTATACTATCTTAGTATCTGGAGACATTAATGAAAAAACTCTTACTTTTAGCACTTATAGGTGCTATAACAATGCTCGAAGCGAGTAGCATATCTACTGAATCTATCAGAAATTCGATACAAAATAGTATAGATAGCAAACTAAGCGGTCGCAATAAAGATATAGTTAAAACCATCTATAAAAAGAGTGATTACAAGCCACTTTGGGTAGGATCTAGTAACACTAGCAGACAGACTCAACTCATCAAAGCACTAAACAACCCTCTCTATAACTACAAAAACAAACCTATGGGGCGAAAAAAGATCAAATATCTTTTCTATATGCTCGATAACAATGAGATCTCTGCTGCCAAAAAAATAGAGGTTTATGCCAGACTTGATATTATGCTTAGCAATAGTTATGTCAGTTTAGTACGATTCATTGTCCAAGGAGATGTAGATTGGTCTCTAGTCAAGAAAAAAATGACTGCTCTCAAGGCTAGTGATGATATCCAAGCAAAATGGGAATTTTCACCAAAAGGATTTCCCTCACAGGATACCCTCTATAGCTCTATATCAGGCGGAAATATCTATGGGTATCTAAACTCACTTATACCTATGGAGATACGCTATAAAGATCTCATAAAGATGCTCAAAGATTATCGTGTTATGTCAAAGTATCCAAAGATTGCTTATACAAATGAGATATTCAAACTAGGGGATAGAGACAAGCGTATTTTGGAGATCAAAAAAAGGTTAAAGATATCTGGAGATCTACCTAAGAGTGCAAAACTTAATAAAAAATTTGATATGTCACTGCAACAAGCGGTATTGACATATCAAAGAAGATATAATCTCAAAGTAGATGGCAAGATCGATAAGGTTATGACCTACTATCTCAATCTACCCGCCAAAAAAAATATCCAACAGATAATAGCCAATCTCGATAAGTGCAAACTATACCCAAAAAAGTTCGAAAATGAGTATGCAGAGGTCAATATCCCTGACTTCAATCTACGCTATTACCGCAATGGACAACGGCTCTTTAAGACGGGTATCGTAGTAGGTCGTATCGATAGACCTACCCCTATATTTAGTGATGAGATCACCTATATGGTACTCAACCCCACATGGACCGTTACAGATAATCTTGTCAAAAGAGATTTGATTCCTACTATTAGAGAGCAACCAAACTATCTCCAAGAGCATAATATACATGTCTTTTCAGGCAATAAAGAGGTAACTGTCACTATAGATGATTTGGCACAATATGAAAATAGCAGTCGACATGTTCCATATAGATTTGTACAGTATCCTGGGGACTCCAATGCACTAGGACGGATCAAATTTATGTTTCCCAACAAGTATGCTGTATATCTCCATGATACAGACAACAAATCCCTACTTGAGAGACGCTACAAGATCTATAGTTCAGGCTGTATGAGAGTAGATAAACCTTTTGATTTTATGAAGGTTCTTCTCCCTAATGTAAAAGAGAACTATAGTCAAGATCGCATACAGCAGATACTAGATAGTATGAAGACTACTACCATAAGGCTCAAAAGAGCTATACCTGTACATATCATCTACTTTACTGTATATAGAGAAGATGGATTAGCCTACTTTAAAAATGATATCTATCTCTATGATCAGATGATCTGGGAGTCAAGTGCAGGACATAAAAAAGCAACATTCAAGATCCCCTCTAAACGCTTTATTGATGTAAAGAAAAATGCAGGAAGAGGGACAAACGAACCAAATACTGAACCAGCAACACAAAAGAGAGATAGAACACCAACTGTAAAGAAGAGAGAGAGTACTCCTATACCAAGCAGTACCCATATACCAAACAATAGTGATGAACTCTTTTAGGGGGGCGTAGTAGATATCACTCAAGAGTTTTAGGCTACCCCAATTTTGGGTGTTTATTTCATTGGGGTAGCTTACACCTTCCTACTCGATCCTATCTACGCAATTTGACCCTTTGCGCGTGTGTTATAGCTATAGCCATAGCATCTGTGATATCCAAGGGTTTTATCTCTTTATTGATTCTCAAAATTCTTTTTGCCATGAAGGCGACTTGCTCTTTTGATGCTTTTCCATTTCCTGTCAATGCTTTTTTAACTTGAAGAGGTGTATATTCATAAAAATATCCTATCTCTTGTAAAATCCTCAAAGAGAGAGCTCCTCTAAATTGTGCCAACTTCAAAACAGACTTTGGATTATAAGCAAAAAATATATCTTCAATAGCAACTTCATCGATGGTATGGGAGTTTAAGATCAAATCCAACCCCTCCATAAGCTCAATAATCTGCTCTTGAAGTTGGATTGTCTTGATTTTAAGCAAACCCGCTTCAATCAATCTATAGTTTTTACCATCATAAAAGAGGATACAATAGCCTAAATTACGGCTTCCTGGGTCTATTCCTAATATATTCATTCACATCTTTGTTCACATGGTGAATAAAATTATTCACTAAGAGTTTCTAGCCGTATTTTAGCTAATTTTAGTTAAAATCGAGAAAGTTATTCACATTAAGAAATGAAATTCTTTTTTTAACTAAATTGATTCACATTTAACAGGATATTACATGGATATTGGTCAAAAAGTACTGCAAGAGTTGAGAAAAGAGATTACTATGATAGAGTATGAACGATATATTAAAAAACTTAACTATGATAACCAACGATCTAGAAGCAATATTGTCTACTACACAGCGTCCAATATGCTGATAGCCAAGTGGGTAAAAACAAAATACCAAGAGAAACTAGCACATCTATTTGAACTGCAGAGTGGTATAAAACCTGAAGTAAAAATCACTCTTGGCAAAGAGAGAGTGAAGAGTCCATCTCTACCTACAATAATAGATCAAAAGATCAATACAAAAAGTACAAAATTGAACCCATCTTTTACCTTTGAAAGTTTTATAGTGGGAGACTCAAATCAATTTGCCTATACCACAGCCAAAAGTGCAGCTGAAAAACCTGGCAAACAGTACAATCCTCTCTTTATCTATGGTGGTGTAGGATTGGGCAAAACACATCTACTGCAAGCTATAGGAAATCACCATGTAAACCTTGGAAATACAGTTATCTATACAACCTTGGAACAATTTATGAATAGTTTCACCTCTCATCTAAGAAGTCAAACTATGGATAGGTTTAGAGAAAAATTTAGAGAGTGTGATCTGCTTATGATTGATGATGTTCAATTTCTAAGTCGTAAAGAGCAGACTCAAGAGGAGTTTTTTCATACATTCAATGAGCTGCACAATGCAAAAAAACAGATCGTTATGACATCTGACCGACAACCAAATAAGATAGCAGGTCTTGTAGATAGGTTGAAGAGTAGATTTGAGTGGGGATTGATGGCAGATATACAACCTCCTGGACTAGAGACAAAAATCGCTATTATTCAGAAAAAATGTGAACTCGATGGTATCAGACTGGAGAAGGATATCATCAACTATATTGCTACAAATATGGGTGATAATATTCGTGAAATAGAGGGAACACTTATTAAATTAAATGCACTTGCATCTATGCTCAATCAACCTATCACAATGGAGTTTACTCATAATGCCATCAAAGATCAACTTAAAGAGAAAAAAGAGAGTGTATCTATTGATGATATTGTCAAGATCATCTCTAAAGAGCTAAATATCAAACCAAGTGACATCAAATCAAAAAAACGGACTAAAAATGTAGTAAATGCTAGAAGAATTGTCATATACTTAGCACGAAACTTAACACCCAACTCTATGCCTCAGATCGCACTCTATTTTGGTATGAAAGATCATACCGCCATAAGTCATACTATGAAGAAAATAAATGAAATCATAGATAATGATGAAAACTTTAAAATTCAATTGGAAGAGCTATCTAATAAAGTCAATACTAATAGTCAAAAAATTTAGGACACATCTAATAAAAAAAAGATATAATCTAATTAAGTGAACAGATGTGAATAGATCAAACTGAAAAGTGACTCTCAGATAACCTATATATCATTATTTAAGAGGCTTTTTCACTTATTCAATGCAAACTACTACTATCTACTACTTATTAGTAAGATAAAAGGAAAATTGATGAAAATCAAAATACAAAAACAGATAATAGAATCTATTCTAATAAATCTACAACCTTTTTTAGAAAAAAAAGATGCTAGTCAAATTACTTCTCATATCTATTTTCAATCTCAAAACAGTCGATGCATAGTAAAAGCGACTGATTCAGAGATAGGATTACAGATCATAACCGATCATATTATTATAGATAATGAAGGTTCATTTACTGCTAATGGGAAAAAACTTCTAGATATTATTCGTATACTTAAAGACGATGAGATTGTTTTAGAGATGATTGATGATATGCTAATAATAAAACAAAAACGATCTAAATTTAAACTACCTACTTTTGACTATAACTCATATCCAGAATTTCCAACTTTAAAAAATAAACCAAAAGTCTCTCTTGATTCAAGTAGTCTTATACAAAATCTCAAAAAAATATCACCAGCTATTGATAGTAATAATCCAAAGTTTGAACTAAATGGTGCCTTGATAAATATAAAATCAGAAGAGACTGATTTAGTAGGTACAGATACTAGAAGACTTGCTATAACTACAATACCGAGTTCATCTGCAGATGAACTATCTATTATTGTTCCAAAAAAAGCTATATTAGAGATACAAAAACTATTTTTAGATAAGATAGATATATACTATGATGAGACAAATCTTATTATTACAAATGATAACTTCTATTTTTATACTCGACTGATCAATGGAAAATTTCCTGATTATGAGAGAATCGTTCCTAAAAGTATTAAACATTCGATATCACTCCCTAAAAGAGAGATGATCAGTGCTATCAAAATGATCACCACTATATCTCAAGAGATCAAGATGACTCTAATGGAAGAGAAGATCATATTTCACTCTTTAGCATCAGAAAATGTAGAAGCTAAAACTGAACTGGAGATTGTAACTGGATTGAACGAAATATTTGAAATAAATTTTAACAGTAAATATATACTTGATTTTATCTCTCAAACAGAAGGTGAGACATTTGAACTAGGGATAAACGAACCAAAATTACCTTTTGTCATTAAAAATGACAATTTTATTACAATTATAATGCCTATCATAACTTAAGTGAGTATAAATATGACTAAATTTATCTTTATAACCGGCGGTGTTTTGAGTTCTTTGGGAAAAGGAATAACCGCTGCGAGTATAGGTACTCTCCTGAAGCATTCAGGTCTCAGAGTAGGTGTACTAAAGCTTGACCCATATATCAATGTAGATCCAGGTACTATGAGTCCTCTAGAGCATGGTGAAGTTTTTGTTACTAAAGATGGTGCTGAAACCGACCTGGATTTAGGGCATTATGAACGATTTTTAGATACATCTCTAACACAAAAAAATAACTTTACCACAGGACAAGTCTATAAGAGAGTTATTGAAAATGAGAGAAGAGGAAAATATCTAGGCAAAACCATCCAAGTTGTACCTCATATCGTAAATGAGATAAAAGATCGTATTGTCATCGCAGGTGAAGGGAGAGATATACTTATCGTCGAATTGGGTGGAACCACCGGTGATATAGAGGGACTACCTTTTCTTGAATCTATCAGACAGATGAAACATGAACTAGGTCCTAAAAATGTGATGAATATACATGTCACACTACTCCCATATATCAAAGCAGCAGGTGAGCTAAAGACAAAACCTACACAACACTCTGTTCAAGAGCTGCGAAGAATAGGTATAGCTCCTCATATGATAGTTCTCAGAGCAGAGCAACCTGTTCCTATTGATTTGAAACAGAAGATTGCTTACAATTGTGATGTTGATGAAGGTAGTGTTATTGATGCGATAGATGCTGCAACTATCTATCGTGTACCTATAAACTTTCTAGCTCAAAATATTTTGATACCTATCGCAAAACAACTTGAATTGGGCGAGCTTAAACCAAAAATGGATGAGTGGAACGATCTGGTTCTAAAGATTTTAAAACCTACTTATAAAACTACTATCGCTTTTGTAGGAAAATATCTTGATCTGAAAGAGTCTTATAAGTCTCTCACTGAAGCACTGATACATGCCGGTGCCAATCTAGACAGCCATATCAAGATCAAATGGGTAGATAGTGAAGAGGTAGAGGAGGATGGTGTTGAAAAGTATCTGATTGATTGTGATGGTGTATTGGTTGCAGGAGGATTTGGAGAGAGAGGTATAGAAGGAAAAATCAAATCTATTCAATATGCTAGAGAAAATAAGATACCTTTTCTAGGTATCTGTTTAGGTATGCAACTATCTATTGTAGAGTTTGCTAGAAATGTACTCCATTATGAAGATGCTAACTCTATGGAGTTTAATAAAGAGACAAAACACCCTGTGATTTATATGATCGATGAGTTTATAGATGCCAATGGTATGGAGCAGATCAGAACAGCAGTATCTCCTATGGGAGGTACTTTGAGATTGGGTGAATATGAGTGTAACATCAAGGAGGGATCAAAACTTCATAAAGCGTATGATACAAGTGTTGTTTTTGAAAGACATAGACATCGATATGAAGCAAATCCACTCTATAGAGACGAATTAGAGGAGAGAGGCATGGTAGTTACGGGAGAGTCTCATGGTTTGATAGAGGCTGTAGAAGTTGTAGATCACCCATGGTTTTTAGGTGTACAATTTCACCCTGAGTTTACCTCAAGATTACAAAATCCAAATCCTATTATTTTAGACTTTGTTAAAGTCTCTATGAGTCAATAATCATAATCTTCTTTTCCCCTATTTAGAGAAATTTTTATTACAATATGAACTATTACCCAAAAATAACATACCTTTCACTTCAAAAAATACTCTATGATCGTTTCTCTAAAGAGGGTTTTTTAACACTAAAAGATCTACCACCACCTAGTCAGCTAAAGGATATGGATAGAGCAACCAAACGAATTGGAGAGGCGATACAAAATAGTGAAAAGATTGTTTTGATAGGAGATTATGATGTAGATGGTGTTGTCTCTACTACATTGATGAAACTATTTTTTGATGAACTTGGTCTTGATCTGAAATGGATTATTCCCAACCGTTTTAGAGATGGATATGGTTTGAGTCCTTCGATTATATCTAGGATAGATCTATGTGACCTTGTTATCACTGTAGATAACGGTATATCTGCGGTTGATGCTGCCAAAATGTGTATAGATAGAGGTATAGATCTGATCATTACAGATCACCATCTTATACCTCCCAAAATACCGCAAGCTTATGCTATCATCGATCAAAAACAGGACTCCTGTACCTTTCCATATAGTGATATATGTGGAGCTCAAATCGCTTGGTATCTGATCGCTTCATTAAAAAATTATTTAAAAGTAGATATCGATATCAAATCTTATCTAGAGTTAGTCTCTATTGCTATTATTGCTGATATGATGCCTCTCAAACATATCAACAGAGCGATGGTAGTTGCAGGTATTCAACTACTCAACCAAAGCTCAAGACCAGCTATCCGTGCCTTTAGAGAGTATCTGGATAGAGAGATCTTTGTCAGTAATGATATAGGTTTTCAGTTAGCTCCCATACTCAACAGCGCAGGAAGGATGGAAGATGCCTCTTTCGCAGTAGAATTTTTAACAAGTAGAAATATTTATGATGCTAAGAGCAGACTTGAAAAGTTGATCAAATTTAACACTGAGAGAAAAGAGGTAGAACATACTATTACACAAGAAGCGATAGATCAAGCAGATATAGAGGATGATGTACTTATAGTATATGGTGATGATTGGCATGAAGGAGTAGTTGGCATAGTTGCAGCACGCATATCCCGACATTTTGGAAAACCTGCTATTGTACTATCCAAATCAGAAAATGGAGATTTCAAAGGAAGCGGAAGAAGCTTTGGAGTTTGTGATCTTTTTGGTATTACAGATAGTTGTCGAGAATTTCTCTATAAATTTGGTGGACATCAAGCTGCTATCGGATTGACTCTCTCAGAAAAAAATATAGAACCATTTAGAGTAAGATTGCAAGATAAGTATGCTCTGCAAGAGTATAGACAAAATAGATATGATCCCGATATTATAGGTGAGATTGATTTTAGTGAAATATCTTTCAGATTGATAGAGATGATTCAAAAATATGAACCCTATGGTCAAGATAATCAAAAACCAAAATTTATCACAAAAAAAGTAAAAATACTCCAAGCAGACAAAATGGGAAAAAAAAGAGAACATTTACGCTTTGCACTAGAACACAAAGGAGTGATTTTTACAGGGGTAAAATTTAAAAGCAGTGCCAATTTTTACAGTGGAGAGTATGTTGAATTATCATATACTATTAATAAAAATCATTTTAAAGGTGAAATATCATTACAATTGATTATAGACAAAATTAGTTTAAATAATATAGTCCAATAATATAATATATTTTAGTAAAAATTACCTAAATATTATAAGAATTTATGTAGAATAATAGGAAATGAAAAATATAAAGGAGAAGTTTTGGATAAAAAGATGCTAAAAGAGGCTATGGAACTCATAGATACTCACTATAAAGAGGAGGGTATCTCCCGTCGTGATGCGATCAAAATGTTTGGTGTTGGTGGAGCTACTATGCTTATGGGTAGTGGTGCAGCAACAGAGGCAAATGCTAGCAGTTCTGCAAAAGGTAAGATTCTTATCATAGGTGGTGGACTTGCAGGTATGTCAACAGCAGCAAAATTGACAAATACACTTGACAATCCAGATATCACAGTATTAGAACCAGGTGAATTTTCAACATCTTATCAGCCTGGTCAGACACTTGTCGGTGCTGGAGTATGGGAAAATAGTGATACAGAATACAACAGAGATGATTTTGTTCCTAGTGGTGTGACTCTCATCAAAGAGAAAGCAGTAGAGTTTGACCCTAAAAACAATACAGTCAAAACAAGCGGTGGAAAAACAATCAAATATGATTTTATGATTATCGCTGCTGGACTGCAATTGGACTTTTCCAAAATCAAAGGATTGGGCATCACTGAATCAATCACCTCAAGAGGAGATGATAGTGCGGTTAGAAAAGTTGTTGGTAAAAACGGAATCACCTCTATCTACTTTGCAAACGGTGCAACAGATACATGGACAGAGATGCAAAAGTTTATCGCAGATGCAAAAAGTGGCAAAAAAGTAAAAGGTATCTTTACACACCCAAATACACCGATCAAATGTGGTGGTGCCCCTAAAAAAATCATGTATCTTACTGATGCTAGATTGAGAGAAGCGGGTGCACGAGACAATGCAGATCTTACTTTCTATCCAAATGGTAGCAAAATGTTTGGTGTCAAAGAGTATCATGATGCGATCGTTAACCAATTTGAAGCAAGAGATATGAAATGGAACTACAGACACAATCTCATCGCTGTAGATCCTGAAAAGAAGATAGCTACATTCAACAGACACTGGAAAGAGAAGGGTGCATGGGATGAAGATCTTGAGGATTACAGTATTGAGATGAAGAGTAAAACGGTAGAAAAACCGTTTGATTTCCTCCATATCTCTCCTCCAATGTCAGCTGCCAAAGAGATAGCAAAATCACCAGTAGGTTCATCAAAAGGCTGGGTACCAGTCAACAAAGAGACACTACAGCATATCAAATATCCTAATATATTTGCACTGGGTGATATCGCAGCAGTTCCTATGGGAAAAACAGGCGGATCTGCTAGAAAGCAGTATAAAGTTGTTGTAGACAATCTTATCTCAGTTATGGAAGGTAAAGAGCCTACTGCTAAATATGAGGGTTATACTGTATGTCCATTGATTACAAGTCTCAGCACAGTAATGCTTGCTGAGTTTAACTGGACTAAAAAGCCAACTCCTTCATTTCCTCTTGACCCTACGGTAGAGAGATATATTTGGTGGTTGTTGAAAGTCTATGCACTTAAGCCTATGACACAATATGGTATGCTTTCTGGTAGAGCATAAGAAATTAGAAGAAAAAGGAGAATTTATGAAGAAAATGAATATGATTATACTATCAGCTGCTGCTCTATTTGCACTGAGCGGATGTAGTGATGCACCTGAGAGTACATCAGAGGCAAAAACATATAGTAAGACACCTGCTGAAGTTTATGAACAATCATGCAAAAAGTGTCATGGTGACAATGGTGAAGGTAATGTTAAAAAGAAGGGTCCAGCACTCAATGATAGACAAGCAGAAGAGCTTGAGCTTGATCTATATGATGTAAAAAATGGTGGTTTGAACCAATCATCCGGAACAGACCATGATGTTATGGAACACAATATGCAGAAGCTTTTGGCAAAAGGGTATGATTATGATCCTAAAGCAATGGCTGTATATTTAGAAAAAACTTTTTACAAAATGGATGCCCCAAAAGCGGAAGTAGTAGAAGAGGCAGCAGTCGAAGCACCAGCAGAGGCAGCTCCAGTAGAAGCAGCTCCAG
>JAYEOM010000078.1:30627-39424 GCA_034722955.1 Campylobacterota bacterium
GATCCTAAAGCAATGGCTGTATATTTAGAAAAAACTTTTTACAAAATGGATGCCCCAAAAGCGGAAGTAGTAGAAGAGGCAGCAGTCGAAGCACCAGCAGAGGCAGCTCCAGTAGAAGCAGCTCCAGTAGAAGCAGCTCCAGCTGAGGCAGCACCAGCAGAGACAGCTCCAGCTGCACATTGATAGCACTAGGTTGGGGAAGATCTTCTCTCTCTCTCCACCCTTTTAGCTATGTAATTTCAAATTTAAAATAATACAACTATAAGTTATGTTATACTCAATATTAGTTTAGTTAAATGGATTAATGTAATGAATAAAAGATCAGGGTATGTATTTGTTTGGCCAATAGGCACTAGGATTATCCATTGGATGTTGGCACTCTCTTTTACAGCATCTTTTATAACATCTTTTTATGAACCGAAGCTTCATGATCATGTAGCATTTGGATTTATCTTTCTTACTATTATTATCTATAGAATTATTTGGGGATTTATCGGCCCTGAATATGCAAGATTTAAAACCTTCAAACTCAAACCCTCACAGCTCAAAGAGTATTTTGTTGTAAAGATACAAAATAGATGGAGAAAGATTCCTGCTGGTCACAATCCTGCATCAAGTTGGTTTACAGTATGGGCTATGAGTGTTGGTTTTGTTATTGTTGTATCGGGACTTCTTCTTTATGGTATACAGGAGGGAAAGGGACTCTTTAGAGATCTCAATACTAACTATGCTCATTTGATGTTTATATTGGATGCTATTCATAAATATGCCTCTTATCTATTTGTCACTTGGGTTGTACTTCATATCAGTGGAGTCATGGTTGAACAGTTTTGGCATAAGACAGGAATGGTTTTTGCTATGGTGACAGGCTACAAGAGGACAGAGGGAAAAGATACCGAGGTAAAACCGATATTGAGTATCTTCTCTTATATGATGATCGCCATAGCCATTACTACATACTTCTTTATTGTTAGTAGTAACTACAACTTTTTAACACTTCAAAAATATACAAATGTTGATTATGAGCAGATGAGTCCTGTATATGTAAAAGAGTGTGGGGATTGTCACAAAGCTCATCCTCCTTATCTATTGCCTAAAAAATCATGGAAGCGTGTAATGGGTGCACTGGACAACCATTTTGGAGAAGAGATTACCGAAGCCAATATCACCAAATCACAACAGGCATCAATATTGGAGTTTTTAAATGAAAATGCAGCAGAGACAACTACTCGTGAAGCATCTATCAAGATAATGCATTCACTTGGCAAGCGTCGTCCTAAAGCTATCACAAAAACACCTTATTGGAGAGAGACCCACAAAGATATTCCAAAATCTGTCTTTAAAGAGAAAGATATTAAAGATAAGTCAAATTGTTCAGCTTGTCACAAAGATTTTGAATATGGCAACTTAGATGATATGAATATCAAATACCCCTTCAAAAGAGATAATTGACGATTAAAGTCGTTAAATTATCTAAAGTATCACAATATTTTATAAAAATCATACACATATAAGAAATACTGTTATAGTATATAATATATATTTATATTAGGAGACTTTTACTCCTATTTAAGTAATGATATTATTATAGAAGGAGGAGTGCTTTATGCAGGTTGAAGTATCTAGAAGAAAATTTCTTCAGGGTAGTGTTGCTTTGAGTGTTGTAGGTGGATCGACTATCGGTGTCACCAATCTTTTAGCAGGT
Source organism: Campylobacterota bacterium (assembly GCA_034722955.1). GTDB lineage: Bacteria > Campylobacterota > Campylobacteria > Campylobacterales > Sulfurovaceae > SZUA-451. The sequence goes on from JAYEOM010000078.1 coordinate 32,333, forward strand.
CATGATAAGAAAAATATTGAGGGTCTCTCAGTTACGACAAAGACAGGAACAGGAGAGGCAACAGAGATCGCTACACTCTGCGAAATGTGTGTCAATAAGTGTGCTGCCGTAGCTAGAGTAGAGGGTGGTATTGTAACAAAACTAAATCCCAACCCGATGTTTCCCAAATCTAAAAATATGCTCTGTCCGAGAGGAAATGCAGGTATTCAGGCACTCTATGATCCTGATCGTCTGAAGTCTCCATTGATCAGAGTGGGTGAAAAAGGTGAAGGAAAATTTAAAAAGGTCACATGGGAAGAGGCGTATGAAGCGATCTGGAATGGTACAGATAAGTTCCCGGGTATGAGCAAGATCTTGGATGAGGAGAAAGATAATCGATCATCATTTCTATTTTGTGCAGGTGAAGGTATGGCTGAACACACTTTCAAGACATTTTTCTCTGCATTTGGGTCATCTAACTGGCTCAATCATGCTTCACTCTGTCTCCAAACAGTCATCTCAGGATATGGTGTAACTATTGGTGGATATGCGGCAGCAGATCTCGAAAATGCCGAGTATATTATCATGGCAGGTGCCAATAGAGCTGAAGCGATCGTAACACCAGATACTATGGATGGATTCAAAAGAACCAAAGGCAGAGGGGCAAAGCTCATCTGTATAGATCCTAGATTTACCAATACAGCGGCAAAAGCTGATAAGTGGTTAGCGATCAACCCTGGAACAGATTTGGCATTTGTATTGGCATTGACTTATGTAGTATTGACAGAAGAGCTCTACAACAAAGAGTATGTAGCTGAAAACTTTAATGGTTTTGAAGAGTATCAAAAGAGTGTACTTGATAATAAATATACACCTGAATGGGCAGAAAAGATTACTGGTATCAAAGCAAAAGATATCTATCAGATCGCTAGAGAATTTATGGCTCATGCTCCAAAAGCAGTCTACTATCCTGGTAGAAGAAGTACTTTTGCCAACAATGATTTCCAATTGCGTCGTGCGATGGCAATCTTCCAAGGTCTAAGTGGCGGCATTGACACCAAAGGCGGATTGGTTTTTGGTAAAAAGCTAAAACTAGGAGGTCATGGTGCACTGGAGCCTATCTACGCTAGAGCAGAATCAAGAGCAGTAAATAAAGTAGAACATCCGAAAAAAGGTCATGCCGGATATTCTGATTGTGCTGTTGTGAGTGGAGGTGGCTCTTGGATAGGTTGGCGAAATAGATTTATCGAAGGAAGAATGCCATACAAGGTCAGAGGAATGTTTATATATAAACATAATCCTATGATGAATATGCCAAATACAGAAAAAACAATTCAAATGTTAAAGAAGATGGAGTTAGTGGTTGCCATAGATACAATGCCGAGTGATACAGTAATGTACTCAGATGTAATACTCCCTGAGTGTACCTATCTCGAGAGAACTGACCCAGTCAAGACATTTGGAGGAGTTGAACCCTCTATTGCTCAGAGAAATAAAGTAGTTGAACCTATGCATGATACTAAACCTGTTATGGAGATATTGAGAGGTTTAACAGGAAAGATATCTAAACCACTCTTCCAGATTACCAAAAAATATGATGAAGATGTTCGAGAAGAGTTGGAGACTCTTGGTGAAGGTGATGAGAAGAAGAGCTTAACACAGAGAGAGATAGAAGTTTATGAAGAGTTTGATTTAACAAAACCATTTGAACACTCTCAAGAAGAGATCAACAAACATATGGTTGAAGAGGTTTATGGAGAAGAGGCAGTCAAAGCACTTAAAGAGCATGGTGTCTTCTATCCAAATATGGATAAATTCTTTAAACAGACTTCTGCCAATGAGCATCAATACTACCCTGAAAAAGAGAAGGCATACAGTGTTAATGGTGGCAAACCAAAGACAGGCTCTAAAAAGGTAGAGTGTAATCTTCCAAATATGGCAAAAAAAGGTGTCGACCCTATGCCTGTATGGAAAGAGGAGTACAATTTTGTTGTTCCGGAAGGAAAATTCAGACTATTGACAGGTCGTCATGCACAATTTACCCAAAGTGGTACAGCAAACAATATCATACTTAGAGATTTGATCATGGAGAACTATATCTGGATCAACCGAAGAGTTGCCAAGGATAAAGGTATCAAATTTGGTGATATGATCGAAGTATCTAGTACGGCAGGCAAAACTAGACTCAAAGCCTATCCTACAGAGAAAGTAGGTCCCAATACGCTATTTTTTGTCCATGGATTTGGTGAAGAGAGTGAAGCATTGACCTGGGCGTATAAAAATGGTGGAAATGATAATGCCGTTATTGAAGATGTTATAGAGCCTGTGTATGGTGCAGCATCAATGCATGAAACCAATGTAGAAATAAGGAAGGTGTAAGATGGCTAGATATGGAATGGCGCTAGATTACAAAAACTGTATCAATTGTAAAGCATGTGAAGTTGCATGTAAAGAGGAGAATGGTGTACTATTAGGTGCTGACAAACATAGGATCTGGATAGGATCCAATGATGTAAAAGGTGAATGGCCACTTTTGGATATAGTATCGGCAGCTTTTTTGCCAAGTCAGTGTCAGCACTGTGATGATGCTCCCTGCCAAGAGGTTTGCCCTACTCATGCAACCTACTATGATGAAAACAGTGTCGTACGCGTCAATGCAGATAAGTGTATACTATGTAGTTACTGTATGAATGCTTGTCCTTATGATGCACGATATGTAGATGATAGAACGATGACAGTTGACAAGTGTAACTTCTGTGCAGAGACGAGAATAGCACGAGGTGAAACTACAACAGCTTGCCAAAATACCTGTCCTACCAAAGTAAGACTCTTTGGCGACCTTGAAGATCCAAATAGTGAAATCTCTGAGACACTTAGAATAAGAGAGCATTTCACACTCAAGAGTCATCTAGGTACTAATCCAAAACTTTTCTATCTAACATAAGGAGTAATTCATGGCAGAAACAGTAGAAAAAACAGAAGAGATGGGCATGATTGACAAAGCAAAAGCTTTTGTCTCCACAATTCCTTATAATAAAATAGGAATGAAAGATTTAATGAATTATGAGAAGACACCACGAAATAATCTAGTGGCTGTTCTTACTTTGGCTTTTTTAGCAATGTTTGTTGTAGGTGTAGCAATCTATCTAATGCATGGGCACCATGCTTATAATGTAACGAGAGAGCATCCGTGGGGACTATTGATCGCAGTATATATCTTCTTTGTTGTTAGTTCGACGGGATTGTGTATCGTTGGTTCATTGGGAGATGTCTTTGGTTTCAAAGATTATGAGATGATCTCAAAAAGAGCGATTTTTGGTTCTATCGTAACGATATTGGCAGGTTTTGCCGTGATCGCATTTGAGATCGGGCACCCTGTAACTATGCTGATATACAATGTTATCAGCCCGGGCTTGACTTCAGCTATCTGGTGGATGGGTACACTATATGGAGTCTATCTTACCTTTATGATTATTGAGTTTGTCTTCCTTCTCAAACATGATATGAAAAATGCTAGAATATTTGGTTTGATAGGATTGTTAGTGGGTTTAGCGGCACACTCAAACTTGGGATCTGTCTTTGGTTTTCTTAATGCGAGACCGATTTCAAATGGTGTATTCTATCCGACTTACTTCATCTTGACAGCATTTATCACGGGTATCTTTATCGCCTATATTTTGATGGGTTGGAGATACAAGCTGGACTTCCCGGCAGAGGCCAAAAAGATGTTGGTAAATTTGGGAAAAATTCAGGGATTATTGATCTCTATTTTGATCTTCTTTGTCGCTTGGAAGATGTTGACAGATATATATGGAGGTATGCCAAATCGTTCAGAGGTTGCTATTCATATCTTGGGTTCTTGGACTTTCTGGGCAGAGGTAATCTTGGCGATGTTGATCCCTCTCTATATCATCTTGAAAGATATGGGTAAAAATATCAACGCGATGTTCTGGGCTTCATTGGCCGGTATGGTTGGTATCTTCTTTATGCGGTACAACCTTGTCCACGATACACAGCTCAAGCCACTTCAGATGATGAAGATTAGAGAGTATCAACTCACTCCTGAGTGGATTCACTACTTCCCAAGTGGTACAGAGATCATGATCTCTCTGGGTGGATTGGGTCTCTGTATCCTGCTCTACTATGTAGGATCGAAACTCTTCAACCTAGATGCTGATGAACAGCACTGATTGATCTGATATCTACTCCCAAGCTCCAAGTTTGGGAGAGAGTAAAATATTACCCTCCCCTACCCTATTTTTTTATAACCTCTCTATCTAACTCTCCATCTCTCCACTTTAGCATATAAGCATCTAAATTTGCCTTGACATCACCTTGCAAGACATAGAGTCCTATCAAGTTGGGAAGTGCCATAGCAAAAAAGAGTAGATCTGAAAAATTCAACATCACTGCTGCACTAGATACAGAAGCGACAACAGTAAAGGAGATAAATATCAATTTATAGATAAGTGTATATCTCTCACCAAATAGATAAGTCCAAGAACGCTCCCCATAATAGGACCAAGAGATCATAGTACTAAAAGCAAAGAGTACTATAGAGAAGGAGAGAATAACAGGAAACCAAGATATAACCGTCCCATAAGCTGCAGCAGTCAATGCAGCTCCCTCTCTGGAGGCTACGAGATTTGCATACTCGCCACTAGGGTCATATACGCCTGTTGTGACGATCACTAGAGCAGTCATACTACAGATGACGATAGTATCTATAAATGGCTCATAGAGTGCTACCATCCCCTGTCTTACAGGGTACTTTACTGCTGCTGTTGAGTGTACTATCGCGGCAGAACCAACTCCCGCTTCACTAGAGAAGGCTGCCCGTTTAAATCCCTGCACCAAAACGCCGATGAATCCACCGACAGCAGCTGTAGGAGCAAAGGCTTCATGGATGATGAGGCTGATAGCATGTGGAACCTCTGAAGCATTGACGGTTAGTATCCATAGTGATGCCATCAGATAGATAAGTACCATCATCGGTACGATCTTCTCTGCTGTACTTGCGATACGCTTGATCCCTCCGATGATAACAAAACCTACAACAGTTGCCAATATCAAACCAAAAACGATAGGATAATTAGCAAAAAAAGGTATCCGTTCACTGATCACCCCTACGGCTTGACTCGTCTGAAAGGCATTGCCTGCCCCTAGTGACCCACCTATGGCAAATATAGAGAAGAGAACAGCCAATAGACTACCTAGCTTTGCATGTCCTCTAGCTGCAAAACCTTTGGATAGGTACTGCATCGCTCCACCCATAATGCGTCCATCAGGTCGTACCTCTCTGTATATTTGTGCGAGAGTCACCTCAGTAAACTTCAGCGTCATCCCAAAAAATCCAGCCAATATCATCCAAAATGTCGCCCCTGGTCCTCCTATAGAGATAGCTATGGCAACCCCTGCGATATTACCCAATCCTACCGTCGCCGAGAGTGCTGTAGTGAGGGATTGAAAGGGTGTGATCTCTCCCACATCATCAGCTGTCTTGTACTTACCGGTGATGATCTTATATGAGTGAACAAACATTCGTACATTGATAAAACCAAATCTAAAAGTGAGATAGATCCCACCTACAATCAACCATGCCACGATAAAAGGCATCGAGGTGCCTTCCATTTTGCCAAAAAAAAGATCGAAAAAGAATATGGAACCCAAAAATCCATTAATATGTTCAAAAATACTATCCATGCAATATAACTCCGAATATTAGTCTATTCTTAACATTATACATATTTATACTCTCAAAGTACTTCAAATCAGGTTTTTTCACTTTTTATTGAGTTTTTTTTCATTTACACTTGACAAATGAAAATTTTTGCACTATAATTGCATTCCTTTTTTAGAGTATACGGAGTGTAGCGCAGTCTGGTAGCGCACCTGGTTTGGGACCAGGGGGTCGAAGGTTCGAGTCCTTTCACTCCGACCATATAAATTAGAGTGAGTTAGATATTTAAATTTTATACTGTTTTTTATACTATGGTGGATGTAGTTCAGTTGGTAGAGCACCTGTTTGTGGCACAGGTTGTCGCGGGTTCGAGCCCCGTCATCCACCCCATGTACGGCAGTATGAGCGCTAGTGGCTCAACTGGATAGAGCATCAGACTTCGGATCTGAGGGTTAGGGGTTCGAGTCCTCTCTGGCGTACCATTAAGATGACTTTAGCAGTCGGCTCATTTGACTAGTCAAATTTAGGCTATTGTATGATAGTTTTATTGATTGGAATTTAAATTTATTATTGTTATTTTGTGCACCCATAGCTCAGCTGGATAGAGCATCGCCCTTCTAAGGCGAGGGTCTTAGGTTCGAATCCTAATGGGTGTACCACTTTTTAATATTGTTAAGTTATAATTACACATCATGCGGATGTGGTGAAATTGGTATACACGCTAGACTTAGGATCTAGTGCTTTACGGCGTGGAGGTTCGAGTCCTCTCATCCGCACCATCTACAAAGCCCGTATACACGGCATTTAATCAACTTTTATAACTCTTGGGTAACACTAAAGGTAACACTACTCTTTTAAAAATGGCTATTTTTATTCTTTTTTGTAGCATTTTTGTAGCATCAAATTGGTAACCAAACAAAGTGCTGTTACTCTCTGGTTTATAAGCTGTTACTATTTAGCATCACATGTCATCGATTGTTGGTTTTAGTCCGTCTGGGTGCAGTGCCTTTTGATAGCCTTCATTATATAAAGCCTCTACGCCTTTTATATTTTCATCCGTCCAAAATAAATGCTCGTTAGGCTCGTCTGAATAAAGAGCATCAAGAGGCATTACTGCTCTGAGTCCATTGTTTGTATGAAGTAATTTTGCTTCTAACTTTTCAAGTCTTATTTTATTTCGCATACTGTCACCCACTTACCTTTGACTAGCATCTCGCTATGACCTAACCACTTTCCGTCTATTTGCTCGCTCACTATCCGGCTGTTACAACTGCCATCGGTCTCAAAAATAAAGATCTCCATACGGTCTATGATGTCCTCGTATATGCTGATATGATTTTCAAGCTTTGATAGTCTGGCTTTAGTACTCATTTTGTGACTTCTCAAGTGCTGTGATACGCTCTTCTAAGGTCGTTACCTCGTAAGACTTCACA
>JAYEOM010000079.1:0-2538 GCA_034722955.1 Campylobacterota bacterium
ATGGGAGTATTATACCGTATATTCATTAAATAATTATTAGTTCCGTGACTACAAATATATATTTATTATTGCTTAAACTTCGACTGTGTGGGGGTTTGAAGGGGGTTTTGGGCGGGAAGATTCGTTAAATATTTGCAGAGTAGACATTTCTACCCCTCCTTTTTATTTAGTTTATAATTCGGAGTAGCATAACGCCCCCTTGCAGAACCGTACTTGAAGATTTCCCTACTCATTCCCATCCGTCCTGAGACTGTGCAAGAACTTCTATCTCTTTGCTTTCGGAGCTTGGACTTTAGTCCAAGAGTCCCATGCAATGGGACATCATTTACGGGACTGAAGTCCCTACTCCTAAAAATTGAAGTTCTTGCACAGTCTCTCCTCGGTGGAAATGCATACGGAAACCAAAACTACTGCGTTGTTCCATCCTCTCTGAGGTAGAACTCATAGGCAGCGGCAACAGAGATCAATGCCCGGTGCCTATATGCATTCCACCTGAGGACAGGTGCAACGAGTCAAGCTAAGCTTTTTTTGATAATAAGGTAACTTTGTCATCAGATACTTCAAGTAGTGATATGGCTCTAATCCATTAGCTTTGGCTGTTTCGATAATAGTATACCATATAGCTATAGCTTCAGCACCCTTAACAGATGCAGCAAATAACCAATTCTTTCTACCTAATACCATAGGTCTAATATGATTCTCTGCTCTATTGTTATCAATATATAATCTACCATCTTCTATATAGACACTAAGCTTTGCAAATTGATTATTGAGATATACAAATGCTCCAGCTATAGCACCACCAAGCTCTTGTGCTTTAAAGAAGTTAGCATCAAGCCATACTCTTATATCGTTGATAATAGGTTTTGATTTCTCTTGTCTGATAAGATACTTCTTATCAGGTGGTTTATCTTTGATATCTTTTTCTATTTTGTAGAGTTTTTTAATCAGTGTAATAGCTTGTGAAGCATACTCTTTACTCTCTTTACTGCTCACTCCTGATTTGACTATATCTGCAAACTTGCGTCTAGCACCCCAAGGGCATTTCCTCCCTATGGTCACGGCACTGAGCCCAACAGGCTAACTGAGTGATATTATTAGTTTTTACTACAGAGTCATATCCTGCATACCCATCTGTTTGCAGATAAGCACTAAACCCTTTGAGTAGAGTAGTTGCTTCTTGCTTTTTTCTATTATCTGCATAGTGCATATAGACTACTTTATACTTATCCATTCCTACACCCATCCAGATATAGGACTTCTTTGATGCTTTGCCTTTGTGGGCTTTGAGTGTGTTGTGTAAAGTTATAAAAATAACAAACTATTGTTATTTTTATAACTTTACTCTGCTTGGATATACTCATTATCTAGTAGTCTCTCTTGAAGTCTTTGCACAAAGAAGGCAAGTACAAGTGAAGCATTGACCATCCATCTTGAGAGTGTAGTATCACTAAAGGGCATACCAAATCTATTTTGATATATCTTTGCTTGTCTATGCAGTGGCAAGGCATCTTCAAACTTCTGTGTTGCCACTGTAGCCAAGAACGAAGCTGTTACTTGTGTTCTTGGTAGTATGAATGGTGCTAGTTTAGTAGTGAGTGGCTTTACTCCACATCTACAGCCATAAACAAATCTTACATTTTCTATGATTTGAAACTTTGCAGGGATAATATCATATTGTTCTGATACTATCTCTTTGATACGATGCATTTCACAACCACAACTACAAATCTTCTCTTCATCACTTATTACGCACACAAAATCTTATGACATCTAGTCATAAGATTTTGTGCTTCTGTTCTACTCTTTTGCGTGGCAAATCTTTAGGAGGAGATGTTCTACCACCTTTTTTTCTTTTAAAGGCTATCTCTATCTCTTTGTCTTCTTCTACCTCTATATTTTCCTGGCTATCTTCAACAGTAAAGAGGTGTGGTTGATTAGAGTTAAATTTTTCACTTTTAGATTTAAATAGCATACGAGTAAGCTGATCAATTCTCTCTTGCATATATTTATTTTGTGCAAGGAGGGTTTGAATTTGTTCTTTTTGAGAGCTGTTTTCTTGAGCTTGTTTTATGATTATCTCTTGAGGGTTTTCTATACTATTAAGCTCTTGTTTCATAGTCATATTATAGCTAAAATTGGTAGTTTTATTGGTTAAAAATAGGCTGTTTTTGAATAGATTTTAGAGGGATTATTGTCTGTTATTTGTTTGGTTTTTTTGTAGCGTTAATTTGGTTAGAGATTGGTTGGTGGGGGTAATGTGGAGCTTACAAAAAAAGACTCAACAAACTCAAGTAAGTCTCCATCTTCTGATATGGGTATAACACCTAAAAAGAATCAAAGCCTAAGAAGAAAGAGTGATAAGCCCTCAGGTGGTCAGTTTGGTCATAAGGGTAAAACACTTATGCAAGCAGATACTCCTGATGTTGTAGTAGATGTAGATTATACTCTTGACAAGTGTAAAGATTGCGGTGGTGATTTGGGAGATGTATTAAAACAACTCAAAGAAAAAAGACAAGTATTGGATGTAGACTTAGA
>JAYEOM010000080.1:0-7080 GCA_034722955.1 Campylobacterota bacterium
GCTCTTCTCGATCTCTCTCTTCTCTATCTCTTCTCTCTTCTCTCTCTATCTCTCTCTTTCTGCTTCTCTCTTCTCTCTCTATCTCTCTATCTCTACTGCTCTCTTCTCTCTCTAGATTTTGATTCTCTTCACTACCTATGAGAAATGAAGTTTTATTCTCTTGAGGTACCTCTTCTCTTCTCCTATCTTCATCGCTCAAGAGGAATGAGGCTGTTGTATTAGATATATCTGTTGCACTGCTACTCTCTGCATCTTTAAGGAATGAAAAGGTATCAGAAGTTTTATCCGAACTATCCAATAGAGACTCGTCCTCTTTAGTCGTACCTGGAAGAAGTGAAACTCTATCATCATCAGATACCTCCATACTCTCCTCTTTTTCATCCTCCGGAGTAAATAGAGGCTCCTCTACATCTAAAGAGGTTGTCTCCTCCTCTTCCTCTCTATCCGAAATAGCAGGAGATGGAGTATCATCATCAGATACCTCTACACTATCCTCCTCTTTTATATCTTCAAGGAATGGAAAGGTGTCACTATTTTTGTTGAGATCATTTAGTACAGATTTTTCTTCCTCTGTAAAATCTTCGGCATCTTCTTCTTCAGCAATACCCTCTGTAGGTGTGGCAATATTATCAGTTATCTCTACAGACTCATCCCCACTCTCCTCATCATTCATAAGTAGTGCTGCTGTAACAGATGATATCTCTGCAGGAGTTTCAACTTTTACTATCTCTTTGGCTTCATCATTTTTTTCAAGTTCATCTAATGTGGATCTGTCATCTTCTGCCTCTTCATCAGCAAGTGTTGTCAAGTCTTCAGAAACTTCAGCAGGATCAGTAATAGAAAAATTCTCTTCATCAGAGGGTAGTATTTGCTCCAATTGGGAGATCTCTATCAATGAGAGGTTATCATCGAGTGTGAGAAGTGAATGACTCTCTTGTGTTAGTACAATGGTATTTAATGTTGTAACTATCTCCGTACGACTGTTATCTGATTCATTGATCGTAACTTTTTTACTCTCAATTTGATCAAGTAACTCTTGTAGACTATTTAGCTCTAGCAGTGCTAAGAAATCATTGTCTGCTGCTATGATTTGATTGTCTGAATTCATAATATAGTACATTTTTGACTACTCCTTGATTTAGTATTCTTCTTGAAAAAGTTTTTTATATTCCTCTTCGGCTTCTTCTATCTCCGCTGCTGATGCTGGCTTTCTAGCAGCAGTATATCCTGTGATTTCACCATCCTTAAATATAGGAGATATATAACTATATACCCAGTAATATCGTCCATCTTTACGAAGGTTTTTAACAGTACCTGTCCAGCTTTCACCATTTTGAATCGTATCCCACAGATCTTTGAAGGCTGCTTTTGGCATGTCAGGGTGACGAACTATATTGTGGTTTACCCCTACAAATTCACTCTTGTCATAGCCGGCAATTTCACAAAACTTTCGGTTACTATAGGTGATAATTCCATTGAGATCTGTCTCACTGATGATAACACCCTCTTTAAAAGTATACTGCTCGTCAACTGGAGGAGGTCTTTCCATAAAAATCCTTTTTAAAAAATCACCATATTTCAGGTATAGCTCTTTGACCTCTCAAAATTGGGAGGATAAAACGAAAATACTTTATTTAATCTAACTCTATACTAAGAAAACTAAGAGCAGAATGAAAAATAATGATTTGGTTTAAAATAAGTTCAAAAAATCAAAATTTTGTGATACATAGTACCTAAATTTTAGAGTTTTAGTCACTGTTTTTTATGATTTTAGCTAAACGGGAACCTATAACTAGACTAATCTCACTCTCTTTGGCTCTCTCAATGGCACCAAATGAACCAAAATAGTCTATGAGTTTTTTGACAGTTGCTTTGCCGATCCCTTTTTTGTTGAGGAGTGAAATCTGAGTATCTTCTCTTCGTTTTTTATTTTGATGATAAGCAATAGCAAATCGATGTGCTTCATCCCTCTGTCGTTGAACCCAGTGTAGTCGTTTATCATCTGTTTTTAGTTCGATGACACCTTCACTGCTATGGATGAGATCTTTGGCTGCCCCTTTGGCACGGTGAGCTTTTGAATCTAGCTTCTCTTTGGAGATGGCAATAACATTGAGATTTATGTGTGCATGAGCGAGTAGTTTTTGTGCCAGTGCCAGATTGGCACCTCCTCCATCAAGGATCCAGAGATCAGGTGCTGAAGTCTCTTTAAAATGGTTGATTCTACGACTGAGCATCTCCCTCATCTGTCCATATTCATCTCGTTCATGCAGTTCATAGCGACGATAAGCGTGCTTGTCCCACCTCTCCTCATCCCATACAACCATAGCACCTACTGTGGCAACTCCCATCATATGTGAGTTATCAAAGGTTTCGACACGGTATGGAATGACAGATAGATTGAATAGATCAGCGATCCGTTGCTCTATATAGTTCTCTCTCTTTGGTTGCTTGAGTAACTCCTGAGCATTTTGCAGTGCCAGTGTCGTCAGTTTGGCCTTTGGACCCCTCAGTGGGGTGACAAGTTCTATCTTTTTCCCAAAGCGTCTACCGAGAGTAGAAGCGATCTGCTCTCTATCGACAAAATCATGGGCTATCAGTATACTTTTGGGTATATTGGGAGTATCAATAGTATAAAATTCCAAAAGTGCTTGTTTATAAGCCTCATTTTCATCAAAGATATGAGTATGCCTAAAGTAGTTGAAACTACTAGATATGATCTTGCCATCTCTCATAAAGAGTTTGACTACAACACCTCGTTCATCTCCGTTGAGGATAGCAAATATATCCAAGTTGGTATGGTCTGCCAAATCTATATTTGAAGTGAGTGCCAGTGATTTTATCGCTTCTGACATATCTCTCATCTTTGCTGCCTCTTCAAAACGCTCACTTTGGGCAAGAGTGATCATTTTGTTCTCTAGTGCTGTAGTCAACTGTTTTCGTTTTACTATAGCCTCTTTGACTTCAGAGACGATAGCTGCATAAGCCTCTATAGTGATCTTCTCTTCGCAAGGTGCCAAACAGCGATTGATTTGATAGAATAGACAAGCCTTCCCCTCTCTAAGGCAACTTTTTTTTTGGACAAGAGGATAGAGTTCATAGATGGCATCAAGAAGTGCTTTGCCTCCAGTAGGAAAAGGTCCATAATAGGTGATCTTTTTGCCTTTTACTATCTTTCGTGTGAGTTCAAATCGAGGGAATGGATCTTTCTCATCAATATATAGGTAGGGATAGGTTTTGTCATCTCTTAGCAGTATATTATATTTAGGTTTGAGTTGTTTAATGAGAGAGTTTTCCAGTATCAGTGCATCCTCTTCGCTCTCTACCATAATATAGTCGATACTATCTGCCTCATTTAGCATCTTTAGGACTCTTGGTGATAGGGTTGTATTGGGTTGCAGTTTTGGTTTAAAACGAAAGTAGCTTCTGACTCGGTTTCTAAGATTTTTTGCTTTACCGATATATAACAGCCCTCCTTGAGTATCAAAATATTGATATACACCTGGAGTCTCTGGCAATCTTTTTAGTATCTCTGCGAGAGACGGAGTGCTGGCAGTAGATTCTAAATCGGTCACTATCTCTTCTCTCTATTGCTTAAGATATATTTTTTGATATTTTCAAACTTCTCTTTGATCTGGCTATCATCTGTCTGGATAATAAAATCCGCCTGAGCCAATTCATCATATTTTGGATCTGTCAGTGGCAACTCTTTCTCTGTTGATGTATGATATTTTGAATTAAATACAACAACACTGTTTGCATTGAGTCTACTGCACTCTTTATCATGCTCTATCAGCATGGTTAATACACTTTTTAATAAATCTTTATTATAATTAAGTTCCATCTTATATCCTGGATGAGAGAGTGCAACAAAAAGTGTAGCTTTGTCAATATATACAAAAGCTATTGCTTGTTGAAACTTTTGGGGTAGAAGATGTATAAACTTCCTATAGCATTTATGCTTTTGGAGGGATCTAAACTGAGGTTGGTAAGAGAGATGAGACAAAATCGAACGGGCATTTTCCATAGAGTGATTATAGCATCTATTTGCTGTATCGTACTAGCTGGATGCGGACATAAAACAGCAGTGGTATATATACCAGATTCAAATGTATCATCTGAGATTGAGGGCTAAGTTGAAAAAATATGATGTATTGATCATAGGTGCAGGGATCGCTGGTCTCTATGCCGCTATGAATCTTCCTGCAAGTAAAAAGGTATTAGTTATCTGCAAGGATGTGCCTTGGGAGTGCAATACCTTTTATGCACAGGGTGGGATGGTTACGGCACTTGACGAGAAAGATATCTCGCTACATGTTAGTGATACGATAGAAGCTGGTGCTTTTCACAACACTAAAGAGGCTGTCGAAATCATGAGTCGCACAAGTCTGGAGACTACAGCAGATATCATCGCAAGAGGTATGGAGTTTGACAAAGATGAAGAGGGAAATATCCTATTTACCAAGGAGGCAGCACACTCTGTAGGGAGGATCATCCATGCGGGTGGAGATGCAACTGGACGCTATATGCACTACTTTATGATGGTGCAAAATAGGCATGAGTTGCAAAAAAATACACTGGTCTATGATCTTTTGATCGAAAATGGTCGCTGCTATGGTGTCAAAGCGAGTGTTAACTACCAGCCAACTACGATCTATGCAGATGATGTGATCATCGCATCAGGTGGAGTGGGTTCGCTCTATCAATACAATACAAACTCTCGTACAGTCTCTGCCGATATTCAGGGAATATGTGTCGAGAAGGGTATAGAGTTGGCAGATATGGAGATGATGCAGTTTCACCCTACAGTTTTCGTCAAGACCCCTTTTGCGCGGAAGTTACTCTTGACAGAAGCTCTGCGTGGAGAGGGTGCTCATATAGTCAATGAGAGTGGTGAACGCTTTCTGTTTGAGTATGATCACAGAGGTGAGTTGGCAAGTAGAGATATAGTTTCTCGCGCGATTTTTGACTATAAACGGGCGCATAACGGAGAAGAGGTTTATCTCGATTTTAGTATGTTTGAGGAGGAGTTTTTTCATTATCGTTTCCCCAATATCACTAGGACATTTGCCTCATTGGGGTATCATTTCCCGCAAGATAGAGTACCTATATCACCAGCCTTTCACTATGCGGTAGGAGGGATAAAGAGCGATATCCACGGAGTTATCGATGGCATAGAGGGGCTCTATGTGATAGGAGAAGCAGCATCAACTGGTGTACATGGTGCCAATCGTCTGGCATCCAACTCTCTGCTTGAGGGTGTAGTCTTTGCCAAGAGAGCTGTAGATCATCTATTGGGAAAAGAGAAAAACAGCTTCTCAACACCGAGATTTGATAAAGATTACGCTAATATTTTACATAAGGAGAGGGATAAAGTTTTCAAACAAAAATTGCGTCAAGTAATGTGGGATGATATCGGTATCATTCGTACGAGGCATGGATTGATTGAAGCAAAAAACCTTATCTATGATATGAAAAATAGAGAGATCGGAAGATTGCTCGAACTGAGACTCAATACGGCATCAGCTATCGTCGATGCTGCACTTGCCAGAAAAGAGTCTCTGGGGACACACTACATAGAAGAGGCATAAATTTATTTAACTAGGGTTTATGCTTAGACACATTTTAGAATTATAGAATTAGGAGAAAGAATGGAAGAATCGCTAAACTTAACATGGACATGGGTTGGTATTGCATCATTATTGGTATTTATCGTAGGATACTATTTTATTGCTACAGAGGAAAAATATGAGATAAACAAGGCAAAACCGGCACTATTTATAGGTACCTTTATGTTTATGCTCATCGGTATCTACTATGCGATCAATGGTCTAAATGTAGATCCGTTGCATGATGAGATGGAGTTGCTGATCCTGGAGATTGCACAAATCTTCTTCTTCCTCTTTGTCGCGATGACTTTTATCGAAACGATGATAGAGAGAAATGTTTTTGATGTTTTGAAATACAAGTTGGTCTCTAAAGGCTATACCTATAAGCAGCTCTTTTGGCTGACGGGGGTTCTGGCTTTTTTCATCTCTCCTGTTGCAGATAATTTGACAACGGCATTGATCCTCTCTACCGTACTCTTTACCATTGACAAAGAGAATAAAGCATTTCTAGTTCCCGGTGCGATCAATATTGTGGTATCTTCCAATGCCGGTGGTGCCTGGAGTCCCTTTGGTGATATCACAACATTGATGGCTTGGACTGCAGGAAAAGGAGAGTTTGTTGATTTTCTTACACTCTTCCCTGCATCTATTGTAGGATGGGTGATCACAGCTTGGCTATTGTCAAAGTTTGTACCTGAAGGGAAACCGCCATTTTCAGAGCAGACAGATAAACCAGAAGCACTCAAGCCAGGAGCGAAAGTCATTATCTGGCTTGGTGTTTTTACGATTGCTACAGCAGTACTGGGACATCAGTTTTTCCATTTTCCGGCGATGTGGGGTATGATGTTTGGTTTGTCAATACTGAAGCTCTACTCTTTCAGGCTCAAGCATACAGAGGGTGAATCCTTCGATATCTTTGTCAATATGAAAAAAGTAGAGAACGATACGCTGCTCTTCTTCTTTGGTATCTTGGCGGCGGTAGGTGCACTGCATTTCTTGGGATTCCTGCACTATATTGTAGAACTATATAGTATCATAGGTCCAACTGCAGGAAACATCAGCATTGGATTTATCTCTGCTATCGTAGATAATGTTCCTGTGATGAGTGCTGTCTTGAAAGCCAATCCTGAAATGGGATTGGATCAGTGGCTTCTTGTGACTCTTGCAGCAGGTATTGGCGGATCCATGATCAGCTTTGGTTCTGCTGCCGGTGTCGGTGTAATGGGTAGACTAAAAGGTATTTATACTTTTGGTTCACATATGAAGTATGCCTGGACGATCGTCATTGGATACCTTGTCTCTATGGTCGTCTGGTATGTGCAATTTGAAATCTTGGGACTCTATTGATGGTTGACTAGGGGTCTGGTGTTGAGTGTTTTGTGAAGCGTAGCTGAATGAAACAGTCGATACCTGACCCCACCAATTTGAGTGTTTTGTGAAGCGTAGCTGAATGAAACAGTCGATACCTGACCCC
>JAYEOM010000080.1:7180-12419 GCA_034722955.1 Campylobacterota bacterium
TTGAGTGTTTTGTGAAGCGTAGCTGAATGAAACAGTCGATACCTGACCCCACCAATTTGAGTGTTTTGTGAAGCGTAGCTGAATGAAACAGTCGATACCTGACCCCTCTACCCAACCATACAAACAGAAGGAAACAATCCATGAAACAAGTACCTATTCTAATCTTAGATTTTGGTTCACAATATACACAGCTTATTGCTAGAAAACTCAGAGAGAGTGGAGTTTATGCAGAAGTTGTACCCTACCGTGAGAGTATTGAAGATATCAAAGCAAGAAAACCGCAAGGTATCATCCTCTCAGGAGGACCGGCTTCGGTCTATGCTGAGGATGCATATAAACCAGATGATGCTATTTGGGATTTGGGTCTTCCTCTATTGGGTATCTGCTATGGTATGCAACTCATAACCCAACACTTTGGCGGAGAGGTGATCCCGGCTGATCACCATGAATATGGCAAGGCAAAGTTAAAAATAGCAGGTTCCGCCTCACCTATCTTTACTGATATTAGTGATGACTCTACTGTCTGGATGAGTCATGGAGATAGAGTAGATAGATTACCGGAGGGATTTGAAGTCATAGGCAAAAGCGAAAACTCCCCTTATGCAGCTATATCTGATGAAGATAGAGATATCTATGCTTTCCAATTTCACCCAGAAGTCTACCACACGGCAGAGGGTGTCCGTATGCTCAAAAACTTTGCCAAGTTTGTTTGTGCTTGTGATAGTACATGGAACATGGGTGGTTTTGCCAAAGAGAAGGTCTCCGAGATACAAAAACAGGTCGGAGATCGAAAAGTACTCTGTGGTGTTAGTGGCGGTGTCGATAGCTCTGTCGTAGCAGCACTCCTCAATGAAGCGATAGGTGATCAACTGATCGCTGTTTTTGTCGATCAAGGACTATTGAGAAAAAATGAATCCGAGCAGGTGCAGGTGATGTTCAAGCAGTTGGGAATTGATCTGATAACGATCAATGCAGAGGAGTTGTTTTTGAGTAAACTGCAAGGTGCTACCGATCCTGAACAGAAACGAAAAATCATTGGTGAGACATTTATAGAGGTCTTTGACAGGGAGGCGAAGAGACATGATGATGTCTCCTTTCTTGCACAAGGGACGCTCTATACAGATGTGATCGAATCAGTCTCCGTAAAGGGTCCCTCTAAGACTATCAAATCACACCACAATGTAGGAGGTCTGCCTGACTGGATGACATTCGAACTCGTAGAGCCACTCAGAGAGATTTTCAAAGATGAGGTTCGCAAGCTAGGTTTAGAGCTTGGTCTGCCCAAGCAGATGATAGGACGACATCCATTCCCCGGACCAGGGCTGGCTATCCGCGTGATGGGAGAGGTGACTGATGATGCCTTGAGACTACTGCGTGAATCAGATGAGATCATGCAGGAGGAGCTTCGTGCTACAGGCTATTATGACAAAGTTTGGCAAGCCTTTACTGTGCTCTTGAATGTCCAGTCTGTAGGAGTGATGGGCGATAACCGCACTTATGATAATACAGTTTGTATCAGAATGGTAGAGTCTGTGGATGGCATGACAGCAAATTTTGCACATATACCTCATGATATCTTGGAAAATATGAGCCGTAGAATCATCAATGAGATAGATGGTATCAATAGAGTAGTTTATGATATCTCCTCAAAACCACCAGCTACTATAGAGTGGGAGTAGTCTCTTAAAACCTTATTGTGATAGGATAGTCTAAAAGCCATCCTAGTGCAAACATTAAACCCGAATTATGCAATTCTATTGCATAATTCGGGTTAAAAATCAAAACAAGTAGGAGTTTGAGCTTGAGATTTAGATAAAATTACCTTGATGAAAAAAAGCAAACAAGGAACCTGCCAAAAACAAAACTACCAATCTCACCTCTTCTTGTGCAGTTCCTTATTTCATCGACACTCCAAAAATCCTCATAAATCTCCAATATCTAAAACAATCCGCGAAGGGTTTTGCAGAGTAAAAGCTTTTATGATAGAGGGTTTGGAGAGTTCTATTTTGTAAAAAACAGAACTATCATCTCCATACTCTTCTCCCCTGAGTTGCTTGATACTTTTGATATTTGTACCTCTATGGCTCTCTATATCACCTGCCGTAGCACTTCTAAATCCTAGAAGCTGTGCCTCTATACTCAGAGAGTCATCGGAGAGTTTAAACTCATAAGAGCCTGTTGACTTGGCAGGGGTGTTGGCTTGTTCATGTCCCTCCCAATAGTTGACAAAAAATACTATACGGGTAGACTCTTCATGTGTACCTAGTTTGATAGCACTTACATCAAGTCCATCACTTACTGTGCCACCTTTGACTATCTGTGATGCACCAAAACTATTCGAGAGAAAGAGAAGAAGCAGTAGAGTATATTTGAGATATCTATGCATAATGCTCTACTCTTTTGTTTTTGAGCAGTAGTCTCCAGATATGCTCTTCGACTATATCACTAGGGTAGTAGCCATGTTTGACCTTGAACTCGATGACTGCTCTGCCTGTGTTGGCTCCAAATATTCCATCCACCCTGATAAATAACATCTCTTGTAGAAACTCTACACTCCTTCCTCTCGAACCTATTTTTAAGTCTGGCAACTTTGCGGGGTCGTTGACTCGAATATTTTCCAATATGGGTTTTGTGAGTAGCTCCCACACTTGTCTCGTGACAATGCCACTAGCATATAGTCCATGTTGCTGTTTGAAGGATTTGACAGCCTTGAGTGTCTTTTTGCCATAAACACCATCAGCTTTGATGCCCAAGAGCTTCTGGAGCTTCTTCACCTCTGCTCCCTTGTCACCATAATTGAGTTCGACAAACTCATCAGGCAACTCTACACCGCCAATAACACTACTCTGCAGTCCCAAAGTGCCATATGTATCTAGCTTCAAAACACTCTTATAATCAAATACAGGACAAGCTTTGGCTGAGACCTCTTTGTGTCCGTGGAAACTTATATTGCTAAAATAGGCACGATTTATCTCTAGACATAGTGATTGTACTGCTCTAAATTGTGCTTGTGTAAATTTATCTTTTTTGAGACCATGGAGACAGATAGCTATGGTTCCTGTATTGTGCTTGTACTGTGCAGCAGGTATTTTGTCTATGGGTCTTCCTCTGCTTATCTTGCCATTTTTATGGATAAAGAAATGATACCCTATATCACTAAAACCTCTCTCCAGGTGCCATCGCCGAATCGTTTTGATATTGTCATGTGATGGATTGTCTGATGCACTACAGTGCAAAAAAACACGATCTACTCTTCTCTGTGGTTTTTTAAAAATGTTTTTTGCCATATCTTCTCCTTAATTTAATACTACTATTGAGTATTGTAGCTTATTATTTGTTAAGGGACTGTACGAAAATAAAACTGCCTATATAGCACTTATTATTCTACCCCAGAAAGATAAACATACAAATGCATTAACATCACCCCTCTACCCGCTTAAAATCTAAATGCAGCACCAGCGGTTAATGCATCAGCACTTGTTTTTAGATCGCCGTTCCAGTAGATAGCATCCATCTCATTGGCAAGGCTTGTGTAGTCTGCATAGATTTCAATATTATAATCCGTAACATTGTTAAGTGAATAGCTTGCACCAAGACCCCATTGGAAACCGCTATCATCTACCTTGACTGGACGAGAAACAGTCACACCATCAACTGCTACGCCACCATACCCAAGAAGTGCATATAACTTAATATCCACATCAACAGGGTACTGTGGCTTGACAAAAAGACTCCACCCGCTCATCTCAACAACATCATCTTTGGCAATACTAGCAGTATAACGAACCTCTCCGGCAAAATATTTGTTAAGATCATATCCTGCATTTAAAGTGAGATTTATCATTCTCTCTTGACCAGCTTTAGAACGGAAAAAATCCAGATCAGCATCTGATCCGCGAGTACTTGATACACCAAGTGCAATACCTGCATAAAATGGATTTACAATCTCCACTGAAGCCATACCCTCTTCTGCAAAACTAATGCCACTCAATACAACGATCGATGCCAATGACAATGCAAGCTTTTTCATTTTAGACTCCTTTATTTATAATATCATCATATCAAAAAATATCATAAACAGTACTTAAAGTATTTTAATTTTTTTATAAGTTTAAAATCAATATCTAGTCAATTCACTAGCAATCATCTCAGCCTGCTTCAGCACAGTCTCAGTAGCCAGCATCTGCATATCTGGTGGATAACCAAATTGTCGTAAAGTTCGTTTTACGATAACTTTGAGCTTAGCCCTAACACTCTCTTTGATAGTCCAATCAATTGAAGCATTAGCTCTTACTCTCTGGGTTAAAACAACAGCAAGTTCACGAAGCACCTCTTTTTCCATTACCTCTTTAGCACTATCATTATTTGCAATCGCTGTATAAAAAGCATATTCAAAATCAGTTAGACCCATAGCCTTTGGCTCTTCATCCATTTTATGTATATCTTTACTAAGGTTGATTAACTCCTCTATAACTTCAGCTGCCGTTATTATCTTATTATGATATTTTTTGATTGAATTTTCCAACATCTCCATAAGAGATTTACTCTGTACTAGATTTGTTTTTTGTCGAGTTTTTATCTCATCATTGAGTAGTTTCTTTAAAACTTCAAGGGCTATGTTTTTATGTTTCATACCTTGAACTTCAAGTAAAAACTCTTCATCAAGTACAGATATATCAGGCTTTTTAATTCCAGAGGCATCAAATATATCTATCACTTGCTCAGTTACAAGTGCTTTATCTATAACTTGTCTTATTGTAGTTTCTAGTTCTTCATCAGTTCTTCCACCACCAGTACTTTCAAACTTAACAAGTCGTGCTTTTACTGCTTGAAAAAAAGAGATTTCATCTTTTACATCCATAGCCGCGTCTGCTGGAACTGCAATAGCAAATGCTTGAGAAAGTGCAGTCATTTCACCAATATATCTTTTTTTACCATCTTCAAGACCTAAGATATGTTCCTCAGCTTCAAGTATTAAAGATAGTTTCTCTCTTGTATCTGCTTCAAAATATTTCTCATACTCAAATCCATGATACATTTGAGATACTACTTCTAATTTCTCTAACATTAAAGCTACCGCTTGTTCTTGTGCGAGAGCTGGGTCACCTTTGCCACCACTATCACTATAAAATGAGAGAGCCTTTTTCAAATCACTTGCAATCCCAAGATAATCAACAACAAGTCCAGCAGGTTTATCTTTATAAACTCTATTAACCCTTGCTATGGCTTGCATAAGGTT
>JAYEOM010000081.1:0-2514 GCA_034722955.1 Campylobacterota bacterium
ACTACAGTAGCCGGAAAACCTGATACCAATGCCCCAGATAGCACATCAGATGTCACTATAGATCCAGCAGCCACAACTGCTCCATCACCGATAGTTACACCCTTTAGAATAGTGACATTGACACCGATCCATACATTATCACCTATTTTGATGGGGCTTGAGGGCTTATCACCATCAAGAGTATGATTGTCGCTGTCTCTTATGGTCACATTTTCTGCGATAAATACATCATCACCTATCTCGATACGATCAAAACAGGCTAGAGTTAAACCATTGTCACAATAACTGTTATCTCCGAGGATCAATGTAGCACCGGAATTGATAGAGATAGTGTGTCCTGTATAGATGCGAAATTCGCCACTGAGTAGAAGCTTGCTATTTGCATGCATTACCATCTGAGAAGACATATACCGGTTCTTCTTCCATCGTATACCGGTAAAAAGTCGTCCAGTTTCCGATACTGTAGCTGTTTTATCTATATTGATATATGAATTTCTGTGTGGGATGATAGCTGATCGCTTGAGTCTCCATCGTACATGCAGTAGACCGCAATAGCTACACTCTCTCAGGCAGATCATCAACTTTCTTATGATTTGTTTCATCTTTTTCCTTTTCTATATAGACTATATATAAACTCAGGTATATATCTGATAAATAGATATGGAACTATATAGACTTTGCCTATCTCTACTCTACCGGCAAATCTAGTAGACATCTCCTCTTTACGCCATGGTAATTTACGATTTTGATATGCTTTTTTGAAGTACTCACTACGCAAAAACATAACTATCTTCTGCTTTTCATCATCTGACCATTTCTCACTCTCCATACCATAAAAATATTGTGGTACCAATGCTGACACATCTCCCACACTGTTCATAGCACCACTCTCATCATCTCTATAGTAGATGAGACCCACACACTCGCTAAGTATAAACTCACCAAGCCTGCTCACCCGTATCAAAAAGTTGATATCCTCTCCTATCTTGATATGTTCATAAAACTTAACTCTATACTCATCTAGCATACTCTTTTTGAACATGCTGCTACCGATATGCAAGGAAAATATATTTTGACTCAGTGAGAGTATATACTCCTCTACATGATATATACACTCAGTAGATACTGCACGACCCTGCTCTTCATCTCTATCATCTGTGCTGACTCTCTCATCAAGTCTATTGGCGACTAAGACGGCATTTTTGTACTTTTCAAACCCTAACACTAGCAGTGTGATATGTCCCAACTCCCAGCGGTCATCTGCATCAATAAAAGCTATATACTCACCTGATGCTATCTCCATGCCTATATTTCGTGCTGACGATACACCTCCATTGAGCTTCTCTATGATCTTCACTCTTGGATCCTGGATGGTAGATGCAATATGACGACTCTCATCTGTAGAACCGTCATCTATGATCAATATCTCCATATTCTGATAACTTTGACAGACAATAGACTCTATGCATCTGACTACCCACTGTTCTTTATTATACAGAGGAACGATGACGGAAACCAAAGGATTTGCCATTTTTATCTTCCCCTCTTTTTTTGAAGCAGATAGCGTAATTTTATGATATTTTTGGAACCTATTATCTTAGATAGCGATCCCAGTTTACCCGGTGTTACCAGAGTGAAAAAATTAAATCCAAGCTGATGTATCTCATGTTCTGCTTCGGAGAGCAGTGCCGGAAAGTGAGGATAGTAGCTCTCGATAAATTCCAGATAGTTGTATGCTAGAGCCTTTTTGAGCCTGGGATCACTGATCTGTTCAATATTTTTCTCATATAGGCGGAGCGAATAGAGGGTAGATGCAGCCGCAGGCTCATTGAACTGTGAAGAGATCGAACTATCACCTGCCACTCTATAGTATACCATCGTATCCTCTGTCAAGATGATCTTTTTTGCATTTAACAAAACTCGACTAAAAAACTCTCCATCTTGGTTTTTCTTTAGGGTTTCATCCCAAGAGCCTGCCCCCTCTATGAGGTGACGCGGTGTCAACCACCCCATCACTACACCAAATCCACCACCAGACCAAGATGCAATAAGCCACTCCAAGCCACTATCAAATGAACGATTGCACCTCTGGTGCATAATATTGGCACTATCTATACTATCAGTAAAATAGCTAAACTTTGAAGAGAAGATGGTATCCTTGCCATATAGTTCCACCTGTGCCATCTGTGATGAAATTTTATTGGCTGAGATCAAATCATCAGCATCTAGATACTGTATATACTCTCCGCTTGATTTTTCAAAAGCTAGATTTCTTGCTCTAGGGGCACCGCTATTTTCTTGTGTATAGACTTTGATGCTACTATGCTTCTCTGCATACTCTCTAGCCATCTGAAGACTATTGTCCTTTGATCCATCATCTATGATGATGATCTCTATATTTGGATAACTCTGTGCAAGGCAATTTTCTATAGTTTCCGCTATATACTCCTGTGCATTGTAGAGCGGTATCAGGATCGATACTAGAGGTGTCACTTAGTCTCCTATTTTCTAATC
>JAYEOM010000082.1:0-12194 GCA_034722955.1 Campylobacterota bacterium
TATGATCACTATGATTTGAGTCAAATACCTTTACGGAAGCTCCAAATTCACGCATATCACCATCTATATCTGTTAATGCTTCAAGGTAACCTGTAAGAAACATAGTATAATCATTATTAGATTTCATGGTTTTATCCTCATTTGTAACTCAAAAACATCCCTCTCAATCTCCCTCTTCAACTCCTCTTCACTAGGCAAATACAACTGATATTTAGAGACAAAAAGATTGGTATCATTAATGCTAGAGTATTTCACCACCGTATTATCTTTATCAGCACAGAGGATAATACCAATAGTAGGATTATCACTCTTATCTTTCTCCAAATCATCAAACATATTGACATACATATCCATCTGCCCTATGTCTTGATGGGTCAGTTTACCTCTTTTTAAATCCACAATAACAAAACATTTTAAAATGTAGTTATAAAAAACCAAATCTATATAAAAATCACTTAGTTCGGTCTTGATTCTCTTTTGACGACTCACAAATGATTCATTTCTTGACTTTTGTAGTATCAGTTTGATATCATCATAAAATTTACTATCTATTGCTTCTATCTGATTTTTACTCATCTCTCATCTCAACAAAATCTTAGAATTAATCTCTACATGCAAAGATGGGGCAACATCTTTAATCTTTACTTTTGTCCCATCTGCAAAGACTTCATATATCGTATCATCTACTACCTCTAAGACACTATCTCCAGATGCTAAAGTATCAAGATAAGCTTTTTGCATAGCACCTTTTGCAAGTAGCGGGATAAACTCTTCTAAATTATCAAGCTCTATATCTTTCATAGGTAAATTCCTTTAAAGTTTACTAGTTTATCATAAATTAACGATAAATCCCCCTATGCAACTTAAAATACTCATCTCTCATCCTCTGTCGCCTCATCCTGACTCTTGACCGGTGGCAGTGGAGCGAAGTAGCCTACTAGTAGGAGAAGTGTTCCTACTACAAGGAAAGAGATGATCCTCTCTACTGTACCACTGCCTGATAACTCTACAAGAAATAGTTTGATCACTACGACTACCAACAGTCCAAAACCTGATATCCAGAGTGAACGGCTGCGGTAGTGCTTGGCGAGTAACATCAGCATGATGGCCAGCAGACTCCATAGTATAGAGAGTCCTGCCTGAAAAAATAGACTCTCCCAGAGTACTGATAGTCTATACTCAACACTGCGCAGTAGGTGTATAGAGCGTGCGAAAATGACACTGCTCAGCAGTATAAGCATCACCCCCATAACTGCATAAAATAGACTTCGTGTTGTTGATACAAACTGACTCTGGAGGGTTCTAAACCAATAGATCATCATACCCATACCTGCTATCTGCATGAGATCGAGAGGATTGAGTAGCGGGATATATGGCAGAGGTGCAGGATCACCGGCTATCCAAAATGCAGATAACTCCCAGAAAAAGAGGAGAGATACGAGACCACCGACACCAACCAACTGATACTGCTCTCTATATGGCATCTTCTTGAGCAGCATGATTACTAAAGCGAGCAGTAGAGGTATGAGTGCCGTAGAGAGAGTCATCCATGTAGGGTTGTCTGTCCACCTAGAAACTACATATTGCAGCTCCCTGATACCGATCAGTGCAGCAAGCCATAAACTAGAGATGTGAATATAGACAGTATACCTCCAAACTTTGTCAAAGTGATAGAGAAGAGTATAGTTGATGATGAAGAAGATACCCAATGCCCACCCTCCGAAGCCTGCAAAAGGGTGAGAGATACGGTAGTGATCAAGCATAGTATAGATCAAAAATGCACCTATAGGCAGATATATCTGGAGTGCAGTAGTGAGCAGTCCCCACCGGCGTAGAGTTGCGACTACTGCGAGTATAGAGGCACCCGCAGCGATATATATCAATATAGCATTGGCATAGATGAGCGGTAGTGATACAATCTCCTGATAGCCACCAATGAGCCAAATGACAACTGCAGCGATCAATAAAATAGTAGGTGAGCTAGCATCATCTTGTGAGAGTTGATCTCTATGTGTATCGAGTAGATAGGAGGAGATGAGTGCTGAAATTGTTATGATCATATATCCCAAATATTGTGTATTGATAAATGCCATTGCTGTATTGTGGTCTATGCTGGTTGAAGGGTAGAGCAAGATAGAGATACTCAGTAGCACTTCTCCAAAGTAGCGTGCATAGGTACGAGACTGCTTGAGTGCGATCCAGATGATAGCACTACCCTCCAGAGCCCAGAGAGCAGCAGTGAGATCAGCATCGAAAGCATAAGGGATAGATATCGTATAGAAGACAATACCCAGTGCCAAAAATGCCTGAGAGAGGATGTTCATCTTTGGATGGTTATATAGGAGTTTTGCCAAGATCAAGTAGAGTGTACCTAGAGCTACAGCACTATAAGCAGCACCATACTCTATCTCATTGACAAGTTCTACCTGTAGAGGAAAAGCTATCAGAGGCAGACCAAAAACCAGTGTACCATCGACTAAATTTTGTGGTTTGAAAGGGTATTTGAGTGTAAAGAGTATGGAGACAGCAAGATACATCGAGTAGTATAGTATCAAGAAGGGTTCTGTCGAGTTGAAATACTCAGGCTGATACCTCAGTATACCCCATACCGTAGCTATGACAAAGGTGAAGATAAAGCCAGTGAGATTGAGCATACGCCAAGAGCGATACCACGCCATGATAAAGATACCGATATTCAGCAGAGCATAATAGCTAAAGAGGATCTTATGCGAACCACTCCCGTCAGAGGTGAGGATAGGTACCAGAAAGCCGCCTGCCGTAGCGAAAAGTGCCAGAGAGAGGGAGTTTTGGATGAGTGCGAGTATAGATCCTATCACTACAGTGATGAGCATCAATAGAAAAGCTACATTTAGTGACAAGAGAGCAAAAAACTTCGCCGCACTGAAGATGACGAGATAGAGAGTAGCTATACCCAACCCCTGCAGTATCAATCCGTAACTCCCCTCTCTCTCCCTAAGTATCCATCCTAAGGATATGAGTCCTACCCCTATAGCAGCGACACTCAAAAGTCGAATCTCCATACTGATGGCACTATGCTCTGCCGCATATTTGACGAGAAATGCCAATCCAAAGAAGAGGATCACCCCTCCTACTCTCACGAGAAGATTTCCCTGAGTGAAGTACTCTTTGATGAAGCCAAGTATGCCCAAAGAGGAGGCTTCCGGGCTTTGGGATGTTTCTCTGTAGGGTTCTACCTCTTCTGTTGCCTCTAACTCTGCCGGCTCTGTGATGAACTCTTCTGTCGCAATGGCTCTCTTGCTCTCCTCTAAATCTATATCATTATGATAGATATCCCCAACACTCTGTTCATCTCCATCCTCTTTGGTATACTCATCTCTCTCTTGCAAAAGGATCGTGATCTCCTCTTGGAGACGATGAAGTTTGTTCTGCAGGCTATAGACCCACATCGCCAGTGCGATCAAGATCAGTGTATTCAGCATCAAGGTGTCTCTCCTTTTTCAAAATATTGCTGGGCAATAATTTTAGCTTTTTTGAAGTCTGTTTTTCCGCTCCCTAGTTTTGGCAACTCCTCTACTTGGATGAGTCTGCTAGGTTTCATAAGGGGGATGATATCACTCTCTTTGATCGCTTTGACTATCTCATCATGTCTCAAGTCACTGCTATAGAGCAGTATGATCTGCTCTCCTTTTTTGGGGTCATTGATAGCAGTCGCCACCAGTGTAACCTGATCTCCAAAGAGTAGTGATATCTGCTCCTCGACACTCCCTAGACTGATCATCTCACCACCGATCTTGGCAAAGCGACTATAGCGGTCAACGATAGTGATGAAACCATCACTATCAACATGCCCTTTGTCTCCTGTGAGGTAGTATCGTATACCCTCTTGTGACCAGATAACCTCTTGGCTCTTCTCTGCATCATCCAAGTAGCCCTGCATCACTTGAGTGCCACCGACGATGATGAGACCATCCTCTCCTATAGGCAACTCCTGCATTGTATCGGGATCGACGATCTTGACTACAGTACCAGGCAGTGCTTGTCCTACAGTTCCGGCTTTGTTGGCGATGATAGGTTGCATTGTGTCGATATCTAACCTATCGGGCATATTGACCGAGATGACAGGAGAGGTCTCCGTGGCACCATACCCTTCGAAGATCTCCAGAGAAAACTTCTCTCTAAATGCCTGCTTGATCTCCGGCTTTAGCTTCTCTGCTCCTGCTACAACCATACGGAGACTCTCTAGCATGAGCGGATGGAGTTTTCTATTTCGTGTATAGAGTCTGAAAAAGGTAGATGTCCCGAACATGATCGTAGCTCTATATCTCGCTGTGAGTTTACCTATAGCCAAAGCATCGGTAGGATCAGGAGCACTGACCATAGTGATCCCCTCTGTGAGTGGCAGCAGTGTAGTGACAGTCAAACCAAAGGAGTGAAATATCGGTAGTGAGTTTAGTATCACATCATCATCTTGAAAGTTGAGGAGTGCCGAGACTTGTTTGATATTGGCAAGTAGATTTTTGTGTGTCAGCGTGATCCCTTTGGGTGTCCCTTCACTACCACTGCTGAAGAGAATAGTCGCCACATCATCGATAGATACATCTTCAAAGTAGAGCTTCTCGATCATCCATGATGGGAGGAGATAAGCTTGCAGTAGAGATATGGTTTTGTCTGTTTTGCCAAATGAACTGCCGATAGACTCAACACTCAATAGTCTATCTCCCAATGTATCCGAGAAGTCAAAACCTTTGGCTTTAAGTTTGGTGATGAATGTATCGGAGCTGATGACAGTTTGGATATTTGCCTTTTTGATAGCCCCTGCCATAGCATCTTTGGATAGTGTATAGTTGAGGTTGACAGGGCGTTTCCCAAGGATAAGAAGTGCCATATTGAGGATAGAGCCGATCGATGAAGAGGGGAGTAGCAGAGCAGTATTCTCTTCATCTCTTAGAGACTTTTTGAGAGCTTTGACAAAGAGAAGTACAGCAGTAATCATCTTGGCATTATTGAGATCTGTACCCAATGCATCGACAACAGATCGTTTTGAGAGTTGCGATTTGGATCGTCTGAGCCAGTGGTACTGTAGAGGTCTGCTCTGTGAGATCGTCTCTTCCCAAGTACCTAGAGAGAGTTTTTTGACCTTTTGTTTGAGTTGCTCTGCTTTGGTGTCAGCAGAGATGGCTTCTCCAAATGTGACGATAATATCCCGTTTGCCTCTATCTTTGGAGATGACTCTGTACTGCTCTTTGGCTCTAGAGAATGTAGAGCCCCAAAGACCATGGAGATAGAATGGTATGATAGGGTATTGGCTTCCTGCCACAGCAAGCTCATAACCTCTTTTGAACTCACCTAGCTGACCATTGTAGCTGATGTGTCCCTCTGGAAATAGTGCAACAACTTCACCACTATCCAGTCGTACCCGTATCTGCTCAATAGCTCCTCTGCTTGTTGTGCTTGAGATAGGTATGACATTGAAGAGTTTGAGGAAGCTACGCAGATACCAGCGGTTGTAGATACTCTTGATCATGACAAATTTGATGGCTCGCGGAGAAGCTACCTGGAGTATCAGCCAGTCGATCCAGCTGACATGGTTGCCGAGCATCAGAGCACCTCCGCTCTGAGGAAGATTTTCAAGCCCTTTGACATGGAGTCGATAGCGACTCTTGAGAATAGGTATCAACAAAATCCGTGCAAAGAGATGAGGTAACTCTCGCATAGCATATATGGATCCGATGAGTGTGATCGCACCAGCAGTCAAAAAGAGTGTAGTGCTGCTCCAGCCCAACTGCACCAGTACGATAGAGAGCAGGAGGAAGAGTATCATGATGATATTTTGGATAAAGTTATTACCCGCTAGTATCATACCCAGCTGTGATGATTTGGCAAAGTATTGGATAGAGGCGTTGAGAGGCACTATGAAGAGTCCGCCAAAAAATCCAAAAGCGATACTAGATACTCCCATAGTTACGATATGAGTGGAAAATCCAAAGAGTATAAGTGATGCAAATATCCCAAATGCACCCAGCGGAACGATACCCAGTTCGATATGCTGTTTTGACCAGCGACCAGCTAAGATAGAACCTAGTATCAGACCTATGGCACTCACTGCGAGTATGGCTTGGATCGTTATGGCGTTTGCATCTCCTGTCATCTCTTTGTAGTGTGCAGGGAAAGCAGCGATGATCATCTGACCTACACCCCAAAATATACCTAGTCCAAAGATACTCAACCATATATTTCTATCAGAGCGTAGGAGTGTGAGATTGGATTTGAGGTAGTTGAGAGTGAGATAATTTTTGATCTCAAATCTCATCTCACTCTCTTTTGGTTCTATCAACGGCAGTCTGTAACTCAAGAGTGCCTCAATGGCAGTGAGTACGATCAGCATCCACCCTATAGGTACAATATTACCCAAGATCACTCCAGGCTGACCGCCTCCTTGGTAGTAGTATTCAAATACAATAGAGAAGAGGATAGAGCTCGCAAGGATAGCAACGATAGTTATAGCTTGTACTATACCGTTGGCACTACCAAGGTTGTTGGCACCTACAAGCTCTTTGATGAGTCCATATTTTGCTGGTGAGTATAGTGCACTCTGTATCGCTAGAACAAAGGTGAGAAAAAAAGCAAAATAGAACCACCCCTGTGCATAACTTATAGTGATCAGGATAGCTATGACAACTGCAATTTGTGCTGTATATCGGATGATGATACTTTTGGCAAACTTGTCACTTAGATATCCAGAGGGTGAAAATAGCAATATAAACGGCAGGAGGATCATCGCATTGATAGCCGCTGTGAGGATGATGAGTGTATCCCCTTCAAAGCTCTTGAGTAGGACATTTTGGATAGTGATCTTGTGTCCTATATCTACGGTGGCATTGATCAGCAGTATAAACAGATAGGGCAAAAAGCCACGAATAGTTAAAAGTGTTTTCATAAATGATCCTTCTTGGGTAGAGTCTTTTTATCACTCTTCTGATAAGCTGTGAGTGTTTGCATATTGAAAAGGTAGGGTTTGAGTATCAGTGTAGTATCAAAGAGTGTTTTGATAGTCTCATTCTCTCTATTTGGCTGGAGATCATCGAGAAGAGTATGTGCAGTAGTGACCTCTTTGGCGGCAAGTGCTTTTGCACTATGAACATAAGCATCAAGTATCTCTTGACCCAAAGAGAGTTTTTCCAGTGTCTGGAGTATCTCAATCATCTCTATCTCTTTATCGGTAAAGAGACCATCTCGCAAAAATAGAAGCTCTCTATGTAGATACTCATTTAGTTTCTCTAGAGATATATCACACTTTTTGCAAGCCTCAGCTTCTGTATAAGTTTTGAGATGAGATGCCCCCATCAATATATCAAGAGCTCTCCATATCCCCTCAAATCCCTGATCAAAACTAAAAGCTTGACTCTCCATGATGGTTTTGATCTCTGTGATAGAGGCATCAAACTGTTTCTGGAGATAAGCAATAAAGTTGATGCGTTCTACCATCTCTTCATCATAGAGGTGAAGGTTTGGTTTTGGTTTGTGAGGCTGAGGGAGTAGCCCCTCTTTTATATAGTAGAGTATGGTAGATTTTGGTGTATCTGTCTGTCTGACTAGTTCACTCATTTTGATCGGCATAGATGCTCCTTTGCGATATAGTACTGTAATAATAGTATAAAAACTATAAAGTGTCAAGTGTTACTCCACACTATTGATAATTTAGTCTCTACTGACTCTTCAAGTAATACTAAATCCAATTTAACTCATACACGCAAAACAATCTAAGCTTTTTATCGTATATGATTTAAATTGTATTTGGTATAACTATGGCATAATTCCATAAAAAAAGATCATCACCTATGTTTTTACTCAAAAAATTTATCGCAGCCTTTCTTATGCCTCTACCAATCTTTATGATCTTGATGTTTATAGGATTGTATCTACTCTACAAAAAAAAGAGTAGACAAGCGGTGACTCTCATCACAGCATCATTTTTGTGGATCTCTCTACTCTCATATGCTCCATTCTCTGCACTTCTTGCTTTGCCGTTGGAGAGTAGCTATAGTGCAGTAGATTTGGATGGTATAGATGCAGAGTATATCCATGTTTTAGGGACAGCACATGTCGCCAATCACTTGATCCCTATCTCTTCACAGCTTGATACCAAGGGGCTTGTGCGTCTCAATGAGGGTGTATTGATCTACAAACAGAACAGTGGGATGAAGCTTATCTTTAGCGGATATGGCAAAGATGAACCAGTATCCAATGCCAAAAAGAGTGCTATGATAGCAGTAGCTTTAGGTGTAGATAGAGATGATATCATACTCCTTGAAGAGCCTAGAGATACTGCCGAAGAGGCAAAAGCCCTCAAGGGCTTCATCAAAGAGGAGAGAGTAGTGCTTGTCACCTCTGCTACTCACATGGTACGAGCAGCAGCACTATTTAGAAAAGCCGGCATAGATGTAATACCGGCTCCCACAGATTTCAAAGTCAAAAGAGAAGATGACCTGCTGGAGTTTCCAAGTGCAGAGGGGTTGAGTCGTTCAGAATCAGCATTTCATGAATATATAGGACTCCTATGGTCGAAACTGAGAGGAGATATATAGTATGCCTAGGCAATGCCAATAGAATAATACAGCTACGGGTCTGGCGTTGAATATGTACTTTTTACTTTTGAATATCCATCGTGTGATCACGGCTGTTTCATTTGACAAATGTTGTTGCCTAAAAAATAAAAGCACATTCCCACCGAGGGAAGGGGAGCGAGATCAACTAAAAGTTGTCTAATCTTTTTAGAGCCATTTGATACGGAAGATCTCTTTGAGACCTGAAAGTACAAATGTTGGAAGTGCCGCAATAGCGATAACCATAACAAGGTGTTTAAGCGTAAGCGGTTCCGTACCAAATGCTACCGTTCCCAGACCCGAATAGATCAAGCCAATAGAGAGCAGAGCGGAGCCTGAGACTGCAGCCAAAAGATACTTGTTGCTCCATGGATTTCGGCGGTAGAGGGTACTGAATGTGCGAGCATCAAATATATGGAAGATCTGTGCAAAGATCAATGTCATGAAAGCGATCGTCTGTGCATACGCTAATGTCGCTCCTTTATCAATGGCATACTGGAACATAAAGTAGGTTATGAACCCAAGTATCAACCCACGCACTACGATTCTTGGAGCCAAATTGTCCGTAAAAAAACCTTCTGTCGAGGAGATGGGCTTGCGCTTCATGATCCCCTCTTCTTCATTGTCCACACCCAGTGCAAGAGATGGTATACCGTCACTAACAAGATTGACCCATAAGATCATCAACGGTGCAAGTGTAAGAAGCGGGTCATCTCCCATCAGTAAAAAAGCAAATAAGAGTGCCGATACTTCGCTGACATTTGCTGTCAATCCCTGTCGGATAAACTTTCTGAGATTGTCATAAATACGCCGCCCTTCTCTTACGGCTTTTACGATCGTTGAAAAATTATCATCGAGCAGCACAAGATCTGAAGCATCCTTGGCAACATCTGTTCCTGTGATTCCCATAGCTACACCGATATTGGCCGCACGAAGTGCAGGAGCATCGTTGACCCCATCGCCTGTCATTGCAACGACATCCCCTCTAGACTGCAGTGCATTCACAATGCGCAGTTTATGCTCCGGTGTTACGCGGGCAAAGACAACAGCATGCCCTGCTGCATCAATCAGCTCAGCCTCCGTCATCACTTCAACATCAGCACCGGTAAAGACTAGGTCGTCATCACTCCGTTTCATTCCGATCTGACGCGCTATAGCCTCTGCTGTTCCGGCATAGTCTCCCGTGATCATGATCGTGCGTATTCCCGCAGTGCGGCACTCTTCGATGGATGCGGGCACCTCCTTCTTTGGTGGATCCATGATCCCATGGATCCCAAGGAAAATAAAGCCCGCTTCATACTCCTCTTGCGTAAGTTCAAGATGGTCGGGTTCGATCGGCTTGTAAGCGACTGCCAATGTCCTTAAGGCTCGAGAAGAGAAGCGGTCAATCGCTTCATGGATATGCTCTTCTGTATCATTGTCGATGGAAACAGCCTCTTTATGCAGATAGACCTTATCACTTCGTTGCAACAAAACATCAGGTGCTCCTTTGGCTATAACATAGTGTTGACCATCACTTGTTTTTATAACAACGCTCATTAGTTTTCTAGTAGAATCAAATGGAAAACTGTGGATAAACTGGACACCATCATCCATGAGACCCTGCTTTGTGATATTTGCCTTAGCTGCAACAACAGTCAGTGCTCCCTCTGTCGGCATCCCCTGTATAGTATGAACACCTTCTCGTTCAATCAAGAGAGCATCGTTACACCCTGCTGACATCTCTAGAAAATAACGAAGTTCATCAATATCATTTGGTTTAACTTTCTCGCCTGCTTCGTTTGTAAAGATGCCTGAGGGGTCATAGCCTTCACCGGTAATATCAAAGTAGTCGCCACCACTATAAATAGAGAGAACCTGCATCTTGTTTTGGGTCAATGTGCCTGTCTTGTCCGAACAGATAACTGAAGCAGAACCAAGTGTTTCAACGGAGGCGAGTTTACGGACAAGTGCTTTATTGTGTACCATGCGTTTTGCACCCAGTGTCAAAACTATGGTGACAACAGTAGGAAGACCTTCGGGGATCGCTGCAACGGTTAGGGATATTGCTATCTCGACGATCTCTGTCCACTCCATACCATCTTTGATTCCAATTCCAACGATGACAGCCACAATGATAAATGCTGCGGCGATCAATATTTTCGAAAGTACATCAATACGCAGTTGCAGTGGAGTTTTACTCTCTTTTGTCTTCAAAAGCATATCAGCGATATGCCCCATCTGAGTCTGCATACCCGTAGCTGTTACAACCCCGACCCCATGTCCCGTTGAGATAATTGTTCCCATAAAAGCCATATTTAGCTGGTCGCCGAGTCCTACATCATCTTGGGCAATAGCCATCACCTCTTTTTCTACCGGCATCGATTCGCCTGTCAGAGCTGCTTCATCAATCTGAAGACCGGTCACTTCCAGCAGACGAACATCAGCTGCGACGATGGTACCTGTATCAAGCTTTAGTATGTCTCCAGGAACAAGTGTAGATGCCGGCACTTTTCCCCACTCCCCGTTTCGCAGCACTAATGCCATTGGTGCTGCCATATCACTTAGAGAATCCATCGATTTTTTCATATTAAGCTCTTGAGTAAAGCCGATCATAATGTTGATAAGCACAATGACCATAATAGCAACCGTATCGACAGTATGTCCGATGTAGAGTGACATTAATGCACCGACTATAAGGATAATAATAAGTGGATTTTTAAATTGTCCCAGCAGTAGATGCAAAATAGAAGCCTTCTGCTCCTGTGCCAGCTCATTTTTGCCAAATTTTTTCAGGCGTTCATCAGTCCCAGCATCAGACAGCCCGGATTGTAGATCTACTCCAAGCTCTTTTAGTGCTTCATCTGTTTTCAGTTTATACCATGTCATAACAATCCCTCTCTTTGTAGAAAACTCTTTATGGACAATTATATTTAAATATTCTGAATATACAACAAAATATATTGAGTTAGTAAGAGATTATCTTAATGTGACCATAAAGCAATACTTCCGAAAATCCTTATGTACGATACTCCGCATTGATCTTGACATACTCATAGCTGAGGTCACAGCCATAAGAGGTATAGGAGGCATCTCCTAGACCGATATCACAGGTGACTTTGAAACTCTCCTGCTTCATGATCTTGTAAGCTCTCTCTTCACGGTCTTCGTCCAGCTCTCTAAATTCATCAGAGTATATGAGAAGGTTATCGTAGTGAATAGTCAATCTCTTATCATCGCAGGCGATACCGCTAGCTCCTATCGTTGAGGCGATGCGTCCCCAGTTTGGATCCTCTCCAAAGAGAGCCGTTTTGACCAGTAGGGAGTTGCTGAGGGCACGACTCGCTTTTTTGGCCTCCTCTATACTCTTGGCTCCTTTTACTTCAAAGGCGACGAGTTTATTTGCGCCCTCTCCATCTCTGAGGATCATCATGGAGAGTTCAAAAGTGATCTTCTGTAGAGCTTCACGAAATGCCTCTTGGTGATAAGTGCCACTCTTTTGATTGCTCATGAGTATGACTGTATCGTTAGTAGATGTATCTCCATCTACTGAGATACGGTTGAAAGAGTCATCTACAGCCTCTTCTAAAACACTCTGCATCTCCTTGGCTGGTATAGCTGCATCGGTTG
>JAYEOM010000083.1:0-12155 GCA_034722955.1 Campylobacterota bacterium
TATGGTGATGGTATGGTAGAGCATGATAGACATGTAGGGCAACTACTTGACACACTTGATAAGCTCAAAATTGCCGATAATACTTTTGTATTTTACTCAACAGATAATGGACCACATAAAAATACTTGGCCAGATGCAGGGTCAAGCCCATTCAGATCTGAGAAAAATACAAACTGGGAAGGTGGTTGGAGAGTACCTGCACTTGTAAGATGGCCAGGTGAAATCGAACCTAGAACTGTAAGTAATGGAGTCGTTCGCGGTATGGACTTCTTACCAACACTACTAAGTGTTGCAGGTAAAAAAGATATGAAAGAAGATCTACTTGATGGTTATAAATCTACAGCACTTGGTAGAGACTATAAAGTTCATTTGGATGGTTATGACATGCTCGAACACTTCAAGAATCCAGATAAAGTAGAAAGTCCTCGTAAGGAAGTATTCTATTTCTCAGATGATGGTGATTTGACTGCAATGCGTTATGGTCCTTGGAAACTGATATTTATGGAGCAACGCGCAGTAGGGACTATGAAAGTATGGGCAAATCCGTTTACTCCATTACGTCTTCCTTTGATGCTTAATTTACGTCGTGATCCGTATGAGATCGCTCCACTCACATCAAATACATACTATGATTGGATGCTGGACCGTGCTTATCTTCTTGTCCCGGCACAAGCATATGTAGGTAAATTTTTATCGACATTCAAAGAGTATCCACCTCGTATGAAAGCTGCAACATTTTCTTTGGGCGATGCAATGGAAAAAATGACTGAAACAAGTAGTAAATAATACACACTATTTTCCAAAGGATTATTCCTTTGGAATATTATATAAAGTACATTATGGTGTACTTTATATAATATACTTCATTTTAGGGAATTTCATGCACAAAATACTACTCACACTTGTTACACTACTTACACTCTCACTTCAGGCAACTGATACACTTCCATCATGGAACGAAGGCTCATCTAAACAATCTATTATCAAATATGTAACAACTGTTACTAAAGAAGGCAGTCCAGACTTTATCCCTAAAGTAGACCGTATCGCTGTGTTTGATAATGATGGTACACTTTGGGGTGAACAGCCTGTTTATTTTCAACTCTTTTTTGCGATGGATAGAGTAAAGCAGATGGCTTCTCAACATCCAGAGTGGAAAACAACAGAACCTTTTAAGTCTGTACTTGCCGATGATATGCATGGTGTGATGAAGAGTGGTGAACACGGCTTACTTCGAATTGTCAATGCTACACACTCAGGTATGGATGTAGAGACCTTTCAAGAAGAGGTAAAAGCGTGGCTAAAAACAGTAAGACACCCTACATTAAACCGCCCATATACCGATTTAATCTATCAGCCAATGATGGAACTTATCTCTTATCTTGAAGCCCATGATTTTAAAGTCTATATCGTTTCTGGTGGAGGTATTGATTTTATGCGTGCGTTTATTCCTCAAAAGTATGGTATTCTCCAAGAACAGATTATTGGTTCAAGTGGGAAAGTACACTATAAAGAGGGGCAAATCATGAAAGATGCCGATATTTACTTTATAGATGATAAAGAGACAAAACCATTGGCTATTTACAGAAATATAGGTAAGCGTCCTGTAGCTGCTTTTGGTAACTCTGATGGTGATTTTGCCATGATGAAATACACCGAAGCAAATAAAAAGTATAAAACACTTCAACTCTATGTGCATCATACAGACGATAAAAGAGAAGTAGCATATGATAGAAAGTCTCATATTGGAAAACTTGATAAAGGTTTGGATTATGGACTTAAAAATAACTGGACGATTGTGGATATGAAAAATGAATGGAAAGTGATCTATCCTTTTGAGTTAAATCCTCCAAAGAGCAAATAAGATTAGCTCCTACGCACTCTTTAGATTATACAGATAGGTAGGGTGAAAGTAGGCTGTCGAAAAACAGACTCTAACCAAACTTTTCTATTTCTGATTTTTGGATTGTACAAAGTTGTAGGGTGGGAGTATCCCACCATTTGTAACGATTGGTGAGATACTCTCACCCTAGCAGTTTGCAACATGCGGGTTAAATAGTCTCATCAACACCATGAGTGTACAACATCAGAAAGTAATTCAAAACAATAGTGACAATTTGCTATAGATATAAGTTTCTAAATAGTAACTATAGTATAATACTGGACAAATTGTGAGGAGTATAGATGAGTAAACTACTATCTATTGAGAAACTATCTAAGAGCAAAAAACCTTATCAGAGTATAGAACTTTTTGCTGGAGCAGGAGGGTTAGCATTGGGATTGGAGCGAGCAGGGGTGCAACACCTCCTACTCAATGATTTTGATCGTCACGCTACAGATACTCTCAAGCACAATCGCCCACAATGGAATGTAGTCTGTGGTGATGTCGCAGAGATAGACTTCGTACCCTACAAATACCGAGTTGATCTCCTCACAGGTGGCTTTCCTTGTCAATCATTCTCTTATGCAGGCAAAAAGAGGGGTTTAGAAGATACGAGAGGTACGCTCTTTTATGAGTTTGCTAGGGCATTAGAGGAGTCCCAACCAAAAGTTTTTCTCGCAGAGAATGTCAGAGGATTGCTAAGCCATGACACTGGAGCCACACTGCAAACAATGGTCGATGTCTTTCAATCGATGGGCTACCATGTATTGGAACCCAAGATACTCAAAGCCATCCACTACCGTGTCCCTCAGAAACGCGAACGACTCTTTATCGTAGGTATCAAAAACGAGTATGCACCCTATGTTACATTTGCATGGCCCAAAGCTCACGATACTATCTACACACTCAAAGACGCACTCAAAAAGGGAGAACTCTACCCTCAAGATGTAGAAGATTCAGCAGGGCAAAACTACCCTGAAAAAAAGAGAAAGGTATTGGAGCTTGTCCCCCCTGGTGGATACTGGAGAGACCTTCCCGAAGATATACAAAAAGAGTATATGATGAAGAGCTACTATCTCGGTGGTGGCAAGACAGGTATCGCTAGACGCATATCTTGGGATGAACCAAGCTTGACACTCACCTGCTCCCCTGCTCAGAAACAGACAGAGCGATGCCACCCTGACGAGACGCGTCCCTTTCAGATGCGTGAGTATGCACGAATACAGACCTTCCCTGATGAGTGGAAATTTGCAGGACCTCTAACACAGCAATACAAGCAGATAGGTAATGCCGTCCCTGTCAATCTATCCTATGCTATAGGACAATCCCTCATCAAAGTTTTAAATGCCATTGAGGAGATAGAAGATGTTGCGTTATAGTTTAGGGTTCATTAGTGATGAGGATCTTTTTGCTCATGTCAAAGAGACCGTAGAGAAATATCGCTTTCGTATTGATTTAAAAAAGTTTAATAAGAATCTTATCGACCCAATTAAGCTGACTTTTGATAGTAAAATTTATGCGAAACCACTTGATGAGATCATTGAGTCAGAAATCATTCGTCAAATGGACAAATCAAATACCAACCATATTGGTTATTTTCATCAAAATATTTTTCGTTATATCAGTGAAGATTGGGAAGTGCCTTCACAAGGCTTTGACCTCATTAATAAAAAAGAAAAAATCTATGTAGAGATGAAAAATAAACACAATACTATGAACTCATCTTCTGCACAAAAAACTTATATAGCCATGCAGAGTATGATACTCAAAGGAGCAGATATAGAGTGCTATCTTGTAGAGGTAATCGCCAAAAAGAGTCAAAATACTCCTTGGAAAATCAGTCTCAATAGTGAGCCATACTCTCATGACAATATTCGTCGTCTCTCCATTGATAAATTTTATGAAGTTGTCACAGGCAAAGAGGATGCTTTCAAAAACTTATGTGAAGTATTGCCACAAGTACTCGATGATGTCATCTCTCAAGTTGCAGTAGATACAATAGACAATAGTGTATTTCAAGAGCTTGAAAGTATTTCACCCAATCTTTTGAAAAGTCTCTATCTGCTCTCATTTAGTAAATATAATGGATTTGAAAATTTCCACCTAGAAACCCCTACACAAAAGGAACATATATGACAGCACACCAATCCATCCAACAACTCCAAAAACAGATGAACGCCTCTATCATAGGTCAAGAGAATATCGTAGAACGCCTCATCATCGGACTGCTTGCCAATGGCAATCTCTTAGTAGAGGGACTCCCAGGGCTTGCCAAGACGCGTGCTGTTCGTGCGATGTCCAAGAGTATAGAGTCTGACTTCTCTCGTATACAGTTCACCCCTGACCTACTCCCCTCTGATGTGACAGGAAGCGAAAATATGTACGAAGAGAACGGAGAGTATAAGTTCCGCTTTGAAGAGGGACCGATATTTGGTAATGTTATCCTCGCTGATGAGATCAACAGAGCCCCAGCCAAAGTCCAAGCAGCGATGCTAGAGGCGATGGAGGAGCGACAAGTCACCGTAGCAGGGAAGACACATAAACTTCCTGAACTTTTCATCGTCATGGCGACACAAAACCCAGTCGAACAAGAGGGAACTTATCCACTGCCTGAAGCACAAAAAGATAGATTTTTGATGCATGTAAACATCACTTATCCAGATGCAGCATCAGAGCTAGCAGTGCTTGATCTCGTACGCACTGAAAAGAGTCGCAAAAACACAACAGAGGCAAAAAAGGAGGAGCAGAAACTGACTCAATCTCTCATCTTTGATGCTAGAGAAGAGATAGATGCGATAGATAGCTCTGATATGGTCAAGCAGTATGTCATAGACCTAGTCTTTGCCACTCGCTACCCTGAGAAGTACAACGATGAGTTGGCATCACTCATAGATATAGGTGTCAGCCCAAGAGCTTCTCTAGCCCTAGAGCAGTGTTCGCGAGTCTATGCATGGATGCAAGGACGCACACACACTACCCCTGAGGATGTGCGTGCAGTAGTGCATGATATATTCAGACACCGTATCACCCCAAGCTACACAGCCCAAGCCCAGAGAGTATCCAATGATGATATTGTGGATAAGGTTATATCATTGGTGGCTCTTCCTGCGTAGGTGTATACTATTGTAGGGTGGGAGGATCCCACCACTTTATGTCGTTAAGTTACAATGGTGGGATGCTCCCACCCTACCCATTGGAGAAGGATGAGAGTGAAACCAAATAACATAGAAAATAATAGAGACCAAGAAGGCATCTACATCACTCTTGATGAGCTAGTGAAGTTTCGCTATTTTGCCAAGGGTTTTAGCTTTTTGCCTACTCAGCCTGTACACTCTATCCTAAGTGGACGGCAGTCGTCCAAGATGCGTGGTAGAGGGATGGATTTTGCGGAGATGAAGCAGTTTGTTCAGGGTGATGATACGCGTAATATCGACTGGAAAGCTACCCGTCGCACAGGCAAGACCTATATCCGTGTTTTTGATGAAGAGCGAGACCGTAGGGTTTGGATACTCATATCTCAGCGAAACTCTATGTTTTTTGGCACAAAAGAGCGGATGAAATCTGTCGCAGCAGCTCACCTAATGGCTCTAGCCTCCTACCGTGTACTAGACTCTGGAGATAGAGTAGGTGCTATCGTCTACAACGACACAGATATGAAGTTTTTCAAAGCACAGCGAAGCCAACAGGGGCTTATGCAAATATTTGAGGAGCTAGTGAGACAAAACAGAGCATTGAACAAAACTCAAACCCAAGATGAAAACAGCCAACTCAACAAAGCACTGCAACATATCTCAGCAGTCGCCAAACATGATGACCTCATACTAATCATCGGTGATGGCAGAGGAGCAGATGAACAAAGCATTGAGTATGTCACTTCGCTCAATATGCACAATGATGTGATATTTGCTCATATCTATGACCCTATGGAGCAGTCACTTCCTAGTGGCTCTTCACTCTTTTTGAGTGATGGCGAGAGGGCTTTGGATGTAGATATCAGTGATAGCAAGTTCCAGAGTCGCTTTGCAGCGATACTCCAAGAGCGAAAAGAGCGACTGCAAAACCTCTCACGCAAACAGGCTCTAGCTCTGCTCTCTATCTCCACAGCCCAGCCAGTCCTAGACCAAGTGATGGAACAACTAGGACATGCACTCTCAACAAAGAGGAGAGGATAAGATATGCCAGATATAAATAGTACAGAAAATAACGCTTCACTTGACCTCCTCCAAGACATCATAGTCCCCCCAGCCATAGAGTATCTCCCCCCTGCATTAGGATGGATAGCAGTGATGCTTCTGCTCGCTGCGTATGGGTTCTACTGGTATAGCAAGAGAAGAGCAGCGTACAAATCAAACCTCTACCGCCGTCAAGCACTCGCCCAGCTAGAGACGATCCAAAGCAGTGGGACGCTTGTGGAGCAGTCACACTCTATGCTCTTGCTTATCAAACGCGTGGCACTCCAGCACTTTGGACGAAAGAGTGTAGCGACTCTGAGCGGAGATGATTGGTGGGATTTTGTAGAACAACACTCCAACCTATCCATAGATACCACAGAGCAAAAACTCTACCAAGAGCTACTCTATACCCCCAACCCATCTATCACCAAAGAGCAGAGGGATGCTCTGGCTAGAGTGACTAAGGTATGGATAGAGAGTCACAAATCAAAAGATTGATTAGAAAGAAATCAGACAGAAGGTATATACAATGTCACAAATAAAAAGTTTATCATTAAGTGGGTTCAAAACTATCAAAGAGTTAAAAGAGCTGGAGTTTGAAAAGGTTAATATATTTATAGGTGCAAATGGTAGTGGTAAAAGTAATATTGTCTCTTTTTTTGAAATGATAAGTTTTATGATGAGAGATGCTTTCTCGAACTATGTCAGTAGTAATGGTTTCGCCTCATCAATGCTCTACCATGGACAGAAAGCTACACAAGATATAGAAGCAGATATCAAATTTCACGCTAATACTGGAGAGAGTGATTATCAGTTTCGAGTTTCACATACAGTAGGTGATACTTTTCTTTTCATGGAAGAGACCATTATATATCAAAAAAGTGATACCAATACCCCCTATGAATTAGCTCTATCAGGTGGAGGTTATAGAGAGACAAAACTTAAGGATCTTTACCATACAAATCAAACAGTCAGATATATTAAAGATCTCCTATCGAATATTCGTGTTTTTCATTTCCATGATACTTCAAAAACAGCATATATACACCAAGCTAGCCCCGTAGAAAGTAACTCTGGATTGATGAGTGATGGAGGTAATTTGGCTCCATTTCTCTATAGATTGAGTGAGAGTCAACCCAAGTATTATGATAGAATCATCTCCTTTATCAAGATGGTTGCACCATTTTTTGATAATTTTATCTTAAAACCTTATAGAGATAGTATCCAACTAAAATTTAAAGAGCTAAACTCTGATTTGGAGCTAGGTAGCTTTAGATTATCTGATGGAACGATACGGTACATATGTTTGGCTACTCTACTTTTGCAGCCAAAGCAGACTCTTCCAGAGATTATTATTATAGATGAGCCTGAGCTTGGACTACATCCTGTAGCTATAGATATCCTAGCAGAGATGATCAATATAGCTTCTACAAATTCACAAATCTTTATCACTACACAATCAGAGCGACTTATCAATAGTTTTGAACCCAAAAATATTATTGTTATAGATAGAAAAAAAGATGAAAATGGTCGATATCATAGTTCATTTCAAAAATTAAATAGAGAGAACTTATCAGAGTGGTTAGAGGAGTATAAAATTTCAGATATGTGGAATAGTAATATCATAGGTGGCAGACCATGATAAATCTCTATATCATAGTTGAGGGTCCATCTGAAGAGAAGTTTATCAAAGAGATATTGGCTCCTTACTTTGCAAATAAAAAT
Organism: Campylobacterota bacterium; assembly: GCA_034722955.1. Lineage (GTDB taxonomy): Bacteria > Campylobacterota > Campylobacteria > Campylobacterales > Sulfurovaceae > SZUA-451. Next base: position 7,780 of record JAYEOM010000083.1, read on the forward strand.
ATCTTTTTGCATGCAGAGTGTGTTATCACAGGGAAAAACAGTCAAGGAAAAGCATGTAAGGGCGGTGGGTCAAGCTACGAATACTATAAAAATCATATCTCCAAACGAATAAAACAGTTTAAAAATAGTGAGAATTATTACTTTTCTACAATGATTGACTTCTATGCACTTCCAAAAGACTTCCCAAAGCTAGAAGAGTCAAAAAATATAGAGAATAGATATAAACAAATTAAATTTTTAGAAGAGGCTTTTGAGAGTGATATACAATCCAAAAGATTTATTCCATATTTGCAGTTGCATGAGTTTGAAACACTTCTTTTTGTGAATCCTAGTGCTATAGTAGAGTGCTATTTTGATATAGATAGTGGTAAATTACTTGATAAAATCAAGAAAGATATAGAGAGTTATGACAATATCGAAATGATAAATAGCTCTGAACATAATGCTCCCTCTAAAAGATTGGATAGATATACCGATGGTAACTATTGCAACAGAAAAGTGAGTTCTAGCTTTTCTATTTTAAAAGATATAAATATAGAAAGCATCAAAGAGAGCTGTAGACATTTTAACGATTGGATAGAGAGTATTGAGAGCATAAGTACGAGGAGAGAACAATGATTGAATTTGTATATATTTGGGCTTTTGTTCTGCTTTTTGTGCCTCTAGCTATCATCAACTCACCGCTTCGCTACTATAGTTCACGCAGTGCCTTGCGAGTGAGTTTCATAGATGATATACGCCAAGCCAAAGGGGGACAAGAGTACAGCGAAGGGGTCTCTCGTGCGACACAAGTACAGAAGCTCCTTCTAGGCTTGGTCTGGGTACTGCTCATCGTAGCAGTAGCCAAACCACAATATATAGGTGAACCCATCATCAAAGAGGAGTCCCAAAGAGAGATACTAGTAGCCGTTGACCTCTCTGGCTCTATGTCTACGCAGGATTTCAAAGGTGAAGATGGCAAAAACATCGACCGCTTAGAGGCAGTGAAGCTGGTGCTGGCAGACTTTTTTGAGAAACGAAAAGGCGAAAAGATAGGACTTGTACTCTTTGGTTCGGCTGCTTTTGTGCAAGCACCTTTCACTCAAGATTTGGATGCTTTGCAGACGCTTCTTGATGGCTTGCAGGTGGGGATGGCTGGGCCACAGACTATGCTAGGGGATGGCATAGCACTAGGTGTCAAGATGTTCCGTGAAAACAATGTCACAGATAGGATGATGATAGTGATGAGTGATGGGGATGACACAGGATCCAAAGTACCACCCAAGACAGCTGCCAAACTCGCCAAAGATAATAGTGTCAACATCTACACCATAGCCGTAGGAGACCCCAAAAATGCAGGAGAGCATCCACTCGATACGCAGACACTCAAAAGCATATCCAAGGATACAGGTGGGCAGTTCTACTACGCACTCGACCGCAAAGAGCTGGTAAAAATATATGATGAGATAGAGAAGCTCACACCCAAAGAGGTCAAACAACTCACCCATAGACCCACAAGCGAACTCTATATCTATCCGCTAGCTCTAGGGCTACTCTTGTCGTTTGGCTATGCTCTATGGCTCTGGAGTGTACAATCACGACGCATCAAAAAGGAAAATCTATCATGAATAGTCTATTAGAGAGTTGGGAGACATTTCACTTCTTGCGTCCATTGGTTCTGCTCTTGCTTCTTCCTGCATGGGCTTTTGTCTACTGGCTACTTCATCAACAAAACGATAGAAGAAGATGGAAAAAACTGGTCAATCCAAAACTCCTAGAGCATCTACTCCTCACACCTCAGCAAAACCATTCCAAGATAGAAGCACCTTGGTTTTTGGGTCTGCTCTGGACGCTGATGATAGTAGCTCTCAGTGGTCCTAGCTGGCAGCTCAAACCAGAGCCTTTTGCCAAAGACAAAGCAGAGGTGGTCTTCCTCATCAAAGTATCTCCTAGTATGATGACCTCTGACCTCACCCCATCGAGGCTAGAGCGAGCTAGGTTCAAGATGAAAGATTTTCTAGCACTTCGCTCTGATACCAAAGCGGCACTCATAGCCTATAGTGGTAGTTCACACCTCGTACTACCACTCACTGCTGACCACAATATCCTCACACTCTTTGCCAACTCTCTTGACCCAGAGATTATGCCCAAAGAGGGTGATGACTTAGGTAAAGCTCTGACAATAGCATCTAAGCAGTTCACTACTACAGGTGGTACTATCATAGTATTGACGGATTCCAGTGAACCTGCCATAGTTAAAGATATGAAGAGACTAGAGTTCTCTCCTCAGATACTCTTTTTAGCGGTGGCTTCTAAGGAGCTACTCAATCTACAGCAGATGCAAAAGAGTGCAAATATCCTCAATGCCAATATCCAAGAGATTACTATAGATGATAGTGATATAGAGCAGCTCAACGCGTGGACAGAGAGATCATTTGAGACCCCTCAAGGCTTGGAGAGTAGTCACTATAAGGATGGTGGATATCTGCTCTTGCCTCTTATCTTGCTTCTGCTACTTTTTTGGTTTAGACGAGGGTTTATAGCCGAAGTTTGGAGGGTCTCATGAAGAGTATAAAAACGATGATAGGCATATTGCTAAACTTATCGGAAACGATGGCTTTAGCCTCGTCTAAGGGTGGAGCTAAAGCACCACTTCCAAGTTTTTGGAGAAATCCAATAGAGGAAAAACCCACGATAGTGCCTCTCTATGTGGTGAGTGTAGCTATTGTATTATGGCTACTCTTTGGCTTTCGAGGAAGTTTCATAGAGCTATGGGTCACAAACGACCAGAGAGGCTACTACCACTACAAAAACCAAGAGTACAGCAGTGCCGCCAAAGCATTCGATGACGCACTCTACAAAGCAGCCTCACTCTACAAAGCAGGAGAGTTCAAAAAATCCCAAGCCATCTACGCCACCTTCAGTAGCCCCCAAGCCAAGTACAATCTAGGCAATAGCCTTTTGATGCAAGGAGAGTACGAAGAGGCTATCAAAGCGTACGATATAGCCCTACAGATGCAACCTGACTTCAAAGAGGCTCAAAGCAACAAAGCATTGGCAATCGCTAGAAAAGAACTCAAAGATGTAGAGAATGATGGCAAGCAGGGAGTAGGTGCCTTGGGAGCTGATGAGATAGTCTATGACAACAGCGAAAACAAAGGCGAAGAGCAGACCCAAGAGGAGTCAACCCAAACCCAACAACAAAACAACACCAACTGGCTAGACCGCATCCAAACCAGCCCAAAAGACTTTTTGAAACATAAGTTTTCTTATCAGTATGGGATGGGTGGGGAGGAGTCGGAGTAGCTATGATGCTTTATCAATATTTAATATACAAACACATATAATAGTATATATTGCAACAAAGGAGTAAATATGGCACAAGTAACTATCAATATTGACCCTACTTTAGAGACTCAAATTAAAGATATGGCTGATTCATTAAATTTGTCAATCAGTAAATATATATCGAGTGTCTTAGAAGAAAAAGTCAACAGTAAATGGAATCCTAATATCAAACAACTCTCTGGAAGTTGGAGCAGTTTCCCAACGATAGATGAGATCAGAGAGAACAAAGCCGAAGATATTAAAAGAGAAGAGTTTTAATATGTATTTACTAGAGCAATTAAATCAACTATTACAGCAAGTGAATATATTAGATTTTACTCAAAAAGAAGCTAAAGAATCAGCTCAAATTAGAGCGAGTCTTGAAAAAATTGGACGATCTATAGGTCCAATGGATATACTAATAGCAGGCTGTGCAAGAGCAAATAATCACACTTTGGTAACTCGTAACCTCAAAGAGTTTGAGAGAGTGGATAGTTTGAAGTTAGCAAATTGGTATTAAATTACATTTATGGCGGAAGTGAATCAAAAAATAAGACAGTCGCAAAGATCTTCAAAGAGCTAGAATTCATATAGTAATTGGCTCGGAAAACCGTCGGGTGCTCTCGGATACAACAAAAGATTTTTTGAAACATAAGTTTGCTTATCAGTATGGGATGGGTGGGGAGGAGTAGATGGAATGCTTGACACTTGTCAAGAATAATACTAAAATAACACTAAAGAGTTTGGGAGGGTGGGTTTCCCCTCTATTTTTATCTAACAATTGGAGTTTTGTATCATGCTCAACTCGCCATAAGTTTGGATTAAATGGAGTAACTGTGTATAAAAAATTACTGTAACAGAATGAATATGGAGTAGAATGAGAAATATTTTGATAGTTTTTTTGATAGTTTCTATTTCACTTGTAGCAGAAACAACATCAGATATAAAACACGATAGTCACAAATTAGAAAATTTCAAGAAAAGGTATCCATATATTGCCATTTTGACTACTACAAATAAGGATATGTTGAATTTTTTCTCCAATAGATATAGAGTAGAAAAGAAGATCA